>NZ_NOXV01000138.1 GCF_002251835.1 Flavobacterium cyanobacteriorum
TCAAACCCCGTTATTTTTAAACTTACACACTTTTTGGGATAGTGTCTTATTTTTTATAAAATTCGGTAATTTTTTTGGCTTTTGACGGCCCTACCACCTTAGAAATTTCATTTTCAGGTGCTTCTTTAAGCCTTTTTACTGATTTAAAGTGCTTCAGCAGGGTTATCATGGTTTTTTCGCCAATGCCCGGAATGGCTTCTACAGAGGTTTGCAGGGCACTGCTGCTGCGCTTATTCCTGTGGAAGGTTATGCCGAAACGGTGCGCTTCATTACGCAGGTGCTGGATTATTTTTAATGTTTCTGATTTTTTATCCAGGTACATGGGTACCGGGTCGCCGGGGTAATATATTTCCTCCAGCCGTTTTGCTATGCCTATTATACTTATTTTTCCGCGCAGCCCAAGTTCTTCAAGGCTTTTAAGCGCTGATGAGAGCTGCCCTTTGCCCCCGTCAATAATTATCAGCTGCGGCAACGGCTGGTTTTCTTCCAGCAGGCGCCTGTACCGGCGGTGTACTACTTCTTCCATGGAAGCAAAATCATTAGGCCCTTCTACCGTTTTTATATTAAAGTGCCTGTAATCTTTTTTGCTGGGCTTTCCGTCTTTAAATACCACGCAGGCTGATACCGGGTTAGTACCCTGTATGTTTGAGTTATCAAAACATTCAATATGCCTTGGCTCTTCCGGCAGCCTCAAATCTTTTTTCATCTGGGCCATTATACGGGTGGTATGCCTGTCGGGGTCCACAATTTTTTCCTGTTTCAGCTGATCCATCCTGTAGGAACGCGCATTCCGCTCACTAAGGTCAAGTATCAGTTTCTTATCGCCCAGTTTCGGTACGCTTACCTTAATATCCTCTCCCAGCTCAACAGGGAAAGGCACCAGTATTTCCTTAGAGCGGAGATTGAACCGCTTCCGCATTTCCACTATAGCTATTTCCAGCAGTTCCTCGTCCGGCTCATCAAGTTTTTTCCTGATTTCCATGGTGTGCGAACGGATAATTGCCCCGTGTGATACCTGTATGAAGTTGATATAGGCTGTAGCCTCATCTGATATGATACTGAAGGCATCAAGGCTGGCGATTTTAGGATTAAATACGGTTGACCTGGACCTGTAGCCCTCCAGTATGTCTATCTTGTTCTTTATCTGCTGGGCTTCTTCAAACCGCATCTCTGCCGCCAGTTCCTGCATTTGTTTCCTGAAGTCCCTGAGGCTTTCCTTAAAATTCCCTTTCAGTATTTCGCGTATGGCATCCACATGGTCCTGGTAGGTGCGGAACGACTCATGCCCTTCACAGGGGCCTTTGCAGTTGCCTATGTGGTACTCCAGGCACACTTTGTATTTACCTGAAGCTATGTTAGCCTCGCTCAGGTCGTAATTGCAGGTACGCAGGGCATATAGTTCTTTTATGAGGTCCATCAGTGTATATACGGTCTTAAAGCTGGTGTAAGGCCCGAAATATTCTGAACCGTCCTTAATTACTTTCCTCGTGTGGAAAATTCGCGGAAAAGGCTCTTTCTTAATACATATCCACGGGTAGGACTTATCATCCTTAAGCATTACATTATAGCGCGGCTGCAGCTTTTTTATAAGGTTATTCTCCAGCAGCAGCGCCTCGCTCTCCGTAGGTACAACAATATGCTTTATGGTAACAATCTTGCGCACCATTACCCGGATACGGCCGGAGTCGTGTATTTTATTGAAATAAGACATCACCCTTTTCTTCAGGTTTTTGGCTTTACCAACATACAGGAGCTTATCATCCTTGTCAAAATACTGGTAAACGCCGGGGCTGTCGGGCAGGGTTTGTATCTGGAGTTCCAACGGGGTTTGCATACTACAAATTTAGGCTTTAGGGCTTAATAATCAAATGCCGCAGCCTAAACTAAATGCTCTTGCATACAAAAAAATACGGCCCCTGCCCCGGGAATTACGTATTCCATGTATTTCGTCAAGCGCTTTATGAACAACCTTAAATATTCCTGCGTGTAAAATAGCCTGTTGGCCCGGCGCATTACATTTGTAGTCGTATCTTTGCCCCTCATTATACGACTATGTCAAGAGACGAACAACTTAAAGAGCGCTGGGAACAACTCGTAACCTTATTATCCAACCGTTTTGCCGATGGTGAAACCCTGGATCTCGATGCCATTATATACCTTATTGGTGTACAGGAGCTGGGGCAGTTTAGCCGAAAATTTAAGAAAGACGAAAAAATAAACCTTATGCATATAGCCATCTGCCGGCTGCTGGAGTCTTATGGTTACTATGAGTTCAGCCATTTTGATGAAGACGGGTGGCCGCACTATAATATAAAGGAGCAGCTGCCCCCATTAAAAGCCGGCGAACAGGCCATACTGATGAAGGGTGCCATAGTGGACTATTTCCTGGAGAAAGGGCTTATATCCTGATGAATAATAAAAACTGCGGTATAATTTTACAAAACAATTAGGCTGAAATCCCTAAATTTGCACACTTATTTACCGGACGATGATAGACAAGATAAAAGATTATATTGCCGAGGCAGAAGCTTTCTCGACACAAAACAAAGAAGAACTCGAAGCTTTCAGGATAAAGTTCCTGGGCAAAAAAGGCATCCTGAACGATTTTTTCGCGGAATTTAAAAACGTGCCTAACGAACAGAAGAAAGAGTTCGGGCAGGTAATCAATGCGTTGAAAAAGGCTGCAGAGGGCAAGGTAGCCGAACTCCAGGAGTCATTTGAAAGCAGGGAAGAGGCCAAAGGCATATATGGTGACCTTACACGTCCCGGCGAACCGTTCCAGGTAGGGTCGCGCCATCCTATATCTATCGTTAAGAACCAGATCATCGATATTTTTTCCACTATAGGGTTTAATGTTTCCGATGGCCCGGAGATTGAGGACGACTGGCACAACTTTACCGCGCTTAACCTTCCGGAATACCACCCGGCCAGGGACATGCAGGACACATTTTTTATACAAACAAACCCCGACATACTGCTGCGTACCCATACCTCATCAGTACAGGTGCGCTACATGGAAGAAAACAAACCCCCCATACGCACTATTTCACCCGGAAGGGTGTACCGGAACGAAGCTGTTTCATCGCGTTCATTGTGTACATTCCACCAGATTGAGGGCCTATATATTGATAAAGACGTTTCTTTTGCCGACCTGAAGCAGACGCTGCAATATTTTACCAAAGAAATGTTCGGCAAGAGCAGGATCCGCCTGCGCCCTTCGTATTTCCCTTTTACGGAACCAAGCGCTGAAGTTGATGTGTACTGGGGCCTGAAGACCGAAGTTGACTACAGGATTACCAAAGGTACCGGCTGGCTGGAAATTATGGGTTGCGGGATGATTGACCCCAACGTTCTTAAGAACTGTAACATAGACCCTGCTAAGTATAATGGCTTTGCTTTCGGGATGGGTATTGAGCGGATAGCACTGCTTATGTACCAGATAAGTGATATACGCATGCTGTATGAAAATGATGTGCGCTTCCTGGAGCAGTTTAAATCCAGTATATAGTAATGGAAGTTGCCTCTGTCCATAAGGCTGATGTTGCAGAAAAAGGGTTTACGGTAGTTGATGATGTATATTCAGCAGAAGAAATAGCTGCTGTTATTGCAGCTATTGAGGCAGCAGATACCTCCGGCACTACATTTCGCAAGACAGGCGACCTTTTTGCAGTGAGGCAGTTCCTTAAAGAATTTCCAGAGCTTCAGGATATCATTTTCAACATCAAACTTAAAAATATTATCAGAAGCCTTTTCGGCGAAAATTATTTTGTTGTTAAAAGTATATATTTTGATAAGCCACCGGCTTCTAACTGGTATGTTGCCTGCCATCAGGACCTTACAATTTCAGTAAAAGAGCGTATAGAAACCAATGGCTATGGGCCCTGGACAAAGAAGCAGGGACAATTTGCTGTTCAGCCTCCTGTTGAAATATTGGAAAATATAATTACTATCAGGCTCCACCTGGATAATACTAACGAAGCGAATGGAGCTTTAAAGGTATTTCCCGGCTCCCACCTGAACAAGATATACCGGCCTGAAAATATAAACAGGATTAAAGAACCCGGCGAGTTTTGCAACGTTAAAAAAGGCGGGATAATGATTATGAAGCCCTTGTTAATGCACAGCTCGGGACGTACTCAAAATAAAGAGAGAAGAAGGGTGATACATATAGAGTTTTCTTCGGTAAGCCTGCCGGAACCATTGCAATGGGCAGAACAAATGTTTTATTAATAATATGAAAAAAGATATAATAATACCTAAGGTTGAAAATGTATATGTAGCCGCATTGCAGGAATGGAATGACGACTTTATGGAAAACACCTGGTATGCCTACCTGGTGAACGACAGCGATGAAAAGCTTGAGGCCGTTATAATAGTATCAAACGCTGTGGGTGAAATAGACGGTGAGGAGCGAAAAACCTCTACTATGAGGCATGCTTTTACTGAAGTGCTGCCCGATACTGCTGTAAAGATCGAGATGATGGAGGAGAGTGTACTGGCGCTAAACAACAGCTTTATGGTAACGTTCTTTAAAGGCAATACGCTGTATGATAAGGAATATATTTTCAGGGCAGGCAGCATCTCCAAAAATAACCTGCAGGAAATCCCTGTAATCTACAAAGAGGGCGTGCTGGTTCGCTAAATCCCGCCTGCACCACGTCGCTGTACGGCGGTTCACCCACACAAGGCTCAACTTGCCCAGAGGGAAGTCTTTCAAACAATCTATCACTTTTTGGGCGTGTCCCTGAGGGCCGGGCTTTCCGCTGCAAGTCCTCATTCCGCTGCGCTGCATTGC
>NZ_NOXV01000136.1 GCF_002251835.1 Flavobacterium cyanobacteriorum
ATCTCCCCGCCGCCATAAGCGCGGCGGCGGGGAGGATGCCGCTTCCACCGGGGCTAAGGCTTCGGCGGCAGTACCTCCTTGTTATCCAATGGCCACTTCAACACGCCGTATAACCGCAAAAAGAAAAACCACCCGTTGCGGGTGGCTTTCCAAAAGCAAATTTAACCTAATCTAACCTAATTCTATACTATTTGAATATTTTAAATTCACCGCTGCCGGTACGCTTCAGGTCACGCTCTTTAGGTTCACCGGCATAAGCTACACTTCCGCTGCCCGTGATCATTCCGGTAATAGCCTGGCTGGTATACACGTAAGCATTGCCGGAACCTGATACGGTTACATCTGCGCTTCCCGCTTTTAGTGTTTCGGCTTTGATATAGCCTGAACCCGAAACCAAACACGTAAAGTTTTGTGTTGTTCCCTGCAGGTTTATATTTCCGGATCCAAGCACCGTAGCACTTGTAGTGGCAGCTGCCACCTCAAGGTTAATTTTACCTGAACCGTCAAGCACCACTTTAATGTCGTCCTTCAGTTCTTTTTTACCGCTTATTGACCCGGAGCCGTAGAGCGCTACTTCTTCCAGTTTTGTAAAAGGTACTTTAATAATTATCTTATTACCCCTGCTGCTCTTAAACAGTTTTCCTTCCTGCGGCATTATCTCAAGGGTGTTGTTACTTACACGGGTTACCACCAGGTCAATAATGTTAGCATCTGCCTCAACAGATACGCTTCCTGCTTCTCCACTCACCAGCCTTACATCAAAAGGCCCTTTTACAGACAGTTTGGTAAAGTCTGATACTTTCCGGCTGCTCCTGGTTGTTGCGCCGTTACCGATTGTTACTTCTGCTTTTTCCTGGGCATACCCCGAAACAAAGCATAACACTCCCATTAAAATGATTGCAAATTTTTTCATGATAAACGTTTTTTGATTGATGATTGATAATTAATTAAGACGATTGTTTTTTATGATAGGTTGTATCAGGTTAACTATTTTTTTACTAATTGTATATGTCCGTATTTAGATTTTATGAAGAGTTTATTACTTCCGCTGTTTTTATGGTACCCTTTATAGTATCCACCTGAGCCATATTCCTTATCTTTTTTAGTGGTAAATTTAAAGCCTTCAGTACCCGTAATGTCGGAATATTCTGTGGTCAACTCAAAATCAAAGGGGTAGCTGTCATCAAAGCCAAGGCTTATACCGGTATAATTGGCATTTATAGCTATGTTACGGGTGGTTTTATCTATAAGTTCAATTTTAATATCGCCATAATTTGTAGTCAGGTTAAGTGTATTGTATATCCTGCCAAAGCGTATGGTGTTATAGTCGCCTTTGCCTGTAACTACACCTGCACTTTTTATTTTTATTTCACCATAATCTGAAGTATATTGGATAGTATTTATATCTTCACCGCTAAGGTTTGAATATTCTCCTTTAAATTCCACATTATTACTTTTTCCAACCCGGAGGCCAGAATATTTGGCATTGATTGTAGCAGCTTTGGCAAAGTTTATTTTTGAATTGCCGCAATACTGTATCTTCAGCAGGTTTACGTCGTTATGTAGTTCATCAATGCCTACATCGCCATACTGGCAGTTGATATCAGCTTTGCCGTATATTTTTCCGGCCTGTATGCCGCCATACTCGTTGTCAAGGTTTATGGAACCCTTTTTCGGTATTTTAATCGTATAATTGATTTCCATACTTATGTTGGAGTTGCAGGTAAGGTTACCGATTTTAGTCACTGCGGTAACCAATGCCTTGGTAGCGCTGAAACTTACATCTATAGAATTGATACGCTGGGTAACCTGTTTTTCATCGTCGCCTGCTACCTTTATTGTTATATCAATCTCAGTAATATTCTGGTCCCAGGTAGCCACATACACAGTGCCATATTTATTATTAATATCAAGGGCGGCATTGCTGTTTACCTGGTACGATTTCCGGATGTTCTTCTCCTTTTTATATTTCCCTTTAAGCTCAACCGCACTGGCAAGGGCGGGTAAAAGGAGCAGTAAAAGCATATATTTAAAGCTGGTTGTTTTCATGGTATTGTTCTTTTATTTTTTTGGTGTTCTCTATCCGTGTTGTTACCTGTTCAAGGAATGCTATCCTGGTTTGCAGGTTGGTAATCATGGCATGTATAAGCTGGCGGCTTTCGCCTTTTTGCAAAAGCTCCTGTGTCAGCTTATCATAATCTTTTTCGAGTTTCTCTATTTGAAAAAGCGCATCTTTAACCAGCCTTTGTGTTTCAGGGCTGTTCTCTTTCTCAATTTTGGCAAGTTCCTTACTTATTACTGATGCAAAGTACAGTTGTGTTTCACGTGCTTTCGGCGATACTTTTGCAAGCGCGTCCTGTTGTAGTGTTTCGGGCTTATGGTTTATGAATATGCCAAACAGTATTAGTATAGCCGCCGCTATCGGCAGTAGCAGGCTAAAGGGGAAGCGCTTTTTATCCTTACGCTCAAGCCTTGCCAGGAAGCGGTCCTGGTGGCCGGCCTCAGGCTCCTGCGTATCCCAGCTGCCATTGAGCCGGGTAAACAGTTCTTCAAGGTTTTTATCGGTACTCATATACACTAAGTTTTTTAAGCAGGCTCTCCTTAGCCCTGCTGATCATGGTACGGCAATTGCCGGGGTTTATTTTTAAAATTTCACATATTTCTTCCTGGTCATACCCTTCAATAAACAATAAGGTGAGCACAAGCCTGTAATTTTCCTTCAGCGATTGTATGGCCGCCATTACCTGGTGCATCTGCATTTGCAGGAAATCTATCTTCGCTTCTTCACCGGGGCCTGCGTCTTCAACTTTATACAGCACGTCATCCAGCGGCTCCAGGGTTACTTTGTTTATTTTTTTATAATTGTCCAGGCTGTGGTTTACCACAATCTTTTTTAGCCAGGCCCCAAACGAAACTTCACCTTTATAACTGTCAATCTTAGTAAAGGCTTTAAGGAACGACTCCTGCATTATATCTTCAGCCCAGTGCGCGTCCTTTACAATGCGCAGCGCAGTATTGTACATGGCTTTATAATATTTATTATAAAGCTCAAACTGCGCGTTACGGCTTCCCTGCCTGCAGCGTTCTATAAGGTTATCTGTTTCCTTTAAGTGTTCCAACTTGGTTAACCGGTTTGCTATAATGACTGCTCCTATTTCATGATGTTACAGTTCTTCATGAAAAATATGTATTTTTTTTCTAAAAAAAGCCATACGGTATGCATAATTAATTGTTTTTCAATATTTTATACATTTAAAAAAATCTATGTTTTAGTGTGATGCAGATTGTTTCATCATGCTAATCCAAATTTATATGATGAAATTGTTTCTTAGGAATGGCCTTCGGAGTACAGCTGCTTTCAAAAGTCTCTATGATAAAGTTGTGGTGTCTTTCATTTTGCTAATCCATAACCTGCCTGGAATTCTTTATGGACATCTTTCCATCCACGGTCAATTAACCGATGCAACTTTATTTTAAAAGTTTTATCTGTAATATTGGCTAAAACTTGTCTATAAAATCCATTAAAATTTTATGCTACGTGTACACGCTCTTATACGGTTGCGGTTGTAGCATCAGCAGGCGGATACGTTATCAGCCTTTTGGCGAAATTACGAATCTTAAATAAATTGTAATATATCGATTATACGTACACTTTATCGAAAATTAAACAGTCTACTGTTACGCTTTTTAAGCTGTATGATAAATTTGGCATTTAGATACTAAAAAATAATATTATGTATAGGGCTATTTTATATCTTATATTTATTGCCACATATGTAGGCCATGCTCAGGATTCGCCTGGGAACCGCCCGGAACTGTTACTGGAAAAGACTGTGAAGATTAAACCCCTTTCCGAAAGTGAACTTTCTTACGAAAAAGGGTATAATGATTTTTTTATCAATGAAAACCTGAGCAAAATATATGCTGAAAATAAAAACCACCGCACTAAGCACGAAGCGCTTGCCAACAGGATCTTCAAGGTAGTGGATGTAAGGCCTTTTGAAAGCAATGGTATAAAAAACTACGTCATACAGCTCCAGGATACAATAAGGAACGAAGCTGTATATTATAAATTCAATAAGTTTTCGGAAAGCAACAAGAAGTATTATTTCCAGGTGATTGACGGGATAAAGTATCCTAAAGATTTTTTTTGTGATTTCCTTACTCATATTATTGATAAAAATACAGATGAACATAAGCTGACTGCTTCAATATCAGAAGGGCTCCATGTTGTCAAAATAAAGAAGGGTAAAACCATAACCTACAGGATGGAAGTTGTCACAGTTGAGCAGGTTATAAGTATGTTGCCGGGCGTTGTACTCGTATTTGAAGACGGCAGGAAACTCGAAAAACCTCAGGCAGAAGCTGTCATGGGGACTAATAATAATGATAATATTGTATACATAGCCACATTTGAGCTTACACCCGCAGAGATGGCCATACTCACACAGAGCAGGATAGTAAGTGGCAAAATTTCAAAATTTATAAAAAATTATGCAGAAGGAGAAAAATTCATGGAAATCCTGAAATGCCTTGTGCGTACGGATGTATAATTTTATGCCGCTTTTTTCAGATTTTCAACATTATTATCTGTACGTGGGGCTAAACTTGAAGCATTTATCAGTGAAGTACAAAAGAATTTAAATCAGCAGCCATAAGTTTTCTGGCCCGTTTCAGCCTGCAAAAATATACATGCAATAAAAAGCATTCGCCATAACTAAACTATATGCAAAGAAATGTCCCGATACCCCTTGCCGGATAACATTTCCTGCCAAGCATTTACCTTATTTCCCCGTCCTCAAAGCCCGCTCATCCTCTTCCTCCGTCAAACTTTTTTTTCAGGAGCGAAAAGACAGGGCCATACCGGCAGGCGCCATTCCCGCTTTCC
>NZ_NOXV01000121.1 GCF_002251835.1 Flavobacterium cyanobacteriorum
CTCCCCGCCGCCCGCTTTCGCGGCGGGGAGATATAGCGGACAGCAGGCACAGGAGATGCTACGGAGACGGAAATTCCCTGCTCCTGAAAAAAAATAAATCAGCCTTGCTCATACCTTTCCATTTCCCTGTCATAAAAGGTATTCGCCTGTTCTATAAGGGCTTCCATCTCTGCGTTCAGCTCATTTTCGTCAAGGTCTTCAGGCTCTTCCAAAAATTCCACTTCATCATCTTTCAGGTTAATGATAAAGCGTGGATAATCAAGGTGGATGATAAATATATCTTCAGGAAAGTCAGTATTATCAGCAAGTAGAAATTTTGGTAGTTCCATAATATTAGTTGAAAGTTTGAAAGTTGAAAGTTCGAAAGTTTGAAAGTTGAAAGTTGAAAGTTTGAAAGTTTGAAAGTTGAAAGTTTGAAAGTTGAAAGTTTGAAAGTTCGAAAGTTGAAAGTCTTAATGTCTAATGTCTTATGTCTAATGTCTAATGTCTTATGTCTTATGTCTTATGTCTTATGTCTAATGTGATTCTTCATTGAGGTGGTAAGGTGCTTTGATCATTTTATTGGTTAAGTAATTAAAGCGAAGATACAAAAATAAGGCAGCAACCGTGAGCCCTGCCAGCAGGCCAATCCATATACCCGTAGCCTTAAGGCCGGTATGTATCCCCAGGTAAAAAGATATGGGAAACCCTATAACCCAGTAAGCTATAAATGTTATTACCGTAGGTATCTTCACATCCTGCAGGCCCCGCAGTGCTCCCAGTACCACCACCTGTATGCCGTCGGAAATCTGGAATACGGCAGCCACCAGCAACAGGGACGACGCTATGGCAACAACCTCAGCATTGTCTTGCAGCAGCGATACGTTTTCCATATTGAGGAAGTAATGCGGAAGCACCTCATGCAGCGCCACAAAAAGCAGCGCAAACACAATTTCAAGCACTATGGCAAGCAGGAAAATAGAGCGTGCCACTACCTGCAGGTTCTTATAGTCCTGCAGGCCTTTCTGGTTGCCTACCCTTACCATGGCGGCCACACTAAGGCCCATGGCAAACATAAAGGTCATCGACGCAAGGCTCAGGGCAATCTGGTTGGCGGCCTGGCTCGATTTGCCCAGCGAGCCCGAAAGCCAGATAGCTGCCGTAAAAAGAGCTACCTCAAAAAGCATCTGCATGGACGAAGGCAGGCCAAGGGCAGTTATCTTTTTCAGCATTGATTTTTTGACCTGCCCCAGGCTGAAGTTATGGAAATATATATTGAGCTTAGCATTTTTCGAAAGGATATAATGCATGTACAATACCATCAGCACACGTGATATTACCGTTCCCAGTGCAGCGCCTGTTATTCCCATCTTCGGGAATATCCAGATACCGTATATAAGCATGTAGTTGATGGCTACATGTATTACGTTAGAAACAATAACTGCATACATAGCGTATTTGGTAAGCGACATACCATCAGCAAACTGCTTATACCCCTGGAATATTACCATGGGCAGCAAAGAAAACGCTACCCAGTCAATATAGGGCGAAGCAAGCGCTATAACTTCCTGCGGCTGGTGCATAAGCGACATGAGCGGCTTTGCAAAATAAACCACCCCGAACAGCAGGAGGCCCAGCACCGTGCATAGTACCAGCCCATGATGAAAAGCCTCCCTTACTTTGCCGGTATCCTGCTCAGCATCACCCTGTGCCACAATTGGTGTTATAGCTGTAGAAAAACCTATGCCTACTGACATGGCTATAAATACAAGGCTGTTACCTAATGATACTGCTGCCAGTTCAGCCGTGCCTATTTTGCCTACCATAATGTTATCAACCACACCTATAAGCGTGTGGCCCAGCATCCCTAATATTACAGGATAGGCCAGCTTCAGGTTTGCCGAAAACTCTTTTGTATATCTTTGTAAGCCCACTGTTGCAATTTTTGCGGCAAAGGTACATTTTTAAGCTGTAATGGGAGCCGTATCGATTAAACAGGATTTATTAAATTAAAATTATGCTGCAGCATCTCGAAACCGGACGCATGTACTTCAGGCCGCTTACCCCTGAAGATGATATAAACTTGTTCAGCCTTGATTCCCTTGCTGAAGTGCACACGTATTTAGGCAACAATCCGGTGAAGGATATTAATGAAGCAAGGCAATTCCTTAATAACGTGCTTGAGCAGTATAAAAAGAACGGCATAGGCCGCATGGCAGCTATACATAAGCAAACAGGTGCTTTTATGGGCTGGGCCGGCCTTAAAGTGGAACATAATGTTAACGGCCATGAACAGTTTTTTGATTTGGGCTACCGCTTTTTGCCTTCCTTTTGGGGCAGTGGTTATGCTACTGAGGCAGCCAAAGCATTTGTGGAATATGGCTTTACGGTACTGAAACTTGAAAAAATAAATGCTTACGCAGATGCCGGCCACTACGCATCAAGAAGAGTACTGGAAAAAGCAGGCTTAAACTACGTAGAAACGTTTGAATTTGAAGGTGTGGATGAGGTGTGGTATGAATTACTGAACCCCGAAAGGCGCTAACGCTTCCTTTTAGGCCTGGTAGCTTTTTTACCGGCCCTGTCATTATAAAGCCATGACATTGCGCACCCTGTAATTGCCCAGAGTGGTAACCCCAGGAACAGTTTTATTATGGAAAGCTTCTCACCGCCGGCCACGGGCAAAATTACTATAGTGATGATGTAAAATACGGCCCCTGTCAGCAGGCCATTACGTTTCCATTCTTGCATTTAATCCTGTTTTGTTTTTGTTCTTTTCCGTGAAACATAGCCAAATATAAGCCCTGCAATTATCCAAAAGGGCAATCCAATAAGGACCTTGATCAATTCTGGCTGCGCCCCGTCAAGCAATGGGAAAACAATGTTCAGCATAATGAACATAAACACGCCCCATACCAGGCCGAATTTAACCCAACTTTTCATTTAGTGCCTGCCTGGCTTTTAATTTTGTTTCTATTTCGGTTATTGTAGCCTATCCACAGCCCGGAGATGGTAGAGGCAACACCGGAAATAACCAGCTTCGGGATACTAAAATCAAAAATAACTTTGTCTTCCAGGCCTACCAGTACATAAAGGAAAGGACCGATTAATGTCATGAAAAAAAACATCCATACGGCAAAAAAAAGCCCAGCTTTAATCCAGGGTTTCATATCATACAAGTTTAAACTTCAAATATAGCTATTCTGACGTAGGATGCAAATTATCTCATTGTCTAATCCTGCTAAAATCCTATCTTTGCGGCTTTCAAAATCTTACCATGATTACTATTGATGCGCTTTCGGTACAGTTTGGCGGTACCACGCTTTTCAGCGATGTTTCTTTTTCAATCAATGAAACCGACAAAATTGCCCTCATGGGTAAGAACGGTGCCGGAAAATCAACCCTACTTAAAATAATTGCAGGAGTCAATAAGCCTTCATCTGGCAACATTTCAGCGCCAAAAGGAACGGTAATAGCCTACCTGCCGCAGCACCTGCTTACTGAAGATAACGCTACCGTTTTTGAAGAAACATCTAAAGCGTTTGAAAGCATCTTTAAAATGAAGGCCGAAATTGATGCGCTTAATGAAGAGCTGACAGTACGCACCGATTATGAGTCGGACGAATATTATAAGATTATCGAGAAAGTTTCAGAACTAAGCGAGAAATTCTATTCTATAGAAGAAATAAATTATGAGACTGAAGTAGAGAAAGTACTGATTGGTATGGGCTTTACACGTGAAGATTTTACAAGGCCTACATCTGAGTTCAGCGGCGGTTGGAGGATGAGGATTGAGCTGGCGAAGATCCTGCTGCAAAAGCCGGACCTTATCCTGCTTGATGAGCCTACCAACCACATGGATATCGAAAGCATACAGTGGCTGGAAGATTTCCTTATCAATAGTGCCAAAGCGGTTATGGTTATATCGCACGACAGGGCTTTTGTCGACAATATCACCACCCGTACCATTGAGGTTACCATGGGCCGTATTTATGACTATAAGGCTAAATACTCACATTATCTTGAACTGCGTAAAGACCGCCGCGCCCACCAGCAGAAGGCATATGACGAGCAGCAGAAATTTATTGCTGAAAATCAGGCTTTTATTGAGCGTTTTAGGGGGGCTTTTTCAAAAACGGAGCAAGTGCAATCCCGTGTGAGAATGTTAGAAAAGCTGGAGTTGATTGAGGTTGACGAGGTTGACACTTCGGCGCTGCGCCTTAAGTTTCCGCCGGCACCGCGATCAGGCCAGTACCCGGTTGTGGTTAACGAGCTTTGCAAATCTTATGGAGACCATGTGGTGTTTAAAGATGCCGCCGTGGTAATTGAGCGTGGGCAGAAAGTAGCGTTTGTGGGTAAGAACGGCGAAGGTAAATCAACTATGGTCAAGGCCATTATGGGCGAAATTGATTTTGAAGGCAGGCTGGAAGTTGGCCATAATGTGCAGATTGGCTATTTTGCCCAAAACCAGGCGGCGATGCTGGATGAAAACCTCACGGTTTTTGAGACCATAGACCGCATTGCCGAAGGCGACATCCGCACACAGATAAAGAATATTTTGGGAGCATTTATGTTCAGCGGAGATGATACTACCAAAAAAGTAAAAGTACTCTCCGGTGGCGAGCGTACCCGCCTTGCCATGATTAAGCTCTTGCTTGAACCGGTAAACCTGCTGATACTGGATGAGCCTACCAACCACCTTGACATGAAAACCAAAGACATTATTAAAGACGCCCTTAAAGCATTTGACGGTACACTGATATTGGTATCGCACGACAGGGATTTCCTTGATGGGCTGGTAACAAAAGTATTTGAGTTCGGCAACAAGCGCGTAAAAGAGCACTTTGAAGACATAAAAGGCTTCCTGGAACTTAAGAAAATAGAGAACCTTAGAGAAATAGAGCGTAAATAAATAAAAAAGAAGGAAGCCGTCTCACAACTTGAGACGGTTTTTTTACGTTTTTCTTGC
>NZ_NOXV01000127.1 GCF_002251835.1 Flavobacterium cyanobacteriorum
CTAAAATCTACTTGGCCTGTTGCACTTATAACTTGAACATGGCATTTCTCTAATAAAATAAAAAAACTTTCGGTAAAGTATCGTAATGCCGCTTGACGATGTGGCTGATTTTGCATCACTTACATTCAATTTAGCGCTGAACCCGCCATTTTGCTAAACCGCTATTGTATGCTGTTTTTATTGAAGTCCCTTAAAAAAACTCCAAACTTCTTCCGCAAATTCTATATCCCTATTTTGAATACCACTAGCAGCCGATGAATTACTAAAAACGGTTTTACTTGGAACTTGATGTCCTGCGTTATGCAATACATAATACACAAGTGGATTCGCTCCGTTATATACCCTTTTTTCAACATTCCCAGCATCGGTAACATTAACATCAAATTGTGAAACAACAGGCATCTCATTTTGCAATCCATTCCTTTGCAACCAATAGTTAATAGTTGCAGACTGAGATATAACTTTTCCTCGATTGCACAATCCTCCCAAATTAGCTACACAGCCTCCATTAGCCGGCATGGCAGGATCACTAGTACCATGCGTAAGCAATATAGGTAGAGGAATTGACGAACCTGTTGTACATACCCCACTTTCAGGAAACTCTGGAAGATTTCCACTCGATACTGCTATCGCTTTTATTGTCTCTGGAAATTGAAAGGCATAGGAATAGGTCATCAAGGCGCCATTACTTGTACCAGTTAAAAACATTTTAGAAGCGTTGATAGTTAACTCTGTAACCAATTGTGCATTCAACTGTTTTAAAAAAGTAATGTCGTCACCTTGACTCCCTGAAAAATCATCACTTCTACAATCATTCCATCCTGGATTTCCCTGAATATCAGATGAACCTTCAGGATAAACTACCAAAAATTTTTCTTGATCTGCCAAGGTTCGAAAAACGGATAACGGATGAGTACCAAGCTCGGAAACGCCCACACCAGCGCCACCTCCTCCATGTAAAACCATCACCACAGCTTTTACCGAAGTCATTCCCGCAGGACGGTATACCAAATACTTACGGCTAACAGAATTGACGGTTATATAATGAGTGGTCAAGCCTTCCGGATAAGGAATTAAAACAGGACTTGTATTATTCGAATGGTCATCATTATTACAACCAAATAAAGAAATTAATACCAATAACAGAAATGATTTGATCATATTTCATAAAATTTAAAATTCTATTGTTTAGATAGCAATTTGAATAAGAAGTTTAATTTTAGTTTCTTCAAATTCACCTTAAATCTTTTCTGCCAAAAAAATAAACGTTCTATCAATGACTTCCAATAAAGGAATTAAAAGCAGATTTCCCTTGAACACTATCAAAGAGAGAACCATGTTCACCTCCAAGAATCTCAACAAACTGTCGGCTTTGACAATCTGTACAATTAAATACCTCTTGTTTGAAAATGGGCCAAGAATACATCTGAATTGGTGAATCATTAAGACCCTGTACAAACAAAATATCCGATTTAAATCCATTAGTAAAATTAAGTAAAGACCGTTCAAAATAAGCATCACTGTTTTCCGAAGTTAAACCATATACATTTTTTAGTCTTGTACATACTGCACTTTGCTGAACTTGCCCATTTTCTTCTAATTGACAACGATAAACCAGATTTAAAGGTCCTGGCGCATTGGCAATTACACCATTGGTTTGGTGCAGGGTATTAAGTCGGGTAACCATATATCCACCCTGAGAATGGCCTGCCAAAAATATTTTGCCTATTGTTATTCCTAATTCTTGGTTAGCGGTATTTTTTAACCACAACAGAGCGGCTTCTGCCTGAAGAATTGAATCACCTAATAGTACATTTTCTTGAGGGTAAGCTACACTAATCAGCATCATATCATTTCGATCCAAAATCCCCTTGAATTTGTCAAGTGTAGTATTGGCCGCAGTCAAAATATCTTGATCACTTGAAACAGTACCGTGAAAAACCATCAAAACATCAACATTTTTCAAATTAGGTTGATCGATAATTACAGTGACAGAAATACCTTCATTTTGTATGATTTTAGTCGTACGTTCACTTGATATGGTGGGAATAATATAATCCTTACTACAAGAGGAACAATTGAATAATAACAAAAAACAAAAACAGAGTAATCGTAACATAAGTATTAATTTTTTTTAATTGCTAAAATTAGTGTCATTAAAAATAGATTTACTCATAAAAAAACTTTATTTCCAAATTTCATGGTGCCAACTTTAAACAGTTATTATTATATAATCAAATGATCACCATAAAACAAAATCAATTCATTAAGTCATTTAATTAAAATCAAAATGCCAATCTTACCAATTCAATTACACTTAAACTCTCTGAAGTATTTCTGTATATAAATAAGCCAAAATTAACGGGAAGCTTAAAACTGATCCTACTGACTTTTTAAAAATAAATGAAATTTATATTGCGAAATGAACTGAAAAATAACTATCATTTTTTTACAAATTTATTTCTAAAAATTTTTCCTTCTTCAGTTTCAGAAACAAGCAAATAACTTCCAGCCTCAAGCTTAGATAAATCAATTGGTTCTCCATAGTGATAATCCGACATCGAAAAAACAACTTTGCCAGACATATCCATAATCTTTAGTAATGTTTTTTGATTATCACTTTGATTCCCTACAAATAATACTTGAGTAGTTGGATTCGGATACAACTTTACATGATTTGAACTAAATTCAGGATTACCTAATGAGCAAAAAGACCAATCACCAAAATTAAGTTGGATGAAGGCGGGCAATCCTAAAAACAAGCATATATCAGGACAATAGGATGTACAAGCCCAAAAACCATAAAAACCTGTGGTAGTAGCAGTATAAGTATCGCCATTCTCATTTGGAATTATACAAGGATCTCCTTGAAAGGGTGGTAAATCACTAGGAATGCATTTATACCAAGTATGTAAACCATAAACTTGATCGAATCCATTTTCTAACAATACAGAAGCACCATTACAAACATTATATGTCCCATTTCCAATAAATTGATAAGTTCCGGGTTGAAAAGTTGCAATTAGATAAGGTAATCCAAAATTGTAGCCATCTGCCAAAATAGCAGGACTTTCTTCTGTACACGAATCTAAAGTAGCCTCCACTTTGAAATAATATAACAAGTCGTCAGTGCCATTTATAGTATATGTTTGCGAATTTGCTCCTGTGATAGCAATCCATGGGTTTGGATTTGGCACTCCTGGAGGCACAGCCGCCCACTCTTGTTTATACCATTGATAGGTATCGTAAGTTTGGGTCGATAAAATTTCAGTATCGTTATTATCGCAGAAGAGAATAGAGTTTGGCGCAGAATTAAAATAACCCAACCTGGGACTAGTAATTGTTGGACTGAAACAAGGTTGTGCATGTAAGTGCCACGATGCCATTCCGGTAACAAAAATTAAAATTAATAAATTTTTCATCATACTAAATATTTATTGTTTTACAAATTTTTTGGTAATAATTCCTTTCTCTGTTTCAATTATCAAGATGTAAATTCCATTTTGAAAATTCCTAACATCAATCTGATTGTTGCTAACTTTAGCATTATAAATCAGTTGTCCTGTCATATCGTGAATCGTAACATTTTCATATTCATTTAATCCATTTATAAACAAATAATTGACCGTAGGATTTGGGTATATAGAAAATTCATTAGTTGAGATATTTCCTAAATCTAAAGTTGAGCCTGCAAACGCAAAAACATGTGTTGATGAAGAAATAACTAATGTTCCGTTATCAGCAAGAGCAGGACCGCTATGATTCAAAATACCTACATTATAGGCCCAACTTAAAGTAAGGTCTGGATTAAAGGAATAAATTGTTCCGTTTAATCCACCATTAGTAACAAAAATTTGTCCTGAATTATCAATAGCCAATCTAGGTGAGTGAATTTCATCAATAAGGAATGGTGGAGAAATATTTAAAATGCTGCCATCAGCAGGATTCAAACGAATTAATTCACCTTGTGAAGAATAAGTATATATCGAACCATCGGGGCCTTCACCTGAAGTGGAAAAAGGAAACCATCCAATTGGTACTCTCCATTTTTCTATTAAAGCTATACCATTATCTTCATAGGCAACAATGAAGTCAGTTGCAATATTACTTTGAGCTCTTGGTACATATACTGTACCATCTGATCCAATAAATGGACATATCTGTTGAACTAGACCTCCGCTTACTGATTCGCTTGAATAAAGAATTTCGCCTGTTTCTATATTTATAACACAAATTTTTGGACCATTAAAATCAGCTATCCAGAAATATCCCCGATTTCCATAAACAGAAACTTCCTGTCCCCCTGATGTTGGAGCTGCATCTGGACGAGGAGTTTGCCAAATTGTTTCTCCATTCGTTGCGTTTATACATATGATATTGAACAAATTACCGACAATTAGATTTCCGTCATCCGTAAAAGAACAACTTTCGGTACCATATTCATCTATTAAATCTGCTGACTTCCATAAAATTGATCCGTATTCTTCATCAAGTGCATATAAATATGAAGAATTTGTACTTCCGGAACGAGTAGCATAAATTACACCATTTTTAAAACCTGAAACTCTGTTTCTCCAATCTGTATCAGGAAAATCTACAGGAAGGTCTTTTGTCCAAAGAGTATCTCCAGTGTATAAATCTCTGGCTACAATTAATGTCCCATGCAGTAAGTCATTATTATTAATGACAGGACATGTGACTACAATTTCACCATCAATAACAGTTTGCTGTTGCATTCCAGAAATGACCTCCTTCTGCCAAAGAATATCTGCCTCTGTCGGACCGTTTGCTACTACTGATAAACAGTTCCGAGAAGAGTTTCCACCAGATCCAACATTCCAGTTTTGTGCTTTAATTTGTGCAGAATAAAGCATAATAATCACTGCTAAAAAAAATGTATTTTTCATATCAATAGCGTCCTAAACAATAAAAAAAAGAATGGTTAGTTTTTA
>NZ_NOXV01000112.1 GCF_002251835.1 Flavobacterium cyanobacteriorum
AATAAGCTGGAAATTAATTTAATACAATTTTTGTCGTGTACTTAGTACAGATTTATATTTAAAAAAATTGGAATAAAATTATATAATATACTATTTTTGCAATCCTTAAAATAAGTCCAAAAAACTAAAATAACTAACCGTGGAAAACCCAAGTGCGCAAAAGCTGATAAAAAAAATACAACTGGACCTTTTTAGAAATGGTTTCGATGCCGAAACACTGGTTACAGACCTTAAAAAGCTGCGGGAATATTCTCTTGAAGAGCAAAACCCAACACTTACCAAGGCGATAAGGCTTGCTTATGAACATATTGAAGCAAACGGTGCATTCCTGATTCCCATACCTGACGATGAGCCTATTGAAGGGGAAGAAATGGTGTCAGGAAACGGAACTTCAGGTGACAATAATATCGAGAGCCTGGAGTACCTGCTTTCACTATTCGGTGACCTGAAACATAAAAACAACCTGCTGGACCTCAAAGAATATAATAAAGCTTTTTTAGAATTCTGATTTTATTAAATATTGGTTATATAATTATAGTGGGAGCTGTTTGGAAACAAACAGCTTTTTTTATTTTATGCTTACGCTGCTGGTGCTTACCTTTGTGCTAAATTTTTAAAAAAATGATACGCCTTTTTAAATTAATTGCAACACTTGAAGGTATCTCCGCCATTGCCCTCTTTTTTATTGCCATGCCGCTCAAATACATTTGGGACAACCCGGTGCTTATACGTCCTGTAGGTATGGCACATGGTGTACTGTTTACCATTTATATAGCTTTTGCCATAATGCTTAAAACAGAACATAAATGGGACTGGAAAAAGTTTATCATTATCTGCCTGGCATCAATACCGCCTTTTGGAACATTTTATATTGAATATAAATATTTCAGGAATACTGCCGCTTCATGAAGGAAATTTTTGACCGGACTTATGCCATACTGCAAAGGCTTGAACTGAACACTACAGGCGTACTGTATGGCAGTGTAGGGCTGAACATCTTGATTACTTTGCTCATTGCGGTAATACTTGATTTCACGGCTCGCAAAGTATTGGTAATAACTTTTGCCGTAATTGCCAAAAGGTCTAAAACTACTTTTGATGATTTCCTGGTGGAGAATAAAACATCCAGATACCTGGCCCACCTGGTGCCGGTGCTTTTTATCTATAAGACTGTACCCCTTGCCTTAAGGCATTTCGCTTATTGGGAAGCAATGTTCTCTAAGGCCATAACTATTTTTATAATACTCCTGAGCCTCTGGATAATACGCAGCATATTTAATGCACTCCGCGATTACCTGAAACTACAGCCAGGCTACAATGATAAACCTATTGACAGCTACATACAAGTGGTCATGATGTTCTTGTGGATCTTTGCTGTTGTGACCATTATACTGTTGCTGCTCAATACTAAACTCACCACGCTGCTTGGGATGTTTGGCGCACTTTCCGCAATTATTTTACTTATCTTTAAAGACACATTGCTGGGTATTGTGGCCAGTATACAGGTTAGTGTAAATGATATTGTAAGGATTGGCGACTGGATTACGATGGAAAAATTTGGCGCTGACGGTGATGTTATTGAAATAAACCTTGCAACAGTTAAGGTGCGGAATTTTGATAATACCACCACAACCATTCCTACTTACAGCCTTATTTCAGATTCTTTCAAAAACTGGCGAGGCATGTACAGTTCCGGAGGCAGGCGCATTAAGAGGCATATCCTGGTTAAAACCAGTAGCGTACGTTTTATTGAAAAAGATGAACTTGACAATTACAAAAAAATACAATTGCTCACTTCCTATATTGAGCACAGGCAGTCAGATATCGATAAGTTTAACCTTGTGAATAATGCTGACAAAAGCCTGCTTATAAACGGCCGGAACCTTACCAATCTGGGGCTTTTCAGGAAATATATCAACAGCTACATAGAAAAGCATCCCGGTGTAAATAAGGAACTGACAATAATGTGCAGGCACCTGCAGCCTACTGAAAAAGGGATACCTGTAGAAATATATGTCTTTACTTCTGATAAACGCTGGATAAACTATGAATATATCATGGCTGATATTTTTGACCATATTATAGCAGCCGTACCCTATTTTAAACTGGAACTGTTTGAACTGCCTTCCGGCAAAAATACATTTACCGAAGAGTAGTTATATCATAACTTTCCTGGCTGTGACAAGCCCTAACCAATAAATGGCTTTCAATATCAGAATTATTATTGCCTGCTTTAGGATTTTAAAAAAAAAATGCAGAATTTTACAGGTGACAATAAAAAAGCTATGCTGTTATACTTCCGCCTGCTAAGGGAAAGCCTTTCATTTGCGCTTAATGCGCTTACAAATAACAAGTTGCGTACATTCCTGTCGCTACTTGGTGTTACTATAGGTATTTTTTCCATCATTGCCGTACTGGCTGCTGTGGATTCACTGGACCGAAAAATAAAATCAGACCTCAGCGATGTCGATGTCAATACAATGTACCTGAAGCGTTTTTCATTTGGCCCGTCTGAAATTCCCCGTTGGAAGCGCGAACAGTTCCCTAATGTTACTTATGACGAGTACCAGTACCTTAAAGATGCCGTAAAGTCAGCTGAATACATGGCGTACCAGATTTTTACTAAGAGCGAAACAGCAAGGTATGAAGACAAATCTGCCACAAACCTTAATGCTGTCCCTGTATCATATGAATTTGCAGACATACAGAAACTTAAGATAGCCAATGGCCGCTTTTATAATGAATCAGAATCAAATTCGGGTGCCCCTGTTGTGGTAATTGGCTATGAAGTGGCCAAAACTTTATTTGGAGATGAAAATCCTGTTGAAAAAAAAATCAGGCTTTACGGCCAGCGCTTTACCGTAATTGGTGTCCTCGAAAAAGTGGGTAACAGTTCATTAGGGATGCCCAGCAATGATCTGGCTGTAATTTTTCCTGTAAATTTTTTACGCAGACTCTATGGCGATAGCTATGATTTTATGACTCCCATAATAATTATAAAGCCTGCACCGGGAGAAGAAGCAGAGGCCGTTAAAGCCGAAGTCGCGCAAAAATTGCGTAATTACCGTGGTATCAAAGCCGGAGAAATAGATAATTTCATGATTGATATACTTTCCGGATTTACGGAGTTTATTGATCAGATTATTGGCCAGATGAACGTTATAGGCTGGATTATAAGCGGTTTCTCACTGCTTGTGGGCGGATTTGGTATTGCCAATATTATGTTTGTATCAGTTAAAGAGCGCACCAACCTCATTGGGATTCAAAAGGCATTAGGCGCTAAAAATAAGTTTATATTATTTCAGTTCCTGTTTGAAGCTGTAATCCTTTCAGTTATAGGCGGGCTTATCGGTATGGTATTGGTGTGGCTTATTACACTCGTGCTTACCCAGGTGCTGGAGTTTGAATTTGTACTCAGTTTCTGGAACATGATTATAGGTACATCACTCGCGGCATTTATTGGACTTATATCAGGTATATTACCCGCCATATCGGCTTCCAAACTTGATCCCGTTGAAGCAATAAGGAGCGGAATGTAAAAGAGATGCAGTCTTGCAAAGATGATTTTTAAACCCCATAGAAGTAGTAAGGCTTTTTATCATATTTTTTTTTACCCTTTATTGCTTTAAATTTATTTTTAGAATTAAATGCCGTACTATTGTTATACTTCTATCCGCTGGTAGAAAAAACTCAGTAATCAATTTTAATCCTGCTGTAAGTGGTTGTAGAGATTATCTTTAACTCAATCTCTTAATTCACTTATACAAACTGCTATCAAAACAAGAAAACCTTCACGGGTTTAGAAAAGGGTTTTCAAAAGAAAAGCGATGACATACCCTCACGCCAATTCCATTAAGGCATGGTAAAGGATAACCGTGCAGCCAAATGGCTAAGCCTTTTTTTTATTAAATCTGATTTTATCAAAACAGTAAAATTCAATCTTTTTTAACTTCAACTAATTTTGATTCCAGCAAAATTTGCCTCACATCAGTGGTATTAATCTTTTGGTTATTTATATCCCTCAGTGAAAAATTGTAACGGTAAAACCGCAAACTGTCCGGAACTATGACTTTAAAATCATAATTTGGGAAAAAATCCATAAACTGGTTTATGGTTACCCGCTCAGCTTTAACAGCACTACCCGAAACATAAAAAGCAGTAGCGCCAAAAACACTTGTTTTTTCTAGTTTGAATTCAATTGAGTTTCTATTAAATAAACTAAATTGTTTCTCAGGAAACTGTAAAGCAAGGAGCAATGGTAACAGGAAAGC
Source organism: Flavobacterium cyanobacteriorum (assembly GCF_002251835.1). Classification (GTDB taxonomy): domain Bacteria; phylum Bacteroidota; class Bacteroidia; order Flavobacteriales; family Flavobacteriaceae; genus Flavobacterium; species Flavobacterium cyanobacteriorum. The sequence goes on from NZ_NOXV01000112.1 coordinate 4,272, forward strand.
AAAATTTAAAATAAAATGGACAACCATCGATTTCTTTATGCCATAGTTAAGGGTTACCCATATTAAAACCAATCCCAAGCTAAATTGAAAAAAGACCGGGACAAAGGAATATAAATCTGTAAAATCACTTACATGGTAATGTACTAAGGCAAATAATGTTGTATTTAATATGCTCACAACAAGAAAATTTTTGAAAATGACACCTCTGAACAATAAAAAAAGAACCGGAAAAATAAGCAAATAATAATTTTCCGTTACCACACAAAAAAATGAAGACCCCATGTAAAACAAAGGAAAAAACAATTTCTTCCCAAGAAAAATACCCCTGAAAACCAATTCTTCTACTATAGGGGCAATAAGTAAAGTAGAAACTAAAAACAAATAAATATTTTCAAGATTTCCAAACTTGTCTGTAGCCTTTACAAGATTTGGGTAATGGTAAAAGAGCAAACCATAAACAATGGCAGTGCAGGCAAAAATAGCCATTCCCACATACAAAAGCTTCCTTTCTCTCATCCTTTAAACGCCTAAAAACTTCAGCAAAATTAAACCCTCAAACATTTTTAAAACAGAATATCAACAAAAATTTAATAAAATATAAATGATGAAGCAGCCATTACAGCGCCACTTTGGTAAGGTTTGGTCCCGCTGTCCGCTTTATCTCCCCGCCGCGAAAGCAGGCGGCGGGGA
>NZ_NOXV01000192.1 GCF_002251835.1 Flavobacterium cyanobacteriorum
CGCACTAAAGAAATTTAATAAAATAAAAGTTTAAACCACTTCTATAATGATTACGGGTTATAAGTAACTGCCGCATATATTTTTCCAGGAATAAAAAATCGGCCAGTTTACCTAGTATGCCTAAAGGGCTCCTATAGTAAAACATATCGGTCATTGTGGTTTTTCTGTCCTGTTGCTTAAAGTGATGCTCATGCCTGAAGCTTTTAAACGGCCCGGATACCATTTCATCAGTAAAATACGAAGGTGCATCATATTCAGAAATTCTTGATGACAGCACAAGCCAAAGGCCCAGGTGCCTGGCGCGCCACGTAACGCTTTCGCCTAATCCTATTAATCCTGAAGTAACTCCGGCAATTGCCTCTTCCCCTGTATGAGCTGTGGACAGTTTATGAAGGTCTATACTGCGGGAGAGGTCAAATACTAGATCTACAGGGGCAGCAATAACAGTTTCAATTTTTATTATTGGCACCGCTGCTTAATTAGACACCCTGATTACTGAAGCGCTTACTACCTGTACCCTGTAGCTTTTCAGGGGGTATTGTACGCCAGCCCCCAGCCCGGTAAACAGGCTGTATTCTACCCCATCGCAGGGGCATACAGCATTAATACCTTCAATGTCAAGCTGTGAGCATGATGTAATGTTCTGGTTTGGGCAGGTGGCTTCAAAAGCTGTGTAGCCACTACCGGTATTCATCACTATGACGCCATTGATACCCACACCCGACTGGTTAATAAACACGGGATTGCCGGTAAAATTAAGCGGTGAGTACAACGGCAGGTCTTTATTAATATCAATTGAAAAATTATAATTGGGCAGGAATGGGTTCTGGTTATTATTGTCGTCATTATTGCAGCCGGCAATAAGCAAAAGAGCAAATAAAAGCACTACATACTTCTTCATCAGATAAAATTTACAATATAATTACGAAACAAATTTAAATTAATTAACTTTGGCAAGCGCATGCACCGGTTTAAAAATTGAAATAACAAAAAAATAATACTATCTTTGTAGAAAGAAATCCCGCTGCCATGGGATTTTTTCTATTTTATATAAACGATGAAGTTATGAGTACAGTATCTTATTACACAGCAGAAGGATTAAAAAAATTAAAAGACGAGCTGGAGTACCTTAAGAGTGTGGAACGCCCTAAAGCCTCAGAGGCCATTGCCGAGGCAAGAGATAAAGGAGACCTTTCTGAAAATGCCGAGTACGACGCTGCCAAAGAAGCGCAGGGGCTGCTTGAGCTGAAAATAGCCAAGATGGAAGAACTGGTATCCAATGCAAGGCTCATTGATGAATCACAGCTTGACATATCAAAAGTACTGGTATTGTCCACCGTGAAGATACGCAATAAGGCTAACGGCATGGAAATGAAATATACGCTGGTTGCAGAAAGCGAGGCCGACCTCAAGTCCGGTAAAATATCAGTAACGTCGCCTATTGGCAAAGGCCTGCTTGGAAAATCAGCAGGTGAAGTCGCCGAAATTAAAGTACCTAACGGTACACTCAATTTTGAGATACTTGAAATTACCAGAGATTAAGGCCTGCCATGAGTACAATATTTACCCGGATAGTGAACGGCGAAATACCCGCTTATAAAGTAGCAGAGGACGACAGCTTCCTTGCTTTTCTTGACGTAAACCCCAATGCCAAAGGCCACACCTTGTGCATACCGAAACAGGAAGTGAACAAACTCTTTGATATGGACGAAGAACACTACATGGGACTGATGGCCTTTAGCCGTAAAGTAGCCAAAGCGCTGGAAAAAACGGTTCCCTGCAAAAGAATTGGCGTAGCCGTGGTGGGGCTCGAAGTCCCGCATGTGCATGTGCACCTTATCCCCATCAATGATATGGAGGATATGCGGTTCATCAAAAAAGTAAAGCCTGAAAAAGAAGAATTTGAACAACTGGCAAAAGAAATAAACGCTAATTTATAGAAAAGGCACCTTACAGGTGCTTTTTTTGGGTTATGGCAGCCGAATACCTCAAAATACTGCAAACGGTTACTCATTATAGCCTGCACTTTATGGCGCCGGGGCTTTTAGCATGGCTATTTTTCAGGGATAAATGGAAAAAAGCATGGCTTGTAATGATAGCCACCATGCTGGTCGACCTTGACCACCTGCTGGCTACCCCAATATTCGAGCCGGGCAGGTGCAGTATCGGCTTCCACCCGCTACACAGCTATCCCGCTATTGCCGTTTATGTACTCTTACTGTTATTTCCTAAAGCAAGGATAGTGGCCACCGGGCTACTGTTCCATATGGCTACTGATTTCCAGGATTGCCTCTGGACACATTATATCAATACGCTTTAGTGTACCGTTTTGTAACTGGCCTGCATAATAGTGCCTTTGCCTACTTCTGAGGTAAGCACTTTTATTTTTCCTTTATGATATTCCTCCACTATCCGGCGTGTCAGTGAAAGGCCCAGGCCCCACCCCCTTTTTTTAGTAGTAAATCCGGGTTCAAACACTTTTTTGAACTGCGATTTTGGAATGCCTTTACCCGAATCGCAAATCTTTATTTTCACAATATTTTCCTTCTCCTGAATTATAACTGACAGGCTGCCCCTGCCTTTCATGGCATCTATGGCATTCTTTACCAGGTTTTCTATCGTCCAGCTGTGCAGCTCAGGGTTCAGCATTACCCTTACAGGATGACCAGGCGCCTTAAAGCTGAACGCAATCTGGTTTGAGGCGCGGCTTTTAAGGTACTCATACGTTTTGGCGGTTTCTTCTACTATATCTTTTTCAGTCAGTACCGGTTCTGAGCCGATTTTGCTAAAGCGTTCGGCAATGGTTTGCAGCCGGTGTACATCTTTTTCCACTTCCGTCACGGTAGTTTCATCCACATTGTCGGCCTTCATGATTTCAATCCAGCCCAAAAGTGATGACAGGGGTGTCCCTATCTGGTGGGCAGTCTCTTTGGCCATACCGGCCCACAGGCGGTTTTCGGTTGCCATTTTGCTGGCCCTGTAGAAAATGAAAATAATAGCCGCGAAAAGCACCACTACAAATACAAGCGTTACAGGAAAGTATTTGAGATTGTTCAATAACTGCGAATTTCCGTAATAAAGGTACTGGTAGTTATCCTGCGAAATCCTGAACCTTATGGGGGTATTGTCTTTTTTTATGCTTTCGAGGAACTGCCTGGCCCTTACCGTATCTTTTTCAACTTCTTCCGGGATATTATTGGTTTTCAGTATAATGCCATTACTATCGGTAACTATCATAGGGACAGTCTTATTGCTTTCCAGTATGGCCAGGGGAAGGTCAAGCGGCGTGTTTTCGTCTGATATGTTTATGGTATGTTGGGCAAGGGCCCACAGCTCTACCCTCCTTCGTTCATCTTCCTTGAAAATATTGAAGAAATGGTATGTGTTCCACAAAATCATCACCACAATAAGAAAAGACGATGCCACAATGCCCCATCGGGTAATATTACTCCTGTCAGTAATCTGCATAAATAAAAATTTGTGGCTTAAAGATAGTAAAAGTTACTAATGCGGTGCTTATTAATAGTGTGGCAGTATAACGGAAACCTTATAATACAATTTTACAATGGGTTAAAAAAGGCTTATCAACATTTTAATACGGCGGAACATTTATCTTTGCACAAATACTGTAACAATATGCTGAGCATTGACCCTAAAGAACTACCTACGCCCAAACTACAGGGATACCTGCAAAGCGCCGTGGGGCCGCGCCCTATAGCTTTTGCCAGCACACTGGATAAGGATGGCACGCCAAACCTGTCGCCTTTCAGTTTTTTTAATGTTTTTAGCGCTAACCCGCCCATACTTATATTCTCCCCCTCGAGGAGGGTGCGCGATAATACCGTGAAGCACACGCTCATTAATGCGGAACTGAACCGCGAAGTGGTTATCAATGTAGTCAACTACGCTATAGTACAGCAGGCATCGCTCTCAAGCACCGAATATGCTGATGGCGTAAATGAATTTGAAAAAGCCGGGCTCACCATGCTGCCTTCAGCTATTGTGAAGCCTTTCCGTGTGAAAGAATCTCCTGTGCAGTTTGAATGCCGTGTAAATGATATCATTGCCCTTGGCACCGGTGGAGGCGCAGGCAACCTTATACTATGCGAAGTACTGAAGATGCACATTGATGAAGCCATACTGGATGCCGGAGGGAATATAGACCAGCATAAGATTGACCTGGTAGCACGGCTGGGTGCCAACTGGTATAGCCGCAGCAACATGGGGCTGTTTGAAGTGGAAAAGCCGCTTACAACATTGGGCATAGGAGTGGACACCATTCCGCAATTTATAAAAGACAGCCCGGTGTTTGACGGTAACGATTTAGGGAAATTAGGCAATATAGAAGCGTTGCCCACTGAAGAAGAAATCAATATATTTGTAAAAGAGAACTTTAAGGTAAAAGCCGTTTTAAGCGCTGATGACGATGATAAAAAGCACCGCCTGGCCAAGGAATACCTTGACAATAATCAGGTAATGCAGGCATGGAAAGTGCTGCTGGCCCAAAAGGAATATAAATAAATATTAACGATAGCTGCCCTCTGAGGCAGAAAAACAACAATTAATTATGGAAGTTACAGGAAGAATTAAAATGATTGATGAAACCAAATCCTTTGGGGCAAACGGTTTCAGGAAAAGGGAAATGGTGGTTACAACCGATGAGCAGTACCCGCAGCACATCCTTATTGAATTTACGCAGGACAAATGCGACCTGCTTAACAACTATACGGTTGGGGAGCCTGTAAAAGTTTCCATAAACCTCAGGGGTAGGGAATGGGTAAACCCGCAGGGTGAAACAAAATATTTCAACGCTATACAGGGCTGGAGGATTGAAAAGCCGCAGGCCGAAGCGCCGCAGGCAGGCTACCAGCAGGCGCCGCAGGGCTACCAGCAGCCACAGGCCCCTGCCAGGCAGGATTCTTTTGAGCCGGCCAGCAACTTCAGGGAAGAAGAGCACGATGACCTTCCTTTCTAGAAAAACAATGAAGCCGTCTCACAACTTGAGACGGTTTTTTTACGTTTTTCTTG
>NZ_NOXV01000140.1 GCF_002251835.1 Flavobacterium cyanobacteriorum
AAATGGTTAAGTTTGATAGTGTTAAATTTTATTTAGGACAGGATTGTCGTATAGTAAATCTTAATTACCGGGCGCTGTCGCGGGAAATGGAATTTCACGCTGATGAGGTTGCCGCCCGCATAGCAGGCCCGCATACAATTGAGACATCCCTCGTAAGGCTGCAGTTTGCCGATGCTATTCTGAATGATGTGTTATCTTTTTATACCTCAAAGATTGAAAGCAATATCAAACCTGCTACACTGTTTCCTCAGCATCAATTTGTAATGAAATACAGGGCCGCACAGTTTGGCTATCCGATAGAGAACGGCCTGCCGGCAATAACTCCCGAAAGCAGGAATCACTTTAACAGGTCTAAGCTAGAAATTGGCAACAACTGGGCTACACACCCCAGTGATGAAGACCGTATAGCGCGAATAAAGAGCCTGCAGCTTGAAGCAAGACCTGAGAACAACAGCCATGCCATGACGCTCCTGAAGGACCGTGAGGCTACAGAAAGCAAAATCATCTCGCTATTATACAGTCATGTCACCTGGACTGGCATTGTTACAATTCATAATATGGCAGAATTTGAACCAGAATTTATAATGCTGGAGAAAAAAGGATCCTTACCTGATGTTTTCAACAAATACTATGACGATATCCAGGTACCACATACAGACTTTGAAGCACTTAAAGCCAATGATTCAATTCTTACTGAAACTACCATAGAAGAACTTTTCAGCCCGCTAAAAGTTAGCCGCGTTTATGAGCAGCTCGGGCTGGAACAGGATATTGCATCACTTAATGAAATTGCACAGGGCAGTTATAAAATAAGGGATTTTGTGTATGCAGGCAGGCGTTACAATTCAGAAGATGCTCCAGGGCTGATAAAGAACTTAAATATAACGCTTGAGCAAGTAAAGTCGGATGTTGCAGATAACAACCAAATTATTTCTGCATACTTTTTGAAACGGGCAAAAAGCTGTGATAAAGAAGATGAATATGTTAGTCTCTACAACACATGCCAGAACTATTACAGTGAATATAATAAAAAATTTGAAGTGCTTGATAAAATGTTTAAGTTAACAGCATTTACTGCCGAGGCCACAACCTATGATGCAATCACAGATAACTTTGTAGAAGTATATCGCCACGAAGTTATCCTGAAAAAAGATATACTGCAGTTTATAGAAGAACCGGTTAACGCACCCTCTCTTGAACCTGAGGCTACAGATATGCTGAAAAGTTATGCTGAAGCACAACACAGGTATTTTGATGGCAAAAATTATAATGATGAGGCATTGGGCAGCATGTATCAGGCTATGCACCTATATAATTATTGGCTGAATTATCTTTTGTTTTGCCACAAAAAAAATTTTTTAACCCTTCAGGCTGAATTTGAGCCTCAAAAACTTACAATATGAAATTACACTACTACCTTGTTTTACTGTTCACTTTATTAATGCAGGCCCAGGAAAAAGAAACCTTTAGCTGGGATGCCGCAACCGTAAACGGCAAACTAAACCTTACCTTGCCAAAACGTGAATTTGATGCGGTATATAAAAAAGCCGACAGTATAGTTGCTCCCCGCCCGGCTGAAACCTGCGGCACTGAAGAAGAGCTGCAGGCAAAATTTTTGCATTACAAAGGGGTAAAATTTGAGCTCGACAACGGCATGCTTAACTTCCGCAGCATTGATTTCCGTAAAAAGAAAGGCATGTACATGCTTTATAAAGGCACAAAGTTTAATGAAAATTATACTCTTGACGCTTTTACCAGTCAGTTTCCCATAGCGGCAGCTGCGCTGGTAAATAAATCAGATACACATGTTGCTACTCTAAAGCCTGATGAGGCTGAAAGCAGTTTTGAATGGAAATTTTATTTCTCTAAAGGAAAATTGCAGATAATTGAATGCCGGTTCCCATGTGATTAGAGCGTTAAAAATCCCTTTATTTTTATCCATAGGCGGCTTCAGTTTACATCACGGCCTTGTTTTTGTTATAATATTTTCATAATTTTAAGCTATTATATATGGCTATGACTGAAATTGATATTGAACAGGAAAACAAGGCAATTGCCAAAGAATATAAAGAACTGCTCCGCATTAGTTACCAAACCCTTACAGAAGATGACAAAAAGCTGATTAGGAAAGCTTTTGACGTGGCAGTGGAAGCCCATAAGGACCAGAGAAGAAAATCAGGAGAAGCCTATATTTTCCACCCTATTGCCGTTGCTAAAATTGTAGCTTCAGAAATTGGGCTTGGCGCCACTTCCATTGCCTCTGCCCTGATGCATGACGTAGTAGAAGATACCGATGTTACCGTTGAGGATATTGAGCGGATGTTCAACCCCAAAATAGCACAGATAGTACAGGGCTTAACTAAGATAGCACAGGTAAAAACAGACCAGGAGATATCAATGCAGGCAGAGAATTTCCGCAAGATGCTCCTTACCCTCAATGATGATGTCCGGGTTATCCTCATTAAAATAGCCGACAGGCTGCACAACATGCAGACTATGGAAAGCATGGCCGAATACAAACAGGCCAAAATTGCTTCGGAAACGCTGTACATATACGCGCCGCTGGCCCACAGGCTTGGCCTTTACAACATAAAAACCCAGCTTGAAGACCTGGGGCTGAAATATACCGAACCTGCGGTTTACAATAACATCGTTAGTAAAATCAAGGAAACTAAGGAAGAGCAGGACGCCTACATAAAATCAATATCTGAAGTGCTTAAAGCTTCGCTTGATGCGGAAGGTATACAATATACTATAAAAGGCAGGCCAAAATCTATTTATTCCATCCGGAGGAAAATGCTCGCGCAGGGTGTTACTTTTGATGAGGTGTATGATAAGTTCGCGCTGCGGATCATCTATAAAGCCAGCCCGCAGGAAGAAAAGTTCCTGGCCTGGAAGATATACTCTATTGTTACCGACCACTACCGCCCCAGCCCAAGCAGGCTACGGGACTGGATATCATCTCCCAAGTCAACCGGTTATGAGGCGCTACACATTACAGTGATGGGGCCTAAAGGCCGCTGGGTTGAGATACAGGTACGCAGCGAACGTATGGATGAAATTGCAGAAAAAGGCTATGCAGCCCACTACAAGTACAAAGGCAATGGCGGCGAGGAGCATGGCCTCGAAACCTGGCTCAACCTGCTTAAGGAAGCGCTGGAAAACACTTCGGGCAATGCAGTTGATTTTGTTGAAGATTTCAAACTGAACCTCTATGCAAAGGAAATTTATGTGTTTACACCCAAAGGTGAAATTAAATCACTGCCAAAAGGCGCCACATCGTTGGATTTTGCTTTCAGCATCCACTCTGAAATTGGCATGCGTACCCGCGGAACAAGAGTAAACGGCAAGCTCGTGCCGCTAAACCATGTGCTCAACAGCGGCGACCAGGTAGAGGTTATAACATCACAAAACCAAAAGCCAAACCCGCACTGGCTGGATTATGTAACTACTTCACGGGCAAAGAATAAAATAAAAAACGTGCTCAACGAAAGCACTAAGCGCATTGCCGAAGAAGGAAAGGAATTACTGACCCGCAAGCTGCGCCACATGAAAATAGTATTAAATGAAACTACTACAAACGAACTTGTAAACTATTTTAAACTAAAAACAAGCCTCGACCTGTTTTACCGGGTGGGCGTCGGCAGTATTGACAACCAGCAGCTTAAGGATTACGCAGCCCTGAAAAGCAATACGCTGATGAACTTCTTCAAAAACAAGATAAAACGCTCGCCTTCGCTGCCACAGGAACAGATACAAAAAGAAGAAATAAGCCGTAATTATGACCTGCTGGTTTTCGGTAAGGAACAGGATAAGCTTGACTATAAGCTGGCTACCTGCTGCAACCCCATTCCCGGAGACGATGTTTTTGGTTTTGTCACCATAAATGAAGGGATAAAAGTACACAAGAAAGACTGCCCAAACGCCATACGGCTGCAGAGCAACTTTGCCTATCGCATTATCCAGGCGAAATGGATCGACTCTACCCAGGAAGAATTTAAGGCTACACTCAAAATCACGGGTATGGACTCACTTGGGCTTACCAACGAGCTTACCAAGGTTATATCAAACAACATGCATGTAAACATCCAGAGCATCTCCTTAAGTGGTAACGCGGGGATATTTAACGGGCAGGTAACCGTGGTGGTGCAAAACAATACCATCCTGAAAAAGCTGATTGAGAACATTAAGAAAATTGACGGCATTGATAAGGTGACGAGGATAAATAACAATAAATGATAAAATTTTTAAAACAGTTCATAGCTCCTCAAAAACAAGATGATATAATTAAAAATATTCCTCCTGAATTACGTTTTTATAAGCACGAGGAGAAAGTATTTGAAGACACATTTAAAAATTACTCCTGTGTTTTTGGCTTACCTGTAAAGTATGATTTTAGAATTATAGATAAAATTCCTCTTGGGACAAAGGCATTATACTTTTACCTCGGTAATGATATAGAAAATTTACTTGAGAATGTTTTAGAAACAGGAATTTTTGAAACTTTAGAGCATCTTAGCATTGGATACACAAGGGTAAATAAGATTGATTTTAATAGTTATAATTACAGCGGTGTATGTAAAGTGCTGTCGAAATATAACTTCCCTAAGTTAAAATCCTTCGAATTTGGAGAAGACTTTCTTTTAGCCAATGAACATTGTAGATATGGCAATCTTGGCAATATTACTAAGGTTTTAAAAAATATGCCTGTGCTCGAGAGTTTATATCTGTATGGAAATTTTGCAATAGATGAGCCATTATGTTTTAAAAAACTGGAAAGAATAGAGGTGTTGATGAATGATTGGGCAACTAATCTGAATGGAGGGAAAATCTCTGATTCAACTATCTGCTCTTTGTTAAGTTCGGAATTTAATGTGTTACAGCTTATGGACCTTGATCTTAATTTCAACGATGAGGTATACAATTATTATCTCCCATCTTTATTTTTGACGGGTAAAAATACTCCCCGCCTTAAACAATTTTTGGGTTTATCGGGCAAATTTATATCGGGCACAAGCATTGCATTAAGACAAAGTCAAATGAAGTGGTTTAAACTTTTATTTTATTAAATTTCTTTAGTGCGA
>NZ_NOXV01000141.1 GCF_002251835.1 Flavobacterium cyanobacteriorum
AAAAAGATACAGCGGAAAGCCCGGCCCGCAGGGACACGCCCAAAAAAATAATCGGGGAACTGATAAGAATAGCTGTGCAGCAATGTGCCTCCGGAAGATTGCGCATTGCCGGTTTGCGCTCCGGTTGCGCTCCGGCTCCACCCGGCGCACTGCTTCGATACCGCGCCATAAGGGCTATAAAAGTAGGCTCTCCCTTGCTAAGGCCGTTATCTTACCCTTATCACAAAGTAAGTCTTCTTACCCCTTTGCAACAAGATGAACTGGCCGTTAATAAGGTCCTTGGCCGTAAGGTGGTACTCTTCCCCTACTTTTTCCCGGTTTACAGCAACTGAGTTTTCTTTCAGTGCACGCCGTGCCTCTGCATTGGTCGGCAAAAAGTTGGTTTTGGCAACAAAGGCATCAACAATATTCAAACCGGCGTGTATGTCGTCCTTAGCGACTTCTGCCTGTGGCACGCCCTCAAATACATCAAGGAAAGTATTTTCGTCAAGCTGTTTTAAGTCATCTGCAGTAGCGTTGCCAAAGAGTATGGATGATGCCTTCACCGCGTTTTCAAGGTCTTCCCGTGAATGTACAAAGGCCGTAACTTCTTCAGCAAGGCGTTTTTGCAACAGCCTAAGGTGGGGTGCCTGCCTGTGCCCGTCAATAAGCGCCTCCACCTCGTCCTGTGCAAGGAAGGTAAATATCTTAATATACTTTTCGGCATCCGCATCGGTAGTATTGAGCCAGAACTGGTAAAATTTGTATACCGAGGTTTTATCTGCGTCAAGCCATATATTGCCCCCTTCTGATTTACCGAATTTTGAGCCGTCGGCCTTGGTGATAAGCGGGCAGGTCATGGCATAGGCCTTTGCGCCCTCATCATCGCTCATGCGTCGTATAAGCTCTGTGCCGGTGGTTATGTTCCCCCACTGGTCGCTTCCGCCCAGCTGCAGCACGCAATTGTAGTTTTTGTACAGGTGGTAAAAATCATAGCCCTGGATAAGCTGGTACGTAAATTCCGTGAAAGACATGCCTGAACCGGCTTCACCGGTAAGGCGCTTTTTAACCGAATCTTTAGCCATCATATAATTGACCGTGATCCGCTTGCCTACATCACGGGCAAAACCTATGAAAGAAAACTCCTTCATCCAGTCGTAGTTATTGACCAGCAGAGGGGCATTAGCGGCTGTAGAGCTGAAATCAAGAAAGCGGGACAAAACACGTTTTATCCCTGCCACATTTCGCTCAAGGGCAGCCTCGTCAAGCAGGTTGCGCTCATCGGATTTTCCTGAAGGGTCGCCAATCATACCGGTGGCCCCACCCACAAGCGCCACGGGCTTATGCCCGCATTTTTGCAGGTGAACTAAAATGATAATAGGTACAAGGCTGCCGATATGCAACGAATCGGAAGTGGGGTCAAACCCTATGTAGGCTGTGGCCATGCCTTTATTCAGTTGCTCTTCAGTCCCGGGCATTATATCGTGCACCATGCCCCGCCATTTTAGTTCTTCTACAAAATTTTTCATGATTATTAAGCTAATGGCTGCAAAAATACAACGCAGGTCCGCATCTGTAAAATATTTAAGCCTGAAATATGAAATATATGCTAAGTATCTTTTTACATTTGTTGTATGATACTAGTTACCGGAGGAACCGGGCTTGTTGGCGCCCACCTGCTGCTTCGCCTCACGTCAGGAGGAGAAAAAGTACGTGCCCTATACCGAAACGCCGACAACATCAACAAAACCCGCAAACTCTTTTCCCATTATGCCGGCAATGCTGATTTTAATGCTATTGAGTGGGTGCAGGGCGATATAAACGACATTCCTTCGCTGGAGGATGCTTTTGCCGGAATTGATTATGTATATCATTGTGCTGCCCATATTTCGTTTGACCCTGCGGAAGAAAACAAACTTCGGAAAGTAAATATTGAAGGTACGGCCAACATGGTAAACTGTGCCCTTGCCTTTGGCGTAAAAAAGTTCTGCCATGTAAGTTCCGTAGCCGCACTGGGCGACCCGCGTGACGGGGAACTTATTGACGAGGAAACTGAATGGAACCCCGAACTAAGCCACCATGACTATGCCCTGAGCAAACGCGGCGCCGAAATGGAAGTGTGGCGTGGCTGGCAGGAAGGCCTCGATGTGGTGATAGTAAACCCGGCGCTGATATTTGGTTATGGTTTTTGGGGACAGGGCAGCGGGCAGATATTCAGCGCTGTAAAAAAGGGGATGTATTTTTATACAGAGGGCTCCTGTGGCATTATTGCCGTGGAAGATGTTGTAAGCATCATGACTCAATTAATGAACAGTGAAATAACCGGCGAACGCTTTGCGCTGGTTGCCGAAAATAGTACCTATAAAAATCTTTTTGGCGCCATTTGCGAAGGTATGGGCAAGAAAAGCCCTGCCTATGCAGCCACAAGGCTTATGACCTCCTTTGCATGGCGCGCTGACTGGCTGCTTAGCAAACTGTTTATGAGGAAAAGGGGCTTTACACGTGCTATGGCGAGGGCAGCACATAAAAACGAGATTTTTGACAACAGCAAAACAGCAAGGATGCTGAACTTTACCTTTACGGAGATGAAACCTTACCTTAAAAAGCTGGCGTCACAGTTTACTTCTTAATGTCTTTTTTTGGTTCATTTTCTTTTATCCGTGCCTGCACCCTGGCTTTTACTTCTTCCTGTATTTTGGCATATTCTTCGAGCTTTGATGCGTAATACTTGTGGTTCTGTGCCAGTGTGATGCTGTCAATAGCATATTTTTTATAGATATATTGCTGGGGGTCAACATTTTCGTCACGGAGAGTGTTGGGCGACTGGGAGCGTATAGCCTGTAAAAGGGAAAGGTCATAAAGTATATCTGCCATTTTTTCCCTCTCTATAAGCTTACCGGGTTTTTCCACGGCGTTGCCCTGCCTGCACGACACAAACAATAATAACAGGCCTATAGCAATGAATTTTTTCATGATTATCTGTCAAAAAGCAGGCGCTCGCCGCAACGGATGTCTTTCACTTTAAAATTGGTATAAACCAGCTGCCCGTTTACAAAGGTATGTGTAATCCTTGACTTGAAATTAGTCCCTTCAAAAGGTGACCAGCCGCACTTGTAGAGAATATTTTCTTTCTTTACGTTCCAGGGCAGCCCGGGGTTAACAATTGCAAGATCAGCATAATAGCCTTCCCTGATGAAGCCGCGTTTCTCAATATTGAATATCCTGGCAGGGTTGTGTGCCATTTTCTCTACTATCTTTTCCACAGATATCTTCTTTTGGTGGTAGGCTTCAAACATGGCCACGACGGCATGCTGCACCAGCGGCCCGCCGGCAGGGGAAGAGGTATAAGGGTTGTTCTTTTCCTCCAGTGTATGCGGCGCATGGTCGGTAGCAATCACATCAATCCTGTCATCCAGCAGCGCTTTCCATAAAGCATCCCTGTCGGCAGCGGTTTTCACAGCAGGGTTCCATTTTATAAGTGCGCCTTTGGTATCGTAATCCGCATCAGAAAACCAAAGGTGGTGTATACAGACTTCTGCCGTAATTTTTTTCTCCTCAAGGGGTATTTTGTTTGTGAAAAGTTCCATTTCTTTTGCGGTAGAAAGATGGAAAACATGTAGCCTGGCACCTGTTTTCTTAGCCAGCTCTACCGTTTTTGAAGATGAGATATAGCAGGATTCTGCGCTCCTTATTTCCGGATGGTATTTTACAGGGATATTGTCACCATATTGTTCCTTAAACTTCTCAAGGTTTTTCTTTATGGTGCCTTCGTCTTCGCAATGTGTTGCAATGAGTAGCTCTGTACTGGAAAATATATTTTCGAGCGCCTTCTCATCATCAACCAGCATATTCCCAGTTGAAGACCCCAGGAAAAGCTTAATCCCTGCCACATTTTTAGGATTGGTTTTAAGCAACTCGTCAAGGTTATTGTTGGTACCGCCGATCATGAAGGAATAGTTGGCATATGATACTTCAGCCGCCCTTTGGTATTTCTGCTCCAGTATTTCGTGGGTTACGGCATTAGGCACCGTATTAGGCTGCTCAATGAATGAGGTTATCCCTCCCGCCACGGCCGCCCTGGATTCTGATTCAATATCACCTTTATGGGTTAGCCCCGGCTCCCTGAAGTGCACCTGGTCATCAATAGCACCGGGTATAAGGAAGCTGCCTTCCGCGTCTATTATCTTAACATCAGGAGATTTAGCGCTTATAGCGCCGGCTATTTCTTTTATATATTTACCTTCAATATAAACATCGCCTTCGGTGATAGTGCCTTCGTTTACAATCCTGGCGTTTTTTATTAAAATCCTGTTCATATTTTTATAGTCGGTTAAGTATTTTTTTAAATTTAAGAGAAATAACACCAAATATGGCCTCTTTTATAATGGCATTGCTCATTTTTGATTCACCTTTTGTCCTGTCTGTAAAAATTATTGGTACTTCAACAAGGTTAAAGCCATTAACGTAGGCCCTGTATTTCATTTCTATCTGGAAAGCATATCCTACAAATTTTATCCTGTTGAAGTTAATGCTCTCAAGGACTTTCCTTTTGTAGCATTTAAAACCGGCGGTGGCGTCATGTATTTTCATGCCGGTAATTAATTTTACATAAACAGAAGCAAAGTAGGACAGCAGCACCCTGCTAAGCGGCCAGTTAACCACATTTACGCCCCTGCTGTACCGCGATCCTATAGCCATATCTGCGCCTTTCTTACACGCCTCAAGCAGCCGCTCAAGGTCAGCAGGGTTGTGTGAAAAATCAGCATCCATTTCAAAAATATATTCATATTTTCTGGCTATGGCCCATTTAAAACCATGGACGTAGGCCGTGCCAAGCCCGGATTTACCCTGCCGCACCTCAACATACAGCCGATCCGGGTACTCCTGCTGCAACGCAATGGCTTTGCGGGCAGTACCGTCAGGTGAATTATCGTCTACTATTAAAAGATCAAAAGGCGTTTTAAGCATTAAAACAGCCCTTACTATGGGCTCAATATTCTCAATTTCGTTGTACGTAGGTATTACAACCAGACCTTCGTTCATGGGCAGACGTTATTTAGGACAAAAATAATGCATTTCTAACGTGGTATGCACAATTTAATTATAATTTTAGTACACGACAAAAAATATAATTGATTAAAAATCAATAAAA
>NZ_NOXV01000211.1 GCF_002251835.1 Flavobacterium cyanobacteriorum
CACTAAAGAAATTTAATAAAATAAAAGTTTAAACCACTTCAATAATCCGGCTTACGCCTTGATTGCTTTATTTCTGACTGGCGCCTTTTATTTTCAATACGTTTTTTAATGACAGCTTTAGGCACTTTTGTGGCTTTCCTGGTTTTTTGCACTTTCAGCGCAGTATCAATAATCCGGAGGAACCGCCTTGTCACAATTTCTTTGTTTCGTAACCGGCTGCGGTCTTCATCACAGTGGAGCACCAGTATTTTATCATTGGTAAGCTTAGGGGCCAGGTTGCTCCCGGCCAGCATTTTTTCGTCATCAGTAAGCGCTGCAGAATGGGCAAGGTCAAAACTCAGCACCACTTTAGATGATACTTTGTTTACATTCTGTCCTCCCGCGCCGCTGCTGCGCACTGCTTTATATGTCAGTTCCGATAAAATCTTTTCTTTATCCAATGTAATTTCAATCTATAATCTGAAATCTCAATCCACTATCTATTGCGGCTGGTGTGCAGGTTTCAGCAGGTCATTAACGGTTTTCACAGGGTTGAAGGTCTCCAGGGGTTCTTCGACAAAAAGGGTTATCCACCCGGCCATAGCGCCATTCCATAGCCCGGGCAGTTCGTAGGATTTTACATCCCTTCCGTTCTTGTTCTTGTAAACAATAAAACCTGTTGAGGCATCTACAAAATCATTAAGGTTAAACCGATTTCCCTGATAGTCCCGCAACCCGCATACTACGTCAACCGGATTAAAGTGTGTGGAGGCAGCCATGATTTTTTGCTGTTCTTTATTATCAAGGTCTATCTGAGAGCTTTCGATAATCTGTAGCGACAGCCTGCCTTTTTCGCCTTTTACCCAAAATGGGCCACCGCCAGGCTCCCCTTCATTCTTGACCATACCGCAAACGCGTACAGGCCTGTTCAGCAGGTCGCGCAGGTATTCTATTTTGTTTTCAAAAGTGTATTTTGCCACATCCTGTGGTATGTCTATGCAAAGCTCCTCTTTTGCAAAAGCAAAAATATTTTTAATGCATTCTTCCGTAATTTCACCTACAGCCATTCTTTGAAGGTAGCCATGCACTTTTTCCTGTGTTTTTATAAGGATGCCGCCTAAGGCTTTTTTATACAAGGAAATAACATCGGTGTGGTTATAGCTTACGTTGTCAATATTTTTTATAAAAACAATATCAGCACTCAGCCGGTTAAGGTTCTGTATCAGTGCACCGTGGCCACCGGGACGGAATAACAGCCTGCCGCTGCTGTCGCGAAAAGGCATGTTGTTGAGGTCAACCGCAATGGTATCGGTCTCTTTCTGCTGGCACGAAAAATTGTATTTAATGCTTATACCTGAAGCTTCTTCAATTTTCGCTTTTACTTCCTCAATAGCATCAAGAAACCCGTTGAGGTGCTCTTCTGAAATGGTAAAATGCACATAAGCCTCATTGTTTGATGCGGCATAAGAGACAGCTTCTTTAAGATGCTCATATACCGGTGTTGCCGTAAAATCTTCATACTGGTGGAAAGGCAGTATGCCTTTGGGCTTGTTGGCATAATCAAAACTGCCTTTATCAAGCATTGTTTTTATAAAGTGGTAATAGCGTTGGTTTTTACTCCAATCCGCGTATTCAGGAGCCTGTTTTATAGCCTCATATACTTCTTTAAAAAATGGAAATTTATCAATGCCGGCCAAAAAAATACTTAGCGCTGTAGCATTTTTTCGGTTGATGTAAGCATTTATGGTCTCGGTTTCGGGTTTAAACTCTGCCATAAATTCAGAGAGGAACTTGAACATCCTGCTGGCAGCGCCTGATGCCGGCACAAACTTTTTAAGTTTAAAGCCGTTCTTCTTTTCATCAAAATAGGCGGCGTATTCACGGGCAGCAGCATCCGGCAACGGTTTTATCCCGTCATTCAGTATAGCGGGTTTTTCTAAACTTATGCTGGCAATGCCGTTCCTGAAGATAACAAGGTGCTTCCTGATGGTATCAACAGGGATTCCCATAGTATATATCTGTACAAAATCCTCAATACTAAAGCCCATGTCAAGTGCTTTTTCCAGGGAAAGCACAATGCCCCTGCACAGTGATTCCGTGTCGCCTGTTGTTTCGGCCAGTATATAATTGGCTCCTTCTTTCTCAAGGGCTTTAAGCAGCGTTGCATTTGCAGTGGCGCCTTCTTCTGTAACAAATACCACCAGGTCTTTTCCGGCCAGCTCTTTTACCGAAGCAGTAATGCTGTCACTTATTGTAAATATAAATTCACGCGCCTCTTTTCCGTCAGGCGCTATGAACTGTGATAATTGTGCGGGAAAGCCTTCGCTGAGCCCGCCTGCTATAAAAGCTATGCTGAGTGTATTTGTTTTTCGCTGCGTAATATTCTCTTCCATACATTGTAACCGTAAAAGGCTATTGATGTTAATACTATATAATAAAAGCCAGTGAATATAAGGCCTTTGTAAAAGAACAGGGGTATTGCAATGATGTCGCCTGCAATAAGGTATGCCCAGTTCTCAATTTTCCGCTTCGCCAGCAGCCACATCCCTATAAAGAACAATCCTGTTATAAAAGTGTCTACATAGGCCCACCAAAAGCTGAACATATCAAAAAAGATATATACCCCTGAAACAAATATAACAGAAACAGTAAAAATTACCCCACTTTTTATATTATCTTTAATAGTAACCGTAGTAATTTTCAGACGGCTGTTGTCTTGCCTGTCCCTGCGCGACCAAAGTAGCCAGCCATAAATACTCATGTAAAAATAGTAGCCATTTATTATGAGGTCACCATAAAGGTCAGCCCTGTACATCAGGTATATGTACAGGCCGGTGCTCACCAGGCCCGCAGGATATACAAGGATATTGTTCCTGGCAGAGAAGATAACGCTGAGCAACCCGAAGAGTATAGCAGTAACCTCAATTACAACAAGAAGCGGTGTATAACCGCTAAACTGGCTGAAAAGAAAATCTGTAAATGCTGTCATAGGGCAGGGTGTCAGGCTTCAAAGGCATATACCAGCGTAAAATCTTCTATCTCCTCAAAGCAAAAGCCATACATCCTGTCAATTTCTTTAAAATCCAGTTTTGCAGAGCCTTTTCCGTCTTCTGCTAAAAACGGTAACACTTTAATGTGGCCTTTAAAACTAATGCCTTCTCTTGATACCATTTTAAATATAGCTTCCTTTACACCCCATATCACAATGAGCCGGCGTATGTAGTCATCGGCCTGTGCAGGGTCAAGGTAGCTAAATTCTGCGGCTATAAATTTTGCTGCTATGCGTACCACCTTTTCGCGCCTTAGCTCCATATCAATGCCCACATTGCGGCTGCTTATAATGATAGCCGAAAAACCGAAGGAATGCGTTATTGAAATATTTTTCCCGTCCTTTAAATGTGGTTTCCCGTCTTCAGCATAATACAGGTCGTGATCAGTATACCCTGCCTCCTGCAGGAGCCTCCGCACACTCATGAAACCCTTTCGGTGCTCTTCTGACCTCATTTTGTCTATCCTGCTTCGGCATACCTCCTTTAATGCCACACCTGCTGACAACTCTTCGGCGGTTTCAGTTATTTTCCAGATAAGCAACCGGGTATCGTCCTGTATAGTAACGGCTTTGTATAACGGCATCGGGATGTTATTTTTTGTTTATCAGCCTCTTATTGCATTCAACAGTTGCCAAAATTATAATTTGTAGCGGTGTAATAAAAAGCAATTTAGTAAATTTGCAAAAATTTTTACTAATACAAATATACAACATAGATGAGTACTAAAACGTTGCCTTATGTGGCTTACAAAGTAAAAGATATTTCGCTTGCGGAATGGGGAAGGAAAGAAATTGAGCTTGCTGAAGCCGAAATGCCCGGACTGATGGCGCTACGCGAAGAATATAAAGACGCACAGCCCCTTAGAGGCGCCCGTATTGCCGGATGCCTGCACATGACCATACAAACGGCGGTGCTTATTGAAACCCTTGTAGCCCTTGGCGCTGAAGTTACCTGGAGCTCATGCAACATCTTTTCTACTCAGGACCATGCCGCTGCTGCCATTGCTGCCGCAGGCATATCAGTATATGCGTGGAAAGGTATGAATGAAGAGGAGTTTGACTGGTGTATTGAGCAGACTCTTTTCTTCGGGGAAGACCGCCAGCCACTTAATATGATACTTGATGACGGTGGCGACCTTACCAATATGGTATTTGACCGTTATCCGGAACTTGCCGCAGGCATAAAAGGCCTTTCTGAAGAAACTACTACTGGTGTACACCGCCTATATGAAAGGATGAAGAACGGCACGCTTGTTATGCCTGCCATCAACGTAAATGACTCTGTAACAAAATCTAAGTTTGATAATAAATACGGCTGTAAAGAAAGTGCGGTGGATGCTATACGCCGTGCTACCGACCTTATGCTTGCCGGTAAAAGGGTAGTGGTATGTGGTTATGGTGATGTAGGCAAGGGTACTGCTGCTTCTTTCCGTGGGGCAGGCTCTATTGTTATAGTTACTGAAATAGACCCGATCTGCGCCCTTCAGGCTGCTATGGACGGTTACGAAGTGAAAAAACTTGATACGGTTATCGCCAATGCCGATATCATTATCACCACAACCGGTAATAAAGATATTGTTGTAGGACGCCATTTTGAGGCCATGAAAGATAAAGCAGTTGTATGTAACATCGGCCACTTTGACAATGAAATCGATATGGCTTGGCTTAACAAGAACTATGGCAATACTAAAGTTGAAATTAAGCCGCAGGTTGATAAATATACCATTAATGGTAAAGATGTTATCATTCTTGCTGAGGGCCGCCTTGTAAACCTTGGCTGCGCTACAGGGCATCCAAGTTTTGTGATGAGCAACTCGTTCACTAACCAGACACTTGCCCAGATTGAGCTTTGGAACAACAGCGACAAATATGAAAATATGGTTTACATGCTGCCTAAGCATCTTGATGAAAAAGTGGCGGCACTGCATTTAGCCAAACTGGGTGTGGAGCTTGAAACGCTTAATGAAGAGCAGGCTGCTTACATTGGCGTTCAGGTGGAAGGCCCGTACAAGCCGGAGTACTACAGGTACTAATTAGATTATTAAATTTGATGGTTGTCAGATTTTTAGATAATCCCCAGATATAAAAGAAGCCGTCTCACAACTTGAGACGGTTTTTTTACGTTTTTC
>NZ_NOXV01000153.1 GCF_002251835.1 Flavobacterium cyanobacteriorum
CACTAAAGAAATTTAATAAAATAAAAGTTTAAACCACTTCAATATGAAAAATATTTCAAAGGTTATGATAAGCAAAGTATTGTTCCTTCTTTCTCAATGGCAAAATCTATTACGTCAATTTTAATTGGTTGTGCTATTGACGATGGTTTAATAAAATCCGTTGAAGAACCTATCACTAACTATATTCCTGAACTGACAAAAAACGGTTTTGACAAAGTAACTATAAAGCATCTTTTACAAATGACATCAGGGATTAAATTTAATGAAAGTTACATAAATCCTTTTGGAGATGCTGCTTCATTTTATTACGGGCTTAATCTTAGAAAAGAAATTGGAAAAATGAGATTGAAAACAGAACCAGGTAAACAGTTTGATTATGTAAGTGGTAATACTCAACTATTGGGGTTAGTTTTAGAACGTTCCTTGAAGGACAAGACAATTACACAATATTTGCAAGAGAAAATATGGACACCACTTGAAATGGAATATGACGCATCTTGGAGCATTGACAGGAAAAAGAACGGACTTGAGAAAACGTTTTGCTGTTTAAATGCAAGAGCAAGAGACTTTGCCAAAATAGGACGACTATATAAAAACAAAGGCAACTGGAACGGAAAGCAAATTGTATCTCAAAAATGGGTTGAAGAATCTACAAGACTTGACACATCAGAAGGAAGTGTGAACTTTTATCAATATCAATGGTGGTTGCCGACACCAAATGAAGACTTTATGGCTGAAGGTATTTTAGGACAATTTGTTTACGTCAATCCAACAAAAGACCTAATAATTGTAAGACTTGGAAAGAAAGAAGGAAAGGCAGACTGGTGGACAATTTTCACATCATTAGCAAAAGCATATTGAAAATGACAAGAACCACTGGCTATAACACGCGTTTGGCTCAATGGCGGTTAACGTACTAAATTTTAGTATTTTCGTTCTTATCAAGTTCTCTGCTGGCTGACAGTTCAACGGTTCTAAACCGCCACTGCGCCAAGCGCCAAACCGTTACAGGCAAGCGTAGGACGACCAACAAGTCAACAATAAACAAACAGAAAAGGAGGACGAAAAAGCCAACTCTTTTGCACCACATTTAATTTTGTTCGACACACCTCATCCTATTGCTGCTTCTTGACAGTTTTGTAACACATTCCAGTTTTTCAATCTAATTGTCATAAATAATTAAAATTATAAAAATGACAACCTTAAAAAATTGGATTATGTTATCATTATTTTCAGTCAATGTTTCAACATGCGGTGCCGAAGACTTTGATTATACCAGTAATTTTCAGAGCTTTGATACAAGTGACACTTCCACACTGACAACTTTAACAATTACAAAGGTAAAGAAGCCTTGGTATGCTTGGAGGGGCTTGGTTGTGGGAAAGATGAAAAAGTCATTTCCAGAGTATTCTGCCGCGAAAGGCCTGACAAACAAGTATTACACATTTACCATAGACCACCATTATTTTGGCGGCATTTATTTCTGGAAATCTGAACAAGATTCTAAAAATTGGTTCAATCAAGTATGGTTTGACAGGACTGAGAAGAAATATGGTATCCAAGGCATTGTGCTAAGTTTCCAAATTCAGAGTATAAATACAATTTCCCTTCCACAAAAAAACGAAGGTAATTATTGTGCTGTATTATCGTATTCAAAATTTTCATCAAATGACTTTAATGAAAATACTAAAGGCTTGTTTCAAATAATTGAATTGAGAGATTCAAATCAAAAAGCCTATTACCTAACCCTTTGGGAGAATATAAAAATTGCAAGTTCATTTTTCAACTCTAAAGCATTTGATAACGAATATTATGAGGTGCCACTTATATTAAATAATGGAAAATGAGAAGAACAATTCTAATAACAGGTGCATCTTCCGGCATTGGCCTTGCGACTGCTAACTACTTTGCGAAAAATAACTGGTTGGTTTTCGCTACTATGAGAAATAGTGAGCATTATGTAAATAATCAAGTTGAAAACATTGTGCCTTTAGAATTGGATGTTACCGATAAACAGAAGATAAAAAATTGTATGGACTTTGTTCTAAAAAAAGTTGACAAACTTGATGTGATTGTTAATAATGCAGGATTTGGAGGTTATGGAGCTTTCGAACTTTCGACACCTGATCAAAGACAAAGTATGTATGATGTTAATGTATTTGGTATGATGAACGTTATTCAGGAAATCCTTCCTCATTTTCGAGCAAATAATTCCGGCTTAATTATCAATGTTTCTTCTATCGGAGGGCTAATGACATATCCTTTGTACAGTGTTTATCATAGTACAAAGTGGGCTGTTGAAGGCTTTTCAGAGAGCTTGAATTTTGAACTCAAACATTTTGGGATTGGGGTAAAGCTAATTGAGCCGGGCGTAACCAAAAGCAATTTTGTTTATGGTGCCCAAATTATGTTTAAAAGCAATACAGTAGGTGACTATGATTCTTATATGAATAAACTATATTTAAAAGTGAATGAAACAGTAGCAAGGGCAATACCCTCCGGAAAGGTAGCCGAAAAGATATTTGAAGCGGCAACTGACAATAAAGAAAAATTGAGATATCCAGTAGGTAATAGTCAATCGTTAATCTTGCTAAAATTGAGGCAAATACTACCTTTGAAATTATTTATCAAACTCATACGTACCAGAATTGAAAAATAATAATGCTATGTTTAGTGAACAATATAATCCAAATCTTGACCTTGAATTAATTAAAGAGTCAGTTGCAGGAAACAAAGCTTCTTTGGAGAGACTAATTAAAATTCATCAAGACTACATCTACAATATTTCCCTGAAACTTTTTTTAAATCCTGATGATGCCCTAGATGCAACACAAGAAGTTTTAATAAAGGTAATAACGGCATTAAGAACATTTAAAGGAGAGAGCCAGTTTCGTACATGGTTATATAGAATAGCTTTTAACCATTTTATCAACGCACCTAAACAGAAAATGGAACTATTATTGGAGGGTAATTCGACCTATTTTACTGGTTTTTCTACTGATAATGAAAAAGATGTAATAAGCGAAGAAGAAATCGAAGAGGTCAGAATCCTCTGTTCCACTGCCATGCTTATGTGCCTAAACAGAGAACAAAGATTACTTTATATCATTGGTGAAATCTTTGGTGCAGATCATAATTTGGGTGCAGAACTTTTCGATCTTACACCCGCTAATTATCGTGTAAAATTACACCGAGCAAAATCTGATTTACTAAGTTTTGTATCAGGTAAATGTGGCATTATCAACCCCGATAATCCCTGCAGATGCCCAAAGAAAGCAAGAGTCTTGATAGAGAAAGGCATTGTAGATAAAAATGACCTTAAATTTAATTCAGACTATTCAAAGAGGATAAATCAAATTGTTATAACTCAAAAAAATGATATAAGCGACAAGATTCAGCTAGAGCTACGGGGATTATTCAAAGATAGTCCTTTCCAAATCAAAAAAGAACTTGATAGTCTTGTTAATGAAATTGTGAAATAAATTGCAAAATAATGTATAAGAACGAATAAATCTTAGACCCAATGACTTCAAACATTAATCAAAAGAGCCACGAACTAATGAATGCCAGCCTGTAACAGCGGTTTGGCGTAATGGCGGGTACAGTGCTTAGTATGACAGTTTTATGGTAGGTTCAAGTGCAGTTCTTCGATTGAACTTTTGTGTTAAAAATCAGCCACTACGCCAAGCCGCAAACCGTTATGTGCTATTTTAAGACGACCAATGATTACAATAGATAAAATCAAAATATTTGACAGTTATCGTGGAGACATTGACGGACTTGCAAGAGTTGGTCATGACTTTGAAAAAAAACTGTTTAACAATAACGATTGGTCTCTCATTGACGGTTTTTATCAAGACATTGAATTAATAAACAGAAGACTTGCCGCTCAGACGTACATAGACCAGACATTTGCAAAACTCAAGGACAACTGCAACGATGAAAGTTTTGACTGGTTTATAGGTAAAATTGAACATTACAACGACTTTCAGAAAGTTGCAGAAATTTTAAAGCAAATCAGAGCTTTCATATCCAAAGACACAGACACCGTTTGGGCTGGCTTTGACAATGCAGACAAGTTTTTGGACGAGCTAAATCAGGACATTGAAAAAATTGAAAAATGTAACTTCCAGACACTTAAAAAAGTACACGTTGAGTTTTTGCCAACTTGTACTTACCAAGAGTTATCAATGTCAAATGGTTGGAGCGACAAGTACATTATGCTATCGACTGATTTTGACAAAATATATGAACGGATGACCGAAAGAAAAACAGCACATAACAGCACCTTGCCAAAAGCGGGGCGGAAGTGGTGGCAGAAACTTTTCGGCTCCGAATAAACATTTATCGTAGCTTGACAGATGGTGCTTCGAAAGCCCCGCCTTCGGCAAGCTGCCAAACGTTATATGCCATTTTATGAAACTGCTTCTAACGACAATATTATTTCTATTTTGTTTTCATAACCTGGAAGCAAGTCCACAATTACCCGATTACTTAATCGTTGGAAATGACACGCTTTCAATTTACTTTTTACCATTAAATAAGCTTGATTCAATTACACAAAAGAAGTTGTTCAGAAATTTAGAATTGAACAATGAATTTAAAACTTCATTTAATTTATGGCGAGGATATCAAGCTTATTGGAAACTAGAGAATAATAAATTGTTTTTAACTGGTTTTAAAGATAATCCGCATTCTGAAAGTATTCTTGAGGCCACATTTAGAGGAAAATATGAAAACAGAAAAGTGTTTGCTGATTGGTTTTCTTCATATTTAGCTGTTGGTAAAGACAAATTATTGAAATGGGACGGAATTTTTAGCAGAACCTATTTGAAAGAAGAACTTTTTGAATTCGAAAAAGGAGAACTCAAAAGTAGAAGTCTAATTGAAAATTATATCAAAATACCCAATGGAATTTCAAGACTTGAAGACAATCGAAAGTTAATAACTGACACTATTTTTAGTAAAATAAAGAAACTTGATTGGAAAAAACTTTCGGAATGTGAATGTGACGATAAGTATTGGGTGATAATTAACGACATTGGTAAAATCAGCAATATTATTTTTGTGCCAAATGGAGAAAATGATAAAGAAACCAAGCAATTTGCTAAGGAACACAAAAAGTGTATCAAAAAAATTATGGAACAAACGAAAGATTTGCAGTTTGATATTATAAAATGGAATGGAAAACCATACGAACAGAAAATTCAATTCGAAATCTTCTACACTGTAGAAGGCAAACTGGAAAATTGGAGCGAATAAAAAAAACGGCATATAACAGCCGCTAGCCGCTATGGCTGGTATGTGCTAGTTCGGTGTTTGGAATACACGACCCGAGCTTTGCGAACGGTGCGAAGCAAAAAACGTTTATCTTAGTAAGAAATAATCGTTTCGCTTTGACCGCCACAGTCGGCTAGCGGCGAAACGTTACCGGCAAGTGTATGACGACAGTGCAAACATGAAACAGACGACTAAAAATTGAACATTAACACAAGGACAAACCATTTTGACAGGTGACCAACATACAGACCATATTGCAAACG
>NZ_NOXV01000142.1 GCF_002251835.1 Flavobacterium cyanobacteriorum
AACTAAAATCTACTTGGCCTGTTGCACTTATAACTTGAACATGGCAATAGTAAAATTCTAATAACGTACCTGCAAAATATAATAATGAAAGGTAAAAATATAAAAACAAATGTACAAAAAAGATAATCCGAATAATAAAAGGCTTCTTGCAACAAGCGTTTTGCAAGATTGCGGGGTAAGTGCTTGATTTAAAGTTTTGGTTTATCTTTGAAGTTCAGTAACAACCTGAAAGTGAAGGCAAATTTAGTCCGCAACCTCGCAAAGCCCGAAAACGTTGTAAGCAAGCCTAGAGAACGACCGTACTCCGAAAAAACAGACATCTGAAAATCGAACTTTGACATCTTGACAAAAACTTACGGACTGACTTTGGCGAGACACAATCCGACCCGAATGTTTTTAAAAATTTTTCCCACCTCACATTTTAAAAAATAATTTTAGCCAGCCGCACATTGGCACATTTGCAAAACCGCACAAGCCGACACACGACCCAAGTTTTGCAAAAGAGCCAATTTCCCAACGCTCGACAGGAATGTTGAAAATAATTTGAAATAAGTGACGACAAATCAAAAATCTTTTTTAATTTTGACACATTATGTCAATAGAGGTTATGTCAACAGAAACAATAGGCGAAAAGCTAAGACACATTCGAGAAGAAAAGGAACTTCCATTGCGGAAAGTTGCTGCTTTGCTAGATATTGATGTGGCGATTTTGAGCAAAATGGAACGTGGAGAACGGAGAATTACAAAAGAGGTAGTTCTGAAACTTGCCGACATATACGATTACAGCGCAGACGAACTTTTGGTTTCGTTCCTAAGTGACAAGATTTTATATGAAATTCAAGACGAAGATTTAGGAATAGAAGCCCTGAAAGTAGCAGAGGAAAGAGCTAAATATATAAAAGCGAATAGGAAGAAATGACAATAAAGCAACTCATAGAAAAATATACAGCCAACAGGGATTATTACTTGACAAGCAAGTATAATGAAACACTGCTTCGCAGTGATTTCTTAGACCCGTTTTTCGAGTTGCTTAGTTGGGACATTAAAAACAATGCAGGTAAACCAACCAACGAACGAGAAGTAATTTTAGAAGAAGCATTGAAAACAAGTGCTTCCGAACACTCCAAAAAACCTGATTACACTTTCCGACTTTTTTCTGAAAGAAAATTCTTTTTGGAAGCAAAAAAACCTTGCGTTTCTATTGAATCAAACAACGACACTGCAAAACAAGTAAGACGATATGGATTTACAGCGAAGTTGAAAATTTCAGTTCTTTCAAACTTTGAATATTTAATCATTTACGACACTTCTGTAAAAGTTGAGAAAGACGATAACCATACAAAGGCACTTGTAAAAAAATACCATTATTCCGAATACGAAAGTAAATTTGAAGAAATCAAACAGCTTTTAGGAAAGGAATCTGTTTATTCAGGTGCATTTGAAACGGAGTGGAAAGAAATAGAAAGCAAAATCAATCAATACTCGATTGACAATTTATTTCTAAATCAAATTAATGAATGGAGAAAAGCTCTTGGTTCTGAAATTTACAAACACAACCCGAAAATTGACGAGCAACAACTGAATGATATTGTTCAAAGTTATTTGAACAGGGTTTTGTTTCTGCGTGTTTGTGAGGACAGGAATTTAGAAGATTATCAAACACTTTTAAAGTTTGCCAATACAAACGATTTCAAAGCACTCATAAAGAAGTTTGAAGAAGCAGACAAACGCTATAATTCAGGACTTTTTGACCAGCTTCTAAAAGATAAGATTGTTGAAAATATCAGTTCGGTATTTTGGACGATTATCAAGCAATTGTATTACCCTGAAAGCCCCTATTCATTCAGTGTTTTTTCTTCTGATGTGCTAGGAAGCATTTATGAAATCTTCCTTTCAGAAAAATTGACCGTACAAAGCGGTGCTGTTGTTTTAGTAAAAAAACCTGAAAATGTTGACCGTGATATTATCACCACACCAACATTTATCATAAGCGATATTTTAAGAAATACCGTCTTGAAAAAATGCGAAGGAAAAACAGACAAGGAAATTCTTAAATTGAAATTTGCTGATATTTCTTGTGGTTCAGGTGCATTTTTATTAGAGTTGTTTCAGTTGCTAAATGATAGTTTGATTGACTATTATTTGAAAAACGATAAAACAAAACTCACTCAAACCAGCATTAACACCTACAAACTACCGTTTGAAATTAAACGACAACTTTTATTGAATTGCATTTACGGTGTTGATAAAGATTACAACGCAGTTGAAGCAGCTAAATTTGGTTTGCTTCTTAAATTATTAGAAGACGAGGACACTAATTCAACTAACAAAACAAAACCAGTATTACCTGACCTTTCTGAAAACATCTTTTTCGGAAATAGTTTATTGAATCCGAAGCAAGTAACGAACAAGAAAGACCAAGTAATTATCAATCCTTTTGATTTTTCAAAACTTCGTTTTGATGTCATAGTAGGCAATCCACCTTATATGAAGTCGGAGGATATGAAAAACTTTACTCCGCTTGAATTACCACTTTACAAAACCAATTATGATTCTGCTTACAAGCAATTTGACAAATATTTTTTGGGCGTTCCCCTGCGGGTCGGGCTTTCCGCTACAATCTATTTGCCCTTCGGGACAAATAGGATTTCCGCTTCAATCCCTAACGCAAAAGCAGCATAATCATTAACAAGAATCAGAAATATGTTAAAATTATATTCTACAGATAATAAGAAGTTTTTAAAGCAGGTAAACAAATCGGAAGCCGAGCTGAATAGATTTCTGTCAGAAAATTGGAAAGAGTTTTTTCCGCATTTCACGTTTATTAAAAATGAATTTTCCTTAGATGGAAATGTTCGAAGTAAAGGCGGTTCAGGTAGAATTGACATTTTGGCTTACAACCCCAAAAGTAAAAAGTTTGTGATCTTTGAACTGAAAAAGGATGCTGATAAAAACATAAGGCATCAAGCATCAGATTATAGAGATTTTATTGAGAATAATTTTGCTGAGATATATCTGCTTGCAACACAAACTTTTGATGTTGTTTTGCCAAAATTTAATGAAATTTCAAAAGATGACATTGAATTAATTCTAATAGCCAAATCTTTTTCTGCAACTGATGTTGACAAGGCTAAAAAGAGTAAAGGAGAAATTACACTCATCAAATACTTATGGTTTGAAAATCAACTTTTACTTATCGATTATCTGAATAACGACCCTGATGATTTGATTGAAAAAGAAAACGCTGTGAAACTTCAAAAGATTAAGAATATTATTGACAATCGACCAGAATTAGCAGATGTTGAAGCTTTTTTATATGGCAAAGAAGAAGCAAAAAGACTGTTCAAGATTTTTTATGAACATTTAAAAAACTTAGGTGAAATTTCTGTTGAAGCTCAAGCCAGTAAAATCAAAGTAGTTTTTGGCAACCAAACATTCTCGGTAATTGGATATGCAGGGAAAACAGGTAAAAAATGTTTTTTGGTAATCAATACCAACCTTGATGAAGTTATTTCTTTGGGGGAAATCGTTGATGATAGAGTTCGTCCAGATGGCAAAAAGAAAGGTAGCATTGGTTCAGAAAGATATGAAGTCTTCCTAACCACAGAAGAAGAGTTAATGAAGTTTTTATTAATAATCGAAAATAACTTTCACAATGGAAATAACTGAACTTGAAAAAATGTGGGAAGAATTTGGAGATATTCCAATCAATTCAGATGATGAAATCGAAGTTGAATTTTATTGGTGGGAAAAAGGAACCTACCGTTTTGATATTTGGCATTGGTTTGATGAAAAATTACCAAATGGCTTAGTGGCAGATTTTCATATTGATGCTTAAGGAAAGAAAATCATATCGCAATGAGCCAATTGCTGCATTCATTTTGAAATGGGGCATCAATGGAAGTTCTGATTATGAAATTTTAGAGCCGAGTTGTGGTGATGGTGTTTTCCTTGAACAATTGAAAGAGAACAATCATAAATTCAAATCGGTAACGGCTATTGAGTTTGACGAAGTAGAAGCAGAAAAAGCTGATAAAATCAAACTCAACAAAAAGAATGTAATCAATACAGATTTTCATTTGTATTGCAATGAAACCACACAGAAGTTTGATTTAGTGGTGGGCAATCCGCCTTACATTCGTTATCAATATTTTCAGGAAGAACAGCAAAATGAAGCCATCAAAGTTTTTAATCGTGCTAAACTAAAATATTCTAAACTGACCAATGCTTGGGTTTCTTTTGTGGTTGGTTCAAGCTTATTGCTCAAAGAAAAAGGTAAAATAGGTTTTGTGATTCCTGCTGAATTGTTGCAAGTATCGTATGCTCAACAACTCCGTGAGTTTTTGGCTCATTTCTACAACAAAATCAATATCATTTCTTTTGAAAAGTTGGTATTTCCCGACATTCAACAAGAAGTTGTTTTGTTGTTATGTGAGAAGAATGGAAGTGATTCACATTTGATTGAACACCTTGAATTAAGAGATGCTTCTGACCTTGAAAAATTGGATGTAAATATCTTAAAAAGCCCATCAAAAAAAATTGATTTCAAATCAAACAAATGGACTTATTACTTTTTGGAGCAAGAAGAAATTGATTTTTTAGAACAGATTGCCAACAAACGAAAAGTTCCGACAATTAGTAATTATGCTAGTGTAGAAGTAGGTATTACCACAGGGGCAAATGATTACTTCACCGTTCCTTTGCCAGTTGTAGAAGCTTACGACCTGAAAGCATACGCAAAACCAATGGTTGGCAGAAGTGTACAGGTCAATAGCGTAATTTTCACAGATAAGGATTGGAAACTTAACCGACAAACAAAAGCGAAAGCCCATTTATTGGTGTTCCCTGCAAAAGAAAAAATCAACGGACACAAAGGAGTAAACGCCTACATTCGTTTAGGCGAATCAATGGGCGTAAACAAAGGCTATAAAACAGGCATTCGTGATGATTGGTTTGTAATTCCTTCTATCAAACTTTCCGATGCATTATTTATCCGCAGAAACAATCTCTATCCACGTTTAATTCTGAACGAAGCAAACGCCTATACGACTGACACAATGCACCGTGTATTTATGAAAAAAGACACGGACAAAAATGCTTTCATTGCCAGTTTTTACAATTCATTGTCTTTGGCTTTCTCTGAAATTGTTGGTCGTAGTTATGGCGGTGGCGTTTTAGAACTAATGCCAAGCGAAGCAGAAAAAATATTGCTCCCCTACCAAACCGACAATGCAGATTTACTTGCCACCATTGACAAAATGATGCGAGATAAAAAAAGTATTGATGAAATTTTAAAAATCACCAACAAGCAAATCTTGAAAGACGGATATGGCTTAACAGACAAAGAAGTAAAACTTGCGGATAGTATTTGGAAGAAACTTTCGGCAAGGAGATTAAATAGAAATAAATAGACTATGACAGCCCACGCTAACAGCCACACACATTGCCAAGTCGGACCAACCGACCCACAAACCAAAACTTGGCAAAGAGTGTGTCTGTTCCTACCCGCAACAGACTGGCAAACAGGACGAAAGAAGAACACCGAACGCACAACAGCGGTTTGGCGTAATGGCGGGTGCAGTGCTTCGTATGACAGT
>NZ_NOXV01000215.1 GCF_002251835.1 Flavobacterium cyanobacteriorum
AAAAAAGGCGGGAGAAAAAAAAGGAATATTTTTTTTCATAACGCTTGCCTGGTAAAAAATAAGTTGTACTTTTGCACCCGCTAACTGAGAGGTTGGCGAAAAAAAAGAAGACACGTTCATAGACATATTGGATTGACAGCAAAAAAGAGAGCGTAAGAGAATCGCGGATAAAAGCCAAGATAGGCGCGTCGTACGATATTACAATATACGATGAAGAGTTTGATCCTGGCTCAGGATGAACGCTAGCGGCAGGCCTAACACATGCAAGTCGAGGGGTAGAGGAAGCTTGCTTCCTTGAGACCGGCGCACGGGTGCGTAACGCGTATGCAATCTGCCCTGCACTAAGGGATAGCCCAGAGAAATTTGGATTAATACCTTATGGTATAATGGTGTGGCCTCACATTATTATTAAAGATTTATTGGTGCAGGATGAGCATGCGTCCCATTAGCTAGTTGGTATGGTAACGGCATACCAAGGCGATGATGGGTAGGGGTCCTGAGAGGGAGATCCCCCACACTGGTACTGAGACACGGACCAGACTCCTACGGGAGGCAGCAGTGAGGAATATTGGTCAATGGGCGCAAGCCTGAACCAGCCATGCCGCGTGCAGGATGAAGGTCCTATGGATTGTAAACTGCTTTTGTACGGGAAGAAACCACCCTTCGTGAAGGGTCTTGACGGTACCGTAAGAATAAGGATCGGCTAACTCCGTGCCAGCAGCCGCGGTAATACGGAGGATCCGAGCGTTATCCGGAATCATTGGGTTTAAAGGGTCCGTAGGCGGTTTTGTAAGTCAGTGGTGAAATCCGGCAGCTTAACTGTCGCACTGCCATTGATACTGCAGGACTTGAATAACTGTGAAGTAGCTAGAATATGTAGTGTAGCGGTGAAATGCTTAGATATTACATGGAATACCGATTGCGAAGGCAGGTTACTAACAGTTTATTGACGCTGATGGACGAAAGCGTGGGGAGCGAACAGGATTAGATACCCTGGTAGTCCACGCCGTAAACGATGGATACTAGCTGTTTGGTTGTAAGACTGAGTGGCTAAGCGAAAGTGATAAGTATCCCACCTGGGGAGTACGGGCGCAAGCCTGAAACTCAAAGGAATTGACGGGGGCCCGCACAAGCGGTGGAGCATGTGGTTTAATTCGATGATACGCGAGGAACCTTACCAGGGCTTAAATGTAGGGTGACAGGGGTGGAAACATCCTTTTCTTCGGACACTTTACAAGGTGCTGCATGGTTGTCGTCAGCTCGTGCCGTGAGGTGTCAGGTTAAGTCCTATAACGAGCGCAACCCCTGTTGTTAGTTGCCAGCGAGTCAAGTCGGGAACTCTAACAAGACTGCCGGTGCAAACCGTGAGGAAGGTGGGGATGACGTCAAATCATCACGGCCCTTACGTCCTGGGCTACACACGTGCTACAATGGCCGGTACAGAGAGCAGCCACCACGTGAGTGGGAGCGAATCTATAAAGCCGGTCACAGTTCGGATCGGAGTCTGCAACTCGACTCCGTGAAGCTGGAATCGCTAGTAATCGGATATCAGCCATGATCCGGTGAATACGTTCCCGGGCCTTGTACACACCGCCCGTCAAGCCATGGAAGCTGGGGGTACCTGAAGTCGGTGACCGCAAGGAGCTGCCTAGGGTAAAACTGGTAACTGGGGCTAAGTCGTAACAAGGTAGCCGTACCGGAAGGTGCGGCTGGAACACCTCCTTTCTAGAGAACGCGAAGCGCCCTTAGGGCTTGTTTGCGGTTATCTTACCCTCTGCTGTTAGTTCAAAAAATACAAAGAAGAAGAGAGCTGAAGAAGATTGTTAGATCATTAGATGGCCAGATTGTTAGATAAGTCTAATAATCTAAAAATCGAACAATCTAAAAATCCAAAACACAAAGTCTCGTAGCTCAGCTGGTTAGAGTACTACACTGATAATGTAGGGGTCGGCAGTTCGAGTCTGCCCGGGACTACAGCTTTAGTTCAAGGTTTAAATGTTTAAAGTTTAAAGTTGATCTGGAAGAAAAGCTCTTGAAAATCTTTAAAAGGAAATTTTAGAAGTTGAGTTACACTGCATAGTGAACCGTCAAGGACTGTTAACTGTCAACTGTTAACTGTCAACTATGAAACGGGGGATTAGCTCAGCTGGCTAGAGCGCCTGCCTTGCACGCAGGAGGTCATCGGTTCGACTCCGATATTCTCCACGATTTAAGCCACAAGCCATAAGTCAAAAGCCACTAGTTTAGCTAGTGCCTGATGGCTGAATACTTGTGCCTTGAAAAAGTTCATTGACATATTGCGATAAGAAACAAAAGAAAAAATATAGAAAGCACATTTTAGTGATTAGCCAAAAGCAATTAGCCACTAGTGGCCATTGCCTATTAACTAGTTACTAAGTAAAAGCACAATAAGCAAAATAAGGGCGTATGGGGGATGCCTGTGGCTCTCAGAGGCGAAGAAGGACGTGATAAGCTGCGAAAAGCTGCGGGGATTGGCACATACGAGGTGATCCGCAGATATCCGAATGGGGCAACCCACTATGTTGAAGACATAGTATCCGCCGTAGGCGGAGGCAAACCTGCTGAACTGAAACATCTAAG
Organism: Flavobacterium cyanobacteriorum; assembly: GCF_002251835.1. GTDB lineage: Bacteria > Bacteroidota > Bacteroidia > Flavobacteriales > Flavobacteriaceae > Flavobacterium > Flavobacterium cyanobacteriorum. The sequence goes on from NZ_NOXV01000215.1 coordinate 2,602, forward strand.
TAGGCAGAGGAGAAGAAAACAAAAGTGATTCCGTGAGTAGTGGCGAGCGAAAGCGGAATAGCCCAAACCATTATTGTTACGGCAATGATGGGGTTGTAGGACTCCGATATTTCTTGCAAACTGAACTGGAACCAACTGGAAAGTTGGGCGATACAGGGTGATAGCCCCGTACAGGTAAGGGATGTAAAGGATAGGGGTATCCTGAGTAGGGCGGGGCACGTGAAACCCTGTCTGAATCCGGCGGGACCATCCGCCAAGGCTAAATACTCCTGAGAGACCGATAGTGAACCAGTACCGTGAGGGAAAGGTGAAAAGAACCGTGAATAACGGAGTGAAATAGAACCTGAAACCATACGCCTACAAGCGGTCGGAGTCCGCCTGTGCGGATGACGGCGTGCCTTTTGCATAATGAGCCTACGAGTTACCGTTGCTGGCAAGGATAAGCACTTCAGGTGTGGATCCGTAGCGAAAGCGAGTCTGAATAGGGCGAGATTCAGCCTTCGGGGCTGAAAGCGCGCGAGCGCTGAGTCAGTAGTGGTAGACGCGAAACCGTGTGATCTACCCATGGGCAGGATGAAGCTGTGGTAACACACAGTGGAGGTCCGAACCGGTTGACGTTGAAAAGTCTTCGGATGACCTGTGGGTAGGGGTGAAAGGCCAATCAAACTCGGAAATAGCTCGTACTCCCCGAAATGCATTTAGGTGCAGCGCTGATAATAGTTATATAGAGGTAGAGCTACTGATTGGATGCGGGGGCTTCACCGCCTACCAATTCCTGACAAACTCCGAATGCTATATAATGATTTACAGCAGTGAGGGCATGGGTGCTAAGGTCCATGTCCGAGAGGGAAAGAACCCAGACCATCAGCTAAGGTCCCCAAATGTATGCTAAGTTGAAAAAACGAGGTTTGTCTGCCCAGACAGCTAGGATGTTGGCTTGGAAGCAGCCATTCATTTAAAGAGTGCGTAACAGCTCACTAGTCGAGCGGACGAGCATGGATAATAATCGGGCATAAGTATACTACCGAAGCTATGGACAGAATAATCTGTGGTAGGGGAGCATTCTATGGGCGTTGAAGGTGATATGTGAGTATTGCTGGAGCGTATAGAAAAGAAAATGTAGGCATAAGTAACGATAAGGGGTGCGAGAAACACCCCCACCGAAAGACTAAGGTTTCCTCAGCTATGCTAATCAGCTGAGGGTTAGTCGGGACCTAAGGCAACCCCGAAAGGGCTAGTCGATGGCCAACGGGTTAATATTCCCGTACTACTTATAATTGTGATGGGGCGACGGAGTGATGAAAGCGCCGCGGACTGACGGAATAGTCCGTTGAAGTACCTAGCTATAGGCCCTGTAGTCAAATGCGCAGGGACTGGTGAAATACGATAGTACTCGGAGCCTTCGGGCAAAGAGATAGTGCGCCTAAGGGCTTCCAAGAAAACCCTCTAAACTTAAGTTATAAGTACCCGTACCGTAAACCGACACAGGTAGTCGAGGAGAGAATCCTAAGGTGCTCGAGAGATTCATGGCTAAGGAATTAGGCAAAATAGACCTGTAACTTCGGGAGAAAGGTCGCCACGAGCAATCGTGGCCGCAGTGAAAAGGTCCAGGCGACTGTTTATCAAAAACACAGGGCTCTGCTAAATCGTAAGATGATGTATAGGGCCTGACACCTGCCCGGTGCTGGAAGGTTAAGAGGAGATGTTATGCGCCTCGGCGCAGAAGCATTGAATTGAAGCCCCAGTAAACGGCGGCCGTAACTATAACGGTCCTAAGGTAGCGAAATTCCTTGTCGGGTAAGTTCCGACCTGCACGAATGGTGTAACGATCTGGACACTGTCTCAGCCATGAGCTCGGTGAAATTGTAGTATCGGTGAAGATGCCGATTACCCGCAGTGGGACGAAAAGACCCTGTGCACCTTTACTATAGCTTAGTATTGACCTTGGATAAGTGATGTGTAGGATAGGTGGGAGACTATGAAGCGGCGTCGCCAGGCGTTGTGGAGTCATTGTTGAAATACCACCCTTTGCTTATCTGAGGCCTAACCCCGTATTGTGGGGGACATTGCTTGGTGGGTAGTTTGACTGGGGTGGTCGCCTCCAAAAGAGTAACGGAGGCTTCTAAAGGTTCCCTCAGCACGCTTGGTAACCGTGCGTAGAGTGCAATGGCATAAGGGAGCTTGACTGAGAGACATACAGGTCGATCAGGTACGAAAGTAGAGCATAGTGATCCGGTGGTTCCGCATGGAAGGGCCATCGCTCAAAGGATAAAAGGTACGCCGGGGATAACAGGCTGATCTCCCCCAAGAGCTCATATCGACGGGGGGGTTTGGCACCTCGATGTCGGCTCGTCACATCCTGGGGCTGGAGAAGGTCCCAAGGGTTGGGCTGTTCGCCCATTAAAGTGGCACGCGAGCTGGGTTCAGAACGTCGTGAGACAGTTCGGTCTCTATCTACTGCGGGCGTTAGAAATTTGAGTGGATCTGACTCTAGTACGAGAGGACCGAGTTGGACTGACCTCTAGTGTATCTGTTGTCCCGCCAGGGGCACCGCAGAGTAGCTACGTCGGGAAGGGATAAGCGCTGAAAGCATATAAGCGCGAAACCCACCACAAGATGAGATTTCTTTTAAAGGTCGTGGAAGATGACCACGTTGATAGGCTACAGGTGTAAAGGCAGTAATGTCATAGCCGAGTAGTACTAATAACCTGTAAGCTTATGTGCGCAGCTCCCCCTTCCTGCAGAGGAAGGGGAGCGAACTTTCTAAATACAACTTCTATAGTTTCTTTATCGCGATATGTTAACGTATTAGCCACAAGTAACCAGGCACAAGCCAAAAGTTACTGTGGATGAGTATAAAAGCTAGTGGCTTTTGGCTCAAAAAACTTAAGGTGATTATTGCGGCGGGGCTCACCTCTTCCCATTCCGAACAGAGAAGTTAAGCCCGCCAGCGCAGATGGTACTGCAGCAATTGTGGGAGAGTATGTCATCGCCTTCCTTTAGAAA
>NZ_NOXV01000151.1 GCF_002251835.1 Flavobacterium cyanobacteriorum
AAAAAACCGTCTCAAAATTTAAGTATTGAGACGGCTTCTTTTTTATTTACTTCTTTTGTTCGAACTGGTCAAATTTTGATTTTGCTTCACTTTTTGGCCAAACATTGTTGCTGGCATCAATATCGGCGGTTTCCAGTTTTGGGTCAAGTGTTATTTTCTTTACGGGCCTGGCTGTTGCAAAAACCCTGGTGGCTGTCTGGTTGTTTTTGCGCCATATCTGTACCGGGAACCTATGGGTTTCTGTAGTACCATCTTCAAAAGTAAGCTCAACGATAATGGGCATCAGCATACCGCCCGGCTTATCAAAAACAACCTCATAAAAATATTTAGGTGTTTTTAGTTTTGCCCTTTCTTCAGGGGTAAATTTTTCGTTCACATAGGTGTTAAGCAATTTCACATCGGCTATATTCAGTGGCTTTTCCAGCTGTTTGTTAAAGTCAGGGCTGTTAGTGGCTACCATATATACAAAAGGCCCCCGGTCTTCGTTAAACCTGCCCCGCTTCACTGCATAATCCTTCATCTCTTTGGTCTGTTCTTCGCTTACATAATATTGCTTCACCTCGCTAATACCGATATCGACATAATCAGTAGAGTAGAACCAGCCACGCCAGAACCAGTCGAGGTCAACTGCTGAGGCATCTTCCATGGTCCTGAAAAAATCTTCCGGTGTAGGATGTTTAAACTTCCATCGGTTGGCATAGGTTTTAAATGCATGGTCAAACAACTCGCGTCCCATTATGGTTTCGCGAAGTATATTTAAGCCTGTGGCCGGCTTTCCATAGCCGTTGGCGCCAAACTGGTGAATGCTTTCAGAGTTGGTCATAATAGGTTCAAGGAACTTCTGGTCACCGCTCATGTAAGGCACAATCTTAGCGGCCGGCCCGCGCTGAGACGGGTAGTTGGGTATAAACTCCTGCTCGGTAAGGTATTGCAGGAAGGTGTTAAGCCCTTCATCCATCCAGGTCCACTGGCGCTCATCAGAATTAACAATCATCGGGAAGAAGTTGTGCCCCACTTCATGGATTATCACGCTCATCATTCCATAGCGTATCCTGTCACTTACAAAGCCTTTTTCGTCAGGGCGGCCATAGTTCCAGCATATCATAGGGTATTCCATGCCCTGGTCTTCTGCTGAAATGGAAATAGCCTTGGGATAAGGATAATCAAAGGTATATTTCGAATACGTTTTAAGCGTATGTGCTACCACACGGGTAGAGTTTTCGCCCCACAGCGGGTTGCTCTCTTTGGGGTAAAGTGATATGGCCATGGCTGTTTTTCCCGAAAGCTGCACGGCCATGGCATCATAAATAAATTTACGGGAGGTGGAGAACGCAAAGTCCCTTACATTAGTTGCTTTAAACTTCCATGTTTTCTTATTTTCCGAAAAACCTTTTTCTGCCCTTTCCGCTTCCTCCTGGGTTACTACAACGACCGGTTTGTCAAAGGTTTTGGTTGCCAGCTCATACCGTTTAAGCTGTTCGGGCGTAAACACATCCTTCCTGTTCTGGAGGTCGCCGGTAGCTTCCAAAACATGGTCGGCAGGCACGGTTATATTCACTTCAAAGTTCCCAAACGGCAGTGCAAATTCGCCTGCGCCCCAGAACTGCATGTTCTGCCAGCCTTCTACGTCATTATACACAGCCATCCGCGGATAAAACTGCGCGATTACATACAGGTTGTTCCCGTCTTTATCAAAGTGCTCGTAACCTGACCGGCTGCCTTCAACCCTGTAGTTAACAATATTGAACCACCATTTAATAGAAAACGAGATTTTTTCACCCTGCTTTAGCGGTTTTGGCAGGTCGATACGCATCATGGTATGATTAACCGTATATCTGACGGGGCGGCCTTCAGCATCTTTTATATATTCTATATTAAAGCCCCTTTCAGGAGGGGTTTCCAGGTAACGCCTCGAAAAATTATCAGTCGGGTAGGCCGGATCCATACGCTGGCTTTCGGCAAGCGGCGTTTGCGATGTAGGTGCTTTCTGATTCTGGTCAAGCTGTAGCCACAGGTACTCCAGCGCTTCAGGGGCGTTGTTATAGTAGGTTATCGTCTCCACACCATAAATCCTGGCTTTTTTGTCGTCAAGCTCAATATCCATTTTATAATCGGCCTGCTGCTGGTAATACGCGGGCCCCGGTGCACCCGAAGCCGTGCGGTACATATTGGGTGTAGCCATCAGGTCATACATCTGGCTGAACTTGTTATTGTCATAATGCCCCTGTTCGCGTTTTGGGGGAGCGGGTGTTTCCTGTGCGGCAGCCTGGAGGGCTGTGGCTACAGATAAAATATATAAAATTCTTTTCATGGCTTAATAGTCGAGTATTCCCTGTTCAGTATCATTAGTAAGCAACAGGCTCTTTTTGTTACGGTTTATATTGGTGTGTATAATATTCTGCTGGTCAGGGAAGAGTTCAAAAAGCGTGGTATTTTTCACCTCAATACTTTTTATAGGATTCTCGGCGGGCAGGGTATAGTAGCATACCAGTACGTCATCTTCCAGCTCTTTGCCCAGATAATTGAGTGGTTTGGCAATTCCGTTTAGCCTTACCCTTATTTTGCCTGCCAGGTATTTTTTCAGGTATTCGTCAGCCCCGGCAACTTCATGTTTCTGGCCTATGTAAAATGTTTTGCCGAATTGTTTCTTCAGGGCTGCTTCCATATCATCCACAAAAATACGTGCTGTCATCTGCACCACTTTTTTCTCCGGCCTGTATTCCAGCTGGAACACCGCCACATAAAATTTATGCGCTGCCGCCGAGGTGAGCCCAAGGCAAATCAATATTACTGTAATATGCTTTAATCCCGCCTTCATTTTCCAAATGTAATAAAAGTAAATCTTAATTTTTCAATTTAAGATATTCGTAACTTTTATCAATAAGATAATCGGTAAGCTCAAATTCCTTTGCCGGGTCCAGCAGCTGCCGTGTCTGCTCCCCATTATCGCAATAGGTGAGGAAGAGGCCTATTTCGTCATGTGGGATTTTTAAGGTTTCCGTAAAGAAATAATGGGTGTACAGTTCCTGCGCTACTTCGGCGAAGTTGCGTTGGGCATGAGAGCCCTCAACTTTTTTCTTTTTCTTTTTCGGTTTAAAAATTTTTTTGTAGAGTTTCACAAAATCAACACCCTGCAGCTGGCTTTCATTTTGAGGCATTGCCGTATTAATATTTTGCGAATATTTAAACTGGTAGGTAGTATCCCGCACAATACTGCCAGAGTTAAAAGGTACCAAATCTTTGGTTTTAGCCTTTCGGCTGTCTTTTTCCAGGTTTCCGGTAAGGGGCGAAATGATAACTTCATCAAGCACGGTGACATTTACATCAAGACGTATTATTAGCCTTGCTTCCGTGAAATGCTCTTTTTTCAGCACCAGCATAGCGTTGCGGAATGAGATACCTGAAAAAACCAGTGTATCGGTAGGCCTGGCGTAAATGGTAAAACTGCCTTTTGTGTCGGTTACCGCGCCAATATTTGAAGTTATGTTCTTTACAGAAATGTTATCTACCTGTACGGAGTCGGCTACGGCACGGCCACGGAGGAGCTGCCGGGGTTCTTTCTGGCTGAAGCCGATAAAGGGGATAAGCAAAAACAAAAAAAGTAATTTTCCGGCCATAACTGATTTGTTTATTTCAGGTTATTTATTGTTGCAGCCGGTATACCGGCCCGTTATTCGCCTTAATAAATTCAAGATAGTAAAGTGCCAGCGACCCGGTTATTCCAGAGTTTTCGGCTTTGAGCACGGCCGCGAGATGTTTATTTTCCACAATTTACTGAATATATCTTTATCTACATCTATATCGTGATGTTAAACTCACCACCACGGTTCTTTTTTTAGTAATGCGCCTGTGTAATATTATACCAGCCAGAGTCTATTTTTCATTTTTGCTGCGTTCAATATATTGTTCCGCCAGCAGGGTTAGTCCAAATTCGGTCTGTGTAGTGTTACCGCCGTTCAGGATAGCAACAAATTCTTCGTTTTCTACGGCAAAATATTTAAAACCGTTAACCTGCTCTGCTTTAAGGCCATATTTTTCTATATAAAAATCATCTGTATAAAGGCCATTTAGCTTTTGCAGCGCAAATTCCTTCTTTTCAATTGCAACTTCTTTTTTCAGCCGTGCCGTGCGCCCGTTGATAGCGTTAAGTATGGCATCAAACGAAACGGAAAATCCTGTCATGGTACCTGCGCCCAATGTAGGGTCAAGGTTTGAAGCCGTGCGTAGCCGCCTTTCGGCAGGGGTATATTTTTTACCCATAGGTATGCCCAGTGATTCTGATGAAACCCTGCTGCGGTTGATAACCACCTCTTCAAGTACTTCACCCGTCAGGGCGACCTCAAGCTGTAGGAGGCTGTTATTGATAAGGTCGGGCGTGAAGCGGATCTTTTTTGTTTCGATACTGCTTCCGCTTATGATAATAAGGTCGCCCACCTGTAGCGAAAGCGTGAAACGGCCAGTATTATCAGTGCGGGTTTCGCTCTGCCCTGTAAAGTTAACCACCAGCACATCAGCAATACCGGCATTGCCTGCATATACCAGGCCTTTTACCGGTTTGCGCTCCTGTGCCTCCGCAGCCACAGCCAACAGTAATATGAGGTAGAGAATATACTTCTTATAGATATGAAGTGAAGAATATGTAAGGTAAAAGTGCCGCATGTAAGGATTGTTAGACAAAGATAAAATTTATACACCAAATTTTATGCCCCACCATCATTAACTTGTAACTTTACCTTTTCTTACAACTCTTAACGGATGAAAAAAATAATTATTGCGAGCACCTCTGCCATGTATGGGGGAAAATACCTGGAGTACCTGCAGCCTGTACTACAGGAGCATTTTAAGGATTGCAGCAGCCTCGTGTTTATACCTTATGCCAGGCCGGGCGGGATAACACATGAAGCTTATACCGCTAAAGTAGCTGAAACCTTCACCGCTATAGGTATAAATGTAAAAGGCCTTCACGAATTTGATAATCCTGCACAGGCAGTACTGGATGCCGAAGCCTTATTTACGGGCGGCGGCAATACTTTTTTGCTGGTGAACGAGTTGTACAACACAGGTGTAATGCAGGCACTTGAAAAAGCGGTACATGCAGGCACACCTTATTTGGGTTCCAGCGCAGGAAGTAATATCTGCGGCCTTACGATGCAGACTACTAATGACATGCCTATAATTTACCCACCGTCATTCAAAACGCTGGGTGTTGTGCCGTTCAATATAAACCCGCATTACCTTGACCCGGTTGAGGGTTCAACCCATATGGGGGAAACAAGGGAAACGAGGATTAGGGAATTTCATGTATTCCACCGGCAGCCTGTAGTAGGTTTACGGGAGGGGAGCTGGCTTGAGGTGAAGGGGAGTGCCATAGTACTGGGAGGCGATAGGCACGCACGTATTTTCAGGCAGGGGCAGGAGCCGGAGGAGGTTGCTCCGGGAGCAGACCTTTCGGGGTTAAAATAAAAAAGCCCCAAACCATGTTCAGGGCTTTTTGAGCGGAAGACGAGGCTCGAACTCGCGACAACCAGCTTGGAAGGCTGGAGCTCTACCAACTGAGCTACTTCCGCTTTTGTGGGTGCAAATATAAGCAATAACTTTTTTTGCATGCAAGTTTTTTTAAAAAAAGTTAACTGTAAAAAAAGTGCTTGTATTACCTGCTTATGAGTATGCGTCGACCTGCGTTTACGATATTGCCATAAGCAGTAGGCCAGCCAAAGAAGCAGCTGTGCCTGCTCCCAGCCCCGGTGGAAGCGGCATCCTCCCCGCCGCCTGCTTTTGCGGCGGGGAGATAG
>NZ_NOXV01000148.1 GCF_002251835.1 Flavobacterium cyanobacteriorum
TAAGCTGGAAATTAATTTAATACAATTTTTGTCGTGTACTTAATATCTAAGTAATAAATTTGCAACCATCAATCAAAATCTTTAATTATGACATTACCCTTTAGAGGGTGTCTCACGGCACTCTTGTTATTACTCTTTGCAACTACTACTGCTCAGGAAAAATTTACCATTAGCGGCACTCTTACCGATAGCGGCAGTAATGAAACCATCATCGGCTCCAACATCTACATTAAAGAACTCCAGACAGGCACTACAACAAATGAGTATGGATTTTATTCCATTTCACTACCGGCAGGTACCTACACGCTGCAAATAAGCAGTATTGGCTTCGGCACTATTGAGGAAACCATTGTGCTTGACAGGAACATCAGGAAGAACTACCAGCTGGCGCCGGGCGTACAGGAACTACAGGAAGTAGTTATTGATACAGACAAACCGAGGGTAAACATCAAGAAGCCGGAGATGAGCGTAAACAAGCTCACCATACAACAAATAAAGAAGATGCCTGTGGTACTTGGCGAAGTAGATGTGCTAAAATCAATACTACAGCTACCCGGCGTAACCAACGCCGGTGAAGGCGCTTCAGGTTTTAATGTGCGTGGGGGCGCCGCCGACCAGAACCTTATACTCCTCGATGAGGCTACTATATTCAATTCTTCGCACCTTTTCGGCTTTTTCTCTGTATTTAATTCGGATGCGATAAAAGACCTGAAGCTTTACAAAGGGGGCATACCGTCACGTTATGGCGGAAGGCTCTCCTCGGTGCTTGACATTTACCAGAAAGAAGGGAACAGCAAGGAATACCGCATGACCGGCGGTATAGGGCTTATTTCAAGCAGGCTGCTCGCCGAAGGACCTATTGTTAAAGACAGGGGCTCTTTTCTTATCGGCGGCCGCGCCTCATACGCGCACCTGTTCCTGAAGCTTACTGATAATGAAAACTCCGCCTATTTTTATGACCTGAACACTAAGCTGAGCTACAAGCTTAATGACAATAACAATCTTTACCTTTCAGGATATTTTGGCCGTGATCTTTTTAACATCAACCAAAGTTTCAACAACATTTATGGCAATGCGGTAATAAACCTCCGCTGGAATCACCTTTTCAGCGACAAGCTTTTTTCCAATACGAGCCTTATTTACAGCGATTACTATTATGGGCTTACGCTTGATTTTATTGGGCTTGACTGGGATTCGGGCATTAAAAACTATAACCTGAAGTACGACCTTAAACATTACCTGTCGGACAACCTGAAGCTGAGTTATGGTGCTAATGCCATTTACTACGATTTTAATCCGGGTACGGTAACGCCAACAGGTGAAACATCGGCTGTTAACTTTGACCAGCTTGATAAAAAATATGCGCTGGAACCTGCCCTGTATATTGAAGCAGAACAAAAAATTACCGAAAAATTGAATATAAGCTATGGATTACGCTACAGTATGTTCTACAGGCTTGGGGCACAAACACTAAACACCTATGCTAATGACCAGCCTGTAGTATTTGATTATGCACTAAAAATATATGAAAAAGCCGACCCTACAGGCACGCGCAGGTATGGAAGTGGTGAAACCATAGCCGACTTTAATAATTTTGAGCCACGGGTAGCAGTAGCGTACCAGCTTAATGATAACCAGTCGGTTAAAGCAAGCTACAACCGCATGGCCCAATACCTGCACCTTATTTCAAACACAGCATCTCCCACCCCGCTTGATGTATGGGCGCCGAGCGACAATTACCTCAAGCCCCAAACACTTGACCAGTATGCTATAGGCTATTTCAGGAACTTTAAAGATGATAATTACTCCATTGAAGTGGAAGCCTATTATAAAAAAATAAAAAACAGGCTGGATTATATAGACGGCGCCGACCTTATTGCTAACAATGCAGTGGAGCAGGTAGTACTCAATGGAAGGTCAAGGGCGTATGGCCTTGAGGTATTACTGCGTAAAAATTCGGGCAAGCTTAATGGCTGGATATCGTATACGCTTTCGCGGACGGAGCAGCAAACTCCCGGCAGGGTACCGGGCGAAACAGGTATAAACAACGGCGACTGGTACCTTTCAGGCTACGACAAAACACATAACCTCTCCACAACGGCATCTTATCAACTGAATGACAAGTGGTCTTTTGGAGCAATATTTGTATTACAGTCTGGCCAGCCGGTTACTTATCCTAACGGCTATTACAGGTACGGCGACCTGAATATACCAAGCTACAGCAGCCGGAATGAAGACAGGCTGCCGGCTTACCACCACCTTGATGTTTCGGCAACTTACACCCCAAAACCTGAAAAGAAAAAGGGCTGGCAGGGCGAATGGGTATTCAGTATTTATAACCTTTATAACAGGATGAATGCCGCTTCCATAACCTTTAGGCAAAATGAAGATACAGGAGCCAATGAGGCCGTGAGGCTGTCTATATTTGGCTTGATACCAAGTGTAACGTATAATTTCAGATTCTAAAATATCATTCCGGGCTACAGCCATCGGGATATTAAAATATAACATTATGAAAAAATTAATCTATATCGCCACAATCATAGCCGGCCTGTTTGCTGCCTCATGTGAAGAGGTTGTAAATGTTGACCTCAACACTGCCCCGCCCCGCCTTGTTATTGAAGCTTCCATAGACTGGGTTAAAGGTACTGACGGCAGCCAGCAGAAAATAAAACTTAGTACTACCACCGGTTACTACAATCCCGCAATACCGTTGGTTTCAGGGGCTACTGTTTTTATTACCAAAGCTGACAATACCGTTTTTAACTTTGTTGAAACACCGGGTACCGGAGAATATATATGCAACAATTTTGTACCCGAAGTTGGCGGAACCTATACCTTGACAGTGGTTTATAACGGACAGACGTATACCTCAACAGAAACCCTTAATCCTGTGCCGGATATAACCAATGTGATACAGGATAATGAAGGGGGATTCCTTAATGAGGATATTGAAGTACGGTTCTTCTTCCAGGATGAACCGGTAGTAGAAAACTATTATTTAATACGTTTTGACACAAACCGCCTGCCGTATCCTGACTATGATGTTACAGATGACCAGTTTTTTGATGGCAATGAAATGTTCGGGTTCTTCAGCCAGGAAGACCTTACTGCCGGTGATGTAGTTGGCATAAGGCTTTACGGCATTTCTGAAAGGTATTACAATTATATGGGCATACTGATAAGCGTTTCAGGAGGCGATGGTGGCGGTGGCCCGTTTGCTACCCCGCCGGCTACTGTGCGCGGCAATATTATAAACCAGACCAATGAGGCCAATTATCCTTTAGGCTATTTCAGGCTGAGCGAAGTTTCAACGATTAATTATACAATCCAATAATACTTGCTCAATGTTTAAGGTTTAAAGTTTCAGGTTTGCCCTTCGGATTATAAATAATACTAACTTTGAGGCCAACTGTAACTTTAAACCTTAATTTTTAAAACCTATTCATGTCCTCACACCACATTGTACGCGAAGACCAGGAACCTGCCCTTATTATTGCCAACGGCGCTGAATGCAGTAAAGAACTAATGGGCCAGTTGCTGGAATGGTCGCCGCTCGTAATTGTGCTGGACAGCGCTATAGAACGTGTACTGGAACTGGGAATTAAAGTAGATGTACTGCTTGGGGATTTTGACAGGGGCCTGGACCCTGAACACTATCGGGAAAAGCAATATCCTTTAGAAATAGTTTATACACCTGACCAGGACAAGACAGACCTTGAAAAAGCTTTTGATTACCTGATTAGCCGTGGCATACCTGCCGTTAATGTTATATGGGCTACCGGCAAAAGGGCAGACCATACCATTACCAATATAACCAACATAGTCCGCTACCGTAATACAATTAAGGTTGTAATGCTTGATGATCATTCAAAGATATTCCTGCTGCCGCCGAAGTTTGAAAAATGGTATCCGGCCGGCACACCTGTTTCTTTAGTTCCTGTAGGCAGTGTAAAAGGGATAAAAACGCAAAACCTGAAATATCCTCTGAACGATGAAGAACTGCATATTGGCTACCGCACCGGTAGCAGCAATGAGGTACTGCATGATGGCATGGTAATTATAGAGTATCGTGAAGGCGATTTACTGATGATGGAGTGCTTTGACTAAAGCTGAAGGGTTAGCAGCGCATCCCTTATCTCGCCATAATGTTCCCAGGGGATAAAGTGATTGGCATCTTTTATGCTTATCACTTTTACATTTTTGGCATTAATAAATTCCTTTTTCATAAAAGGCACATTGCGGTATGGCACAAGGCCGTCTTTTGTGCCGTGAATGATAGTAACACCCGCCGTAAGGTCCTTCAGCTGGGGCTGCATGTCGATAAGCTCCTGCTTAAGCAGCCATAATTCGTCGTTAGATGGGCGGAGTGCACCGGGAATAAGGTACCTCAGCGGTTTTTGCTTTATGATATAACGCCACTTTTCAGGTTTTTCCGCTCCGGGGTCCACCGCTGCTGCCAGCAAAATGAGGTGCTGATATGATAAAGGCTCATTTACTGCCATTTTTACGGCAATAGGCCCACCGAGGGAATGGCCGATAAGCACAACAGGCGTATGGTTGTCAAGTTTCTTTATAAGCCCTGCAAGTAAACGTGCCTGTACGGCAAGCCCTTCTGCCGTGCCGAAACTGCTGTAACCGAAGCCCGGCCTGTCAACAGCTATCATGCGGAACTTTTCCAGCAGCAGTGTATCGGTAAGGTACTGTTTGTAGGCATCCCAGCTTCCCGGAGAACCATGGATGAAGAACAGCGTAGGCTTTCCGCAATCACCTGTCTGTATGTAGTGCAGCGGATGGTTTTCAACAATAACAGTAGAATCAACATATTTTACGCCGGCAGTGCTGAAAAACCCGGCAGCTTTGGCCCTGCCCATACGCATAGTCATGCAGGACTGGCAAAAAACTAAATACGCAAGGAAACAAAAAGCTATGATATACATCCTTCTACTCCGGGTTTTACGCTTTACCATACGTAATATTTTTGCTTAAATATACGATTTTATCATATCCGTATTATATTATAATCGCCAAGTAAATACACCGCCTTTAAAAATAAAATAGATTAAATACTATTTTAAAAAAGTTATAGAATAAATTTTGTTTTCTTTATCAGTATTTATTGATGATGATATAAAAATAGTTTCATGATTCTTCGAATAAGACTCTACTTCTATGCCATTGTTAACTGAAGTCCCTGTACTTATATATTTAGATTTTTTTAGATCCTCTATAAGTGAAGTATAAATATTTTCATTGTACGTCAAAAAAACTAAAACTCCTTCACCGTTAAATTGAATAATTTCTTTTCCGTTATTTGATTTCCATTGTTCAGATGTAGGTTGATTATTCAAAAGAACATAATCAGAATTTTCTAAAAATTTAATGATGTGCTCTTTTGGTTCTGAATTAATGGAATCTAATTCTTTAAAGGTGATAGAGTTTATATTTACATCTGATTTGCAAGCACATAAGATAATAGTTGTTATTAACAATAAAAATACTTTTTTCATTTTGTTCATATTATTTGTTTTAGTAATCATAATGAATGATTAATTATAATCTGATTTTATTAGGGGGTTTTACCATTTAATTTTAACCATTCATTCCATGTCAAATCACTATCCGTTAGCTTATAAATATCGTTGGTTAATATGAAGCCTACCTTCCAGTAATTTTGATTATCGTAGCATCTTTCAATAAGTTTATTATCCTCCCATAATTTTAAGATGTCTATATTTTGTAGTTTATACTTCTTAATAATGAAGTGGTTTAAACTTTTATTTTATTAAATTTCTTTAGTGC
>NZ_NOXV01000152.1 GCF_002251835.1 Flavobacterium cyanobacteriorum
CTATATCTCCCCGCCGCGAAAGCAGGCGGCGGGGAGGATGCCGCTTCAATCAGGGCTGGGTTTAGTGGCCGGTACACCCCTGGGAATGGGTACTCACTTTCCCGGCCTTTGGCATCCCCATTGTATACCTTACATAAACCTGCCCTTCCCAAAAGGAAAAAGTTTATAGCCAGGCTTAAGAAAATTAACCCGTCTAAACATTCCGCGAACACTCATTTTACTGTTGTAATTCAGCGTGTAATACGCTATATTTGCCGCTTATAAATTCTTACATAAATGATAAATATTACACTGCCGGACGGTTCGGTGAAGAAGTTTGACGCGGGGGTTACCCCCCACGATGTTGCCATGAGCATCAGTGAAGGTTTAGCAAGGAACGTTATCTCAGCTTCCTTTAATGGTACCACTATTGAGACCAAAACCCCACTAACGACAGACGGTTCGCTTGTATTATTTACCTGGAATGACAAAGAGGGCAAAAAAGCATTCTGGCACTCTACCAGCCACGTAATGGCGCAGGCGCTGCAGGAAAAATACCCTGGCATCAAGCTTACCATAGGCCCCGCCATTGATAACGGGTTTTACTACGATGTTGATTTTGGTGACAATGTAATTACTGACAAGGATTTTAAAGCCATTGAAGACCGCGTGCTGGAAATAGCCCGTGAAAAACATGAATTTACCATGCGTGAAGCCAGCAAGGCCGAAGCACTTGAATTTTACAAGAAAGAAAACAACCCATACAAAACCGAACTCATTGAAAACCTGGAAGACGGCACCATCACATTTTGTGACCACGCCACTTTCACCGACCTGTGCCGTGGGGGCCACATCCCAAACACAGGCCTCATCAAAGCCATGAAAATTATGAGCGTGGCCGGAGCCTACTGGCGCGGCGATGAGAAGAATAAACAGCTGACCAGGGTTTATGGTATTTCTTTCCCTAAACAAAAGGATTTGACCGAGTACCTGGAGCTCCTGGAAGAGGCCAGGCGCCGCGACCACAGGAAGCTGGGCAAAGAGCTGGAGTTGTTTACTTTCTCGCAAAAGGTTGGGCAGGGCCTTCCGCTTTGGCTGCCTAAGGGTGCCGCACTGCGCGACAGGCTGGAGCAGTTCCTTAAAAAAGCGCAGAAAAAAGCCGGTTACGAGCAGGTGGTTTCGCCACACATTGGCGGAAAAGAACTTTATGTAACTTCAGGCCACTATGCAAAATACGGTGCCGACAGTTTCCAGCCGATAAGGACCCCTAACGAAGGTGAGGAGTTTATGCTGAAGCCCATGAACTGCCCGCACCACTGTGAGATATACAACACCAAACCGTGGAGCTACAAGGACCTTCCGAAGCGTTATGCTGAGTTTGGCACCGTATACCGCTACGAGCAGAGCGGCGAGCTGCACGGGCTTACAAGGGTACGCGGGTTTACACAGGATGATGCGCATATCTTCTGTACGCCGGACCAACTCGATACCGAATTTAAGAATGTTATTGACCTGGTACTGTATGTTTTCAGCTCGCTTGGGTTCGAGAACTTCAGCGCGCAGGTATCGCTTCGTGACCCGGACAACAAGGAAAAATATATAGGTTCTGAGGAAAACTGGGTAAAGGCTGAAAACGCCATTATAAATGCCGCAAAAGACAAGGGGCTTAATACAGTGGTAGAATATGGGGAAGCGGCATTTTACGGGCCGAAACTCGATTTTATGGTGAAAGACGCGCTGGGCCGCCAGTGGCAGCTGGGTACCATACAGGTAGATTATAACCTGCCGGAGCGCTTTGACCTGACCTACAAAGGCAGCGATAACGAGCTGCACCGCCCGATAATGATACACCGCGCACCCTTTGGTTCGATGGAGCGTTTTATAGCTATCCTGCTTGAAAATACAGCAGGTAATTTTCCGCTTTGGCTCATGCCGGAGCAGGCTATCCTGTTGTCTATTAGTGAGAAATATGAAAATTATGCCAAAAAAGTTTTAGAATTGCTCGAAAATCACGAAATTCGCGCCCTAATCGATAACCGCAACGAAACCATAGGCAAAAAAATACGCGATGCTGAGGTGCAAAAGGTACCGTTTATGCTGATAGTAGGCGAAGAAGAAGAGAAAAACGGGACAATTTCTGTAAGGAAACACGGCGATGCAGGAAAGTCGAACCAGAGTATGACAATCAAAGAATTTGCTGCCTTAGTGCAGCAGGAAATAGATAAAACACTAAAACCATTTTAAAGTTTAACTTAAAAATTAAGAGCCATAGCAATTAGAAACAACAGGGGGCCACAGCCCCGCGTAGAAAAAAAGGATGCACACAGGATTAACAATGCCATCCGTGTCCCTGAGGTAAGGCTTGTCGGGGAAAATGTGGAGCCGGGGGTTTACAGAACATCCCAGGCACTGCAAATGGCAGAGGAGCAGGAACTTGACCTTGTGGAGATATCTCCCAATGCTGCCCCGCCCGTCTGCAAAATAATGGATTATAAAAAGTTCCTTTACGAGCAGAAGAAAAGGGATAAGATGCTTAAGGCAAAATCTACCCAGATCACTGTAAAAGAAATCCGTTTCGGCCCGCAGACTGATGAGCACGATTACGAGTTCAAGCGCAAAAATGCTGAAAAATTCCTGAAGGAAGGCTCAAAGCTGAAAGCCTTTGTTTTCTTTAAAGGCCGCTCGATAATTTACAAAGAACAGGGGCAGATACTCCTGCTCAGGCTGGCACAGGACCTGGAGGAATTTGGCAAGGTAGAGTCGCTGCCGGTGCTTGAAGGTAAAAGGATGATTATGTACATAGCACCCAAGAAGAAAAAGTAAGTTGGAAAGTTGAAAGTTAGAAAGTTGAAAGTTGCTGCTGTAACCTTCAAACATTATAACATTAAATTTTTAACTAAAAAGATAGTAAGTAAGATAAATTAAAATACAGGAAGAAAATGCCTAAAATGAAAACCAAATCCAGCGCCAAGAAACGCTTTAAAGTGACCGGCTCTGGTAAAATCAAGAGAAAGCACGCTTTTAAGAGTCATATCCTGACTAAGAAATCAAAGAAGCGTAAGCTTGCCCTTACTCATGCGGCTCTGGTACACAGCAGTGATGAGAAGAGCGTTAAGCAGCAATTAAGGCTGGTTTAATCCAACCGCTGCTTCGGTTAAAAAAAGTAATAACCCTGGAGTATGGCCCTAAAGTTTCCGCTAAACCGGAACGCCTGCTACAAAAAACATTAAAATTATGCCAAGATCAGTAAATTCAGTAGCTTCAAGGGCTCGCAGAAAAAGAGTATTGAAGCAGGCCAAAGGATACTTTGGCCGTCGTAAAAACGTTTGGACAGTAGCCAAAAACGCGGTAGAAAAAGCAATGGCTTATGCTTACCGCGACAGAAAGCAGAAAAAGAGGAACTTCCGCGCCCTTTGGATTATGCGTATCAACGCAGGTGCAAGGCTTCACGGGATGAGTTACTCACAATTCATGGGTAAAGTAAAGGCCGCAGGTATTGAGCTGAACCGTAAGGTGCTTGCCGACCTGGCCATGAACCACCCTGAAGCGTTTGCTGCTATAGTAAACAAGGTTAAATAAAAAACGTTTTATAAACAATATATTTATCTTACTTATCAGAAAGAGCCTCGCTGTTAGCGGGGCTTTTTTATGATAATATCACACTTCCATATTTTTGTTATCTTACACCGTAAAACCAAATATTTCAGTATTTCCCAAACTTAAAGCCTTTATCTTAAATGGCTTTAAAAGAGGTTACCTTTTTTATGTATCTTAAAATTTTAAAATGGAGTTGCGCAACAGTTACCGATATTAGCGGTTCGTAGTTTTGTCATTTGTATAGACATAGATTAACTCATCCAGGTATTCGTTGTTTTTAAATACGGCATTTTTAAGTGTTGCCTCTAATTCAAATCCTGCTTTTTCAAGCACCCTATGTGAATTAGGATTACTGCCATAGGGCTTAGCATAGATTCGAGTAATGCCAAATGTTTTAAACGCATAGTCAATAATTAGGGCTATGGCTTTAACTGCAACTCCGCGACCCCAGTATGGCTCTGCTATCCAGTAGGCGATGTCAGCATTTTTTCTATGAATGTCAGAGCACGGAAAAATACCGATAGAACCTATTGCTTTGTCTTCAATTGTTATGGCAAAAATTTTTGTCGGACTTTCATTAGAAACCCGGTCTATAAATTTCAGTCCAAAATCTTCTGTATAAGGAAAGGGAAATGCGTCAGCAAGTTTATCCGAAATATTTTTATTATTGGCGTAAAGCTTTAGGTTATCAATGTCGCTTTTATCCCATTTTCTAATACTGATATCCATAAGTTGTAAAGGATTTAACCCCGTTCTATATTTTTTTCTAATATTGGTACATCGTATTTTACTGCCGCTCTTACCATTATGAAGTAATGTAAGTACATCATTCTACGTTGTATAGGCTTTTTTTATATACATATTTAAATTTGTTCCTGTTAATCAGGCAATTTAGGCCCTTCTTTTTATCAGATTGAAGGTTCATAAAGGCTTCACAAATTTTAAACCCCAAATAATACCCTAAATCAGCGGGCCTGCCGTCATTGGGCCTGAAAGAATAAATCCACTGGTTATATTCATAGGGAGTTTTTTCTACATTTTCTGTAAACTTAGTCCAGATGCGCTTCCTGTTACTCATAAAATAAGCCTCTGAGCTCTTATTCAGGTAGGTGCCAAATAAATAATATGAAATATATTCTGCGCTGCCTTCCAGCAGGCAGGTGTATAAGAGGCTGTTTTTCCCGTGTATTATCCTTCCCGTAAGTTCATTTAAGGGGAATCCAGCCTGTATTGTATGCACACTTTCATGAGCTAAATAAGCGAAAAGAGTCCCCTTTTCACTTAATGATTTTAAATAAGGGGGCAATTCTGACTTATCGGTAATGCCATTGTCTGCAATCATCTCTAAACAAATGTATATTATGTTTTCATCTACAGTACCGCCTACAGACAAGTCCCCGACCAGGAGAACTACCTTAATTTCTTTATATCCGTCAAAAAAATGTCCGATTTTTTTGTCAATGTAGTTAATAGTGTCGTTAATACTTTTAAAGTCTGTCTTATAGTTAGCCAACTGGTTATAAAACTTTGGGAATAGGCTCATGCTTTCGTATATTTTACGTGCAGTCAATCCCTTTTCTTTAATAAATGGCTGACAATTATTTTTAATCTTATCAAGGTATTGTACCTGGATTATACCTATTGAGTCTTTTGAATCCTTTGCATGTTTCAGCGATGTGAGCAAATGGTTAAAACTGCTTATGGCCCCAGCATCCAGCCTTTCCCTTGCGTCGCAACTGATAATGGAAAATGAAATAAAGCAGCTTAACAGTGTGTAGAATGTTGTTTTCATATTTCTTCTGTGTTGTATTGCTGACAAAGGATATTGCCGCAGATGGTTTTTTAGCCCAGGAGTTGTGTCGAAGAAAGAAAGCTGAATCTTGTACATATATCCAAACGGGGGAGTTCCCTTTTTACAATACCTAATGCTTATTGCGTAACTCATGGTTTTTCATTCAACCCATTGCCTTTTGTTAACTTGTAAGCCTAAAAATTTCCATTGTGGGCATTGTATATAAATTCACTCCGAAGAAATATCCCGTTTTCTTTATATTCTTCGTTATGAATTTCCTGACTAATATATTATTGATACCATCGTAAGCTAATTCTATTTTTGTTTTGTCCTGAATAAAAAGTTTTCTCAAGGGCTTTTTCTTGATTTATTAAAGAAACAAATTTATTACTTATTGTCGATTTCTTAAATATCTTTTATAATATTCCCAGACTCGTCTAATTCAACATTTGAAGTATATTCCCCAATACCTTTCTCTAAGATTGAATAAGCAAAAAATCCCCCGCGTGAGGGATTGTAGCGGATAGCCCGCAATGCAGCGCAGCGGAATGAGGACTTGCAGCGGAAAGCCC
>NZ_NOXV01000129.1 GCF_002251835.1 Flavobacterium cyanobacteriorum
CACTAAAGAAATTTAATAAAATAAAAGTTTAAACCACTTCAATATAAGTTGCTGTAATAAAACCTGAAGACGCATAACCACTCATGATAAAAAATTTAATTCTATTTTTTTTAATATCTAATACAATAAATTCTCAAACTACGATCAAAGGTAAAATATCAGATCTTGACGGAAATCCAATTCCAAATGCAAGTGTTGTTATAAATTATAGATCTTCAGAGGACATCATCGCTTTTTCAATCACTGATGAGAAAGGTAATTATAGTATTACTTTCTCTAAATCTCAAGATGAAATTGACATTAAAGTCAGTTCCATAGATTTTGAAACTATCAATGAAACTTTAAAAAATGAGAGCCAAAGGAAAGATTTTAGGCTAAATACTAAAGTATTCGAATTAAAAGAAGTTGTTGTAGAGTCACAGCCAATTACACAGGATGGCGATACTATAAAATACTCTGTAAATACATTTGCCAAAGAACAAGACCGAAGCATTGCTGACGTACTAAAAAGAATGCCCGGAATAGAAGTCTTATCAGACGGAAAAATTTTATACCAAGGCAAACCTATCAATAAATATTACATAGAAGGATTGGATTTACTGGAAGGTAAGTACAATTTAGCCAACGAAAACTTGCCTTATAAAGATGTAACCCAAGTGCAGATTTTAGAAAATCATCAACCCATAAAGATGTTAGACAGCCTGAAATTTTCAGATGACGCGGCTTTAAATATTAAATTAAGGAAATCCTACACATTTACCGGACAAGCAAAAATAGGTTCAGGTTTTTCTCCGTTACTATGGGAAACCAATATAACACCAATGCTTTTTACAAAAAAACAACAAATGCTTGCTTCCTACCAAAGCAATAACACCGGTAGTAATATCGCCCTGCAACTTGAATCATTAACTATTGACGATTTATTTAACCAATTTGAAAGTAGTAATGAAAAAACGAATTGGCTGTCCATCCAACAATTATCAATTCCTGATTTTTCTGAAAAACGATGGTTAGATAATAATATTCACTTACTTACTTTTAACCATTTGCAGAAGCTAAGAAAAAATTATGAACTAAGGCTAAATATTTCCTATGTAAATGACTATCAACAGCAAAATGGATATACAAATACCCAATTTATTACACCTACTAACACTATAAACCTACTTGAAGAAAAAAACAATCTATTTTTCTCTGATGCATTACAAACCAACATTACTTTACAGAAAAATGCAGATAAAAATTATTTTAAAAACTGCCTTGATTTTGAAGGTAGTTGGGATCGCCAACGTGGTTTACTTTATACAGTAAATGAAAATGTAACACAAAATCTCACAAACCATTATTTAAAAATATCTAATAGTCATAAATCCATTTTCGCTATTGGTAAACAACTATTTACTTTAAATTCATATGCAGGTTTTAATAAAACACCACAAACATTAAAAGTAGATCCCGGACAGTTTGAAGCAATTTTAAATAACAATAATCTGTATGAAGAAGTAATTCAAAGGGTTGACTTAAAAACTTTTTATACTAATAATTCATTTAGTTTTATCAAAGGTTATAATCAACTTACTCTTGAGCCAAGAGTTGGTTTTCAAATAGAAAATCAAACCTTAAATAGCCGGATTGCCACTTCAGAAAATACAATTTTGAGCGGTGAATTTTCAAATAATTTAGATTGGATGCGTTCAAAAATCTACTTTGAACTCCAAACACAATATCAAAAAAATAAATGGCGATTAGAGTTGACAACACCTGTAAATATTCAATCTTATACAATAAATGATAATCCTTTACAAGAAAAAGAAAGCCTCCATAGAACCACATTTGAGCCAAGATTATCAGTTATTTATGACCTGAATACATATTGGAAAATTAATTCTTCCGTAAGTATCACTAATCAATTTGGTACAATTAATCAATTGTATTACGCTTATATTTTACAAAACTATAGGAGCATCCAAAGAATTAACGCACCATTATTACAAACATTAAATCAAAATAAATCTCTTGGCGTTAATTTTAGAGATCCTCTCACAGCTTTGTTCTGTACTTTTATTTACACCAACTCAAAAAGCGATAATAACTTGTTATATGTCACACAAGTTTTAACTAATGGTTCAACCATAATGAAAGCCATTGAACAAAAAAATACAAGAGTAAATCAATCCGTTTCAGCACGTATTAATAAATACTTCAACAAATTAAAAACAAATGCCATCCTGAATGGCAGTTATAGTGTAACTAAATTTCAACAAATATTGAATTTTAATGACACTGCAATTAAAAACGTTAATTGGAGTTTTGGAAACAAAATTGATATTGATGTTTTTGAATGGCTTAATTTAGAATACCAATCCAATTGGACATTCTCAAAAAATAAAATCCAGGAGGAATTCAATTCAACAATTATGCAACAAAATCACTCCATGAACTTAAATTTTAACTTAAATAATAATCATTTTTTTGCTATAAAGTCTGAATATATTAACAACAATTTATTTACGGAACGCTCAGAAAACCTATTTACCGACTTAATTTACAGATATACAATAAAAAAGAAAAAAATTGATTTGGAATTTCAAATCAATAATTTATTCAACACAACCAATTTTAAAACAGTAAGCATTAGCGACTATAGTTACATCGAAACCGGTTTTAATTTACGGCCAAGGCAAGCGATGTTTAAAATTACGTTTGCATTATAATATCTCTCAATAGCAATAGGCCACTTTTTGTCATTTCTTAAGTTGAATTGGCCGAAGAAGAAATAAAAATTGTAGAGCGAATTGAATAAGCCCCTTAGAGGCAAAATCATAATAGAAACGAAATAAATACAAACAAAAAAATCCGTAGGGGGTGATATAATTGGTTTACCAACTTTATTAGTTTTTGGGGCTGCGGATAGGCCAAACAGTAATAAACCAAATTGCCAGGTACTTTTTCAAAAACTATCTGCCGGCCTTGCCCAATTAAAATTAATAACTATCTTTGCACCCAATCAGGAAAAGCCTGGTCTACATAATAATCATTTAAATAATATTAGCATGTATTTGACTAAAGAAGTTAAAGAAGAAATTTTCGCAAAACACGGCGGCGCTGCAACAAACACCGGTTCAGCCGAAGGCCAGGTGGCGCTGTTTACCTTCAGGATCAACCACCTTACAGAGCACCTTAAGAGGAACCGCCATGACTACAACACGGAGCGCTCGCTTGTGAAGCTGGTGGGTAAAAGGAGGAGTGTCCTTGACTACCTGAAGAAAAAAGATATCAACAGGTATCGTGAGATTATCAAAGAATTGAACATCAGAAAATAATCGAGATGAAAAGAGGTGCCCGCGCGCCTCTTTTTGTTTTTACATATCGGCAGAAAAAGTTTGGTTTTTCATTGGGTTCTAAACAACTACACACAACAACTACAACACAACTAAGAATCCATTGTTTAATCAAGAATTAGAATTTATGATTCCTAACGTAACTAGAGAAATCATCGATCTGGGAGATGGACGAAGCATCTCGATCGAAACAGGAAAACTTGCAAAACAGGCCGACGGCTCTGTAGTAGTACAAATGGGTAACGCAATGCTGCTGGCAACGGTAGTTTCTGCAAGGACTGCCGCACCGGGCATCGATTTTTTGCCCCTGACTGTAGATTACCGCGAAAAATTTGCCGCAGCAGGCCGTTTTCCGGGAGGCTTTTTCAAGCGCGAGGCAAGGCCAAGCGACACCGAAGTATTAACTATGCGATTAGTAGACCGCGTACTGCGCCCGCTGTTCCCGGATGATTACCATGCTGAAACGCAGGTAATGATACAGCTGATGAGCCATGATGATGAAGTAATGCCAGATGCGCTTGCAGGGCTTGCCGCTTCGGCAGCGCTCTCTGTGTCTGACATCCCTTTCCACACCCTTATATCAGAAGTGCGTGTGGGCAGGATCAACGGCCGGCTTATCATTAACCCGAGCAAATCGCAACTGGAAGAGTCAGATATTGATATGATCATCGGTGCTTCAAAAGACTCCATTGCCATGGTGGAAGGGGAAATGAAAGAGATCTCCGAAAAAGAAATGGTTGAAGCCATAAAATTTGCCCACGAGGCCATCAAGGTACAGATAGCCGCCCAGGAAAGGCTTAAAGCCGCCGCCGGAAAAGGCGAAGTGCGCGAATATGAGCCGGAGAAGAACGATGAAGCCATACAAGCGAAAGTTTATGAGCTGTCTTATGATAAATTCTTTGCCATAGCACAGGAAAGTTCGGCAAAACATGAGCGTTCTGAAAAATTCTCAGCCGTTAAAGAAGAGGTAAAAGCAGCTTTTACGGAAGAAGAACTGCTTGAAAACGGCGACCTTATAAGCAAGTACCTTTATAAAGCCCAAAAAGAGGCTGTACGTAATGTAATACTTGATCTTGGTATACGACTTGACGGAAGGAAAACCAATGAGATACGCCCTATATGGTGCGAAATTGATTACCTGCCGGGTGCTCATGGCTCATCGCTGTTTACAAGAGGCGAAACCCAGGCGCTTGCCACTGTAACGCTGGGAACATCGCGTGAGGCTAATGTTATTGACCTCCCTACGGAGCAGGGTGAAGAGAAATTTTACCTGCACTATAACTTCCCTCCTTTCTCAACCGGTGAAGCTAAACCGCTAAGGGGAACATCAAGACGCGAAGTGGGCCACGGTAACCTGGCACAGCGTGCACTTAAAAACATGATCCCTGCCGATAACCCTTATACGGTTCGTGTTGTGTCAGACGTGTTGGAATCTAACGGTTCGTCATCAATGGCTACAGTTTGTGCAGGTACACTTGCACTTATGGATGCAGGTATCCAGATGAAGAAACCGGTATCGGGTATTGCTATGGGCCTTATATCAGATGACAAGACAGGCCGCTGGGCAGTGCTTTCAGATATCCTTGGTGATGAAGACCACCTTGGTGACATGGACTTTAAAGTTACCGGTACTGCCGACGGTATTACCGCCTGCCAGATGGACATAAAGATTGAAGGCCTTAACTACGAAATTATGGAAAAAGCGCTGGAGCAGGCACGCGAAGGACGCTTACATATATTAGGTAAACTAATCGAAGTAATTGCCGAGCCAAGGCCGGAAGTAAAAAGGCATGCACCTAAAATTATTATGGTTACCATTCCGGGAGCTTACATTGGTGCGCTTATTGGCCCAGGCGGAAAAGTTATCCAGGAACTTCAGAAAGCATCGGGAACTACCATCGTTATTAATGAGGTTAACGAGCAGGGTGAAGTAGAAATCCTTGGTACAAGCCCTGAAGGTATTGATATGGTACTTAAGAAGATCGATTCAATCATATTCAAGCCGCAGGTGGGTGAAACCTATAAGGTTCGTGTTATAAAGATGCTTGATTTTGGCGCTGTGGTAGAATATGTTGATGCACCGGGCAACGAGGTACTGCTTCACGTAAGCGAGCTGGCATGGGAGCGCACCGAAAATGTAACTGATGTTGTGAATATGGGTGATGAGTTTGAGGTGAAATATATAGGTATTGATCCTAAAACGCGTAAGGAAAAAGTTTCAAGGAAAGCTTTACTGCCCCGCCCTCCAAGGGATGAGAACGCCCCGCAGCGTGAAAACCGCGGGCCGCGCGAAGGCGGCAACAGGGACAATCGTGGCCGTGACGACCGTAACTCACGTGACCGTGGGCCAAGGCAGGACAGGCGCGATGACAGGCCACGCGAAAACCGCGAGCCAAGGGAACCAAGAAATGAAAATAACGGCGGAGACGCCCCACAAGAATCTTAATTACTGATAAGGTTAATTCTGATAAGAACCCTGCTTCCTCAAAGAGGCAGGGTTATTTTATTTTATAATATTTGTTTTGAATTAAAATAACCTTTAATTTTTCCAATTTGATGTGTAATGCAAAAATTAATTTTTGAAGTGGTTTAAACTTATTTGTTAAATAAAAAAGGGTTGACGAA
>NZ_NOXV01000171.1 GCF_002251835.1 Flavobacterium cyanobacteriorum
AATGGTTAAGTTTGATAGTGTTAAATTTTATTTAGGACAGGATTGACGAAAAATACATTATTTATAGCGACTGTTTTGGAGAATGGGGAGGGACAGTGTATTTTTTTGAAAAGGCAACTTTAACAACGTACTTTACGGAATCAACTTGTGCAAATTCTGTTCTTAAAGATGCAAATGGATACAATGTATTATCGCACCTGGGACATGGTGATGGTTTTTCAGAAATAAAAACTGTAAGTAAACCAACTGAATTAACATTAGCAAAGTCATCTAAAATTGGAAAAATATTTAAAGGAGCAGCTTTAGGTTATACAGATAAATCAAATTCATTTACTAAAAAATTAGATTTAAACGGTATCCAAATATTTTCATCATTTAATTATAAGGGTAAGTTATTGTTTATGGTCCACCTTGCTAAATTAACATTTATAGCAGAAATTATGGATAATGAAATAAAAGTCGTTCATAGGTTATTCTTTAACGGTTTATACACTCACCATCCAATTACTACCATATATGGAAATTACACATTAATAAACTTAGATCATTATTCAACAGGCTTACATAGAGAAATATCTGTACTTCTTATTACTGATAACAAAATTACCAAGCTAGATTGGAATATGAGGCATAATCATTAGTTACTATTCATTTTATCTTTTGTTATAAGTTGTATTGGCTTCTGTCTACAGCTTATTACTTTGCCTGAATAATGTTAACAAATTCCGTTTTCACATCCCATAAATAATTGTATTTTTACGGTTCAAAATTTTCAACTATAAATGGGTAAAATTATTGCTATTGCCAACCAGAAAGGTGGCGTAGGTAAAACAACAACTTCGGTTAACCTGGCGGCATCGCTGGGTGTGCTCGAAAAAAAAGTCCTTTTGATAGATGCTGACCCGCAGGCCAATGCCAGCTCCGGTCTGGGGCTTGATGTAGAGTCGGTTGAAATAGGCACCTACCAGATACTGGAGCACAGCCATACTCCTGATGAAGCCACCGTAGCATGCAGCGCCCCTAATGTTTCGGTAATTCCGGCCCATATTGACCTGGTAGCCATTGAAATTGAGCTGGTTGATAAAGAAAACCGGGAATACATGCTGAAGCAGGCGCTTGAACCGGTAAAAGACAAATATGATTATATCCTTATAGACTGTGCGCCGTCACTAGGCCTGCTAACGCTTAACGCACTTACTGCTGCTGATTCGGTTGTAATACCGATACAGTGCGAATATTTTGCGCTTGAAGGCCTCGGTAAGCTGTTAAATACTATAAAGAGTGTACAGAAGATACATAACCCGGCGTTAGATATTGAAGGCCTGCTGCTCACTATGTATGATTCGCGCCTGCGCCTTTCCAACCAGGTAGTTGAAGAAGTGCAGAAACATTTTAACGATATGGTTTTTGAAACCGTGATACAGCGCAACGTAAAGCTAAGTGAGGCACCCAGCTTCGGCGAAAGCATCATAAACTATGATGCTACCAGTAAGGGAGCAACCAATTACCTGCACCTGGCCGAAGAGATCATTAAGAAAAACAGTAAAGTAACTTCATGACAAAAGCAATAAAAAAACAGGCCCTTGGAAGAGGATTATCAGCATTACTGAAAGACCCGGATAACGATATAAAATCGGTTGAGGATAAAAACGCTGATAAAGTTGTAGGCAATATTATTGAGCTTGATATTGATGCTATTGAAATAAACCCGTTCCAGCCCAGGACTAACTTTAACGAAGAATCCCTGCAGGAACTAAGCACTTCCATTAAAGAACTTGGGGTTATACAGCCGATAACCGTCCGTAAGCTTGACTATAAAACCTACCAGCTTATTTCGGGTGAGCGCAGGCTGCGTGCTTCAAAAATGGCAGGGCTGGAAACCATTCCTGCATATATACGCATTGCCAATGATAACGAATCGCTGGTAATGGCGCTCGTGGAAAACATACAACGCCACGACCTCGACCCTATCGAAATAGCCCTTTCCTACCAGCGCCTTATAGATGAAATACAGCTTACCCAGGAACAGATGAGTGAGCGCGTGGGAAAAAAACGTTCTACAATAGCCAATTACCTTCGCCTGCTGAAACTTGACCCTATCATCCAGACAGGGATACGCGACGGGTTTATCACCATGGGCCACGGCCGTGCCATAATCAATATTGAGGGCCATGATGCGCAGGCCGAAATATACCAGAAGATAGTAAGCGGCAACCTTTCGGTCCGCGAAACCGAAGCGCTGGTAAAAAACTACCAGGACAGCCTGAAACCCGCACCGGCAAAACCGGCAAGAGGTACTGCTTTTAAAGTAGAAGACATCCAGAAAAAAGCTATTGCCGATTTTTTTGGCGCTAAAGCTGATATTAAGGTAGACGCAAAGGGTAAAGGTAAAATAACCATCCCTTTTCATTCAGAAGAAGATTTTAACCGCATCATTAAATTAGTAAAGGGCTAGTGAGAAAGTGCTTCTTCATACTTCTTTCCCTGTTTCTTATCAGCAGCGTTGCCAGCGCCCAAAATGAGAATGATATAATTATGGAACAGGACTCAACCGCTGCAAAAGCGCCTTCCTATAAAATTGACCCGCTAGCCCCGTCAAAAGCCGCTTTTTATTCGGCTATAGTACCCGGGCTGGGGCAGGTTTACAATAAAAAATACTGGAAAGTCCCTATTGTTTACGGTGGCCTTGGGCTCAGCCTTTACTACTACAGCTGGAACAATACCGAATATCACCGCTACCGCGACGCCTATAAAGACAGGCTTGCCGGAAGGCAGGTTTCAGGCGAACTGGCCAATCTTGATAATGACAGGTTACTACGGGGGCAGCGCTTCCACCAGCGGAACCGCGACCTTTCCATGCTTATAACCATTGGCATATATATACTTAATATTGTTGATGCCAATGTGGACGCGCACCTGATGCAGTTCAACGTGAACGAAAACCTGTCACTGCGCCCACAGTTACAACAAAACCAGATTGATTATAAACACAATATGGGTCTTACCCTGAGTTACCAGTTTTAAGCGTATGAAAATTGCATTGTTAGGTTATGGTAAAATGGGTAAGGTAATTGAGCGTATTGCTCATGAACGTGGCCATGACATTGTTTTGAAGAAAGGCAGCAAGGATAGCTTTACGGGCCTTGAAAACGCAGATGTAGCTATTGATTTCAGCATACCCGATGCCGCTTTTGGCAATATATCAGCTTGCCTTAACAGCAATATACCCGTTGTTTCGGGCACTACAGGCTGGCTTGATAAGTATCATGAAGCGGCACAGCTGTGTGAAGAAAAAAAGGGCGCTTTTATTTATGGCTCCAACTTCAGCCTTGGTGTAAATATCTTTTTTGAGCTGAACTCCTGCCTGGCCAAAATGATGGGCAGGCTAGGCCAGTATAAGGTAAGCATGGAAGAGATACACCATACACAAAAGCTCGATGCGCCCAGTGGCACTGCCATAACGCTGGCAAACGAAATTATAGCCCACAGCGACTATTCAAGCTGGGCCATAGGAAACCCTAAAGAAGATGAAATCTTTATTGATGCAAAACGGGTTGAAGGAGTGCCGGGCACGCACACAGTAACTTATAACTCACCAATTGACAGCATCGAAATAAAACATACGGCCCACAGCCGCGAAGGCTTTGCACTGGGCGCAGTTATTGCAGCTGAATGGCTTATAGGCAAAAAAGGCATTTACAGCATGAAAGATGTACTGGGGCTGTAGTAACATATTGTAACCGGTTTAGACATATAAGAAAAACTTTATAAGAGATGACACTTACGCAATGGTTTATTTTTTTCCTGGCAGTACAGGTAATCCACTTTTTAGGTACATGGAAACTATATCATAAAGCTGGCAGGAAACCCTGGGAGGCAGCCGTACCCATTTATAATGCTATAGTGCTTATGCGGATAATAAACCGGCCACGTTGGTGGGTTATACTGCTGTTCATACCTATTGTTAACCTCATCATGTTCCCGGTAGTATGGGTAGAAACATTGCGCAGCTTCGGCAAAAAGACCATTACCGATACCATTTTAGGAGTAATTACCCTTGGGTTGTATATCTACTATATAAACTATGCCGGAGATGTTACCTATGTAGGGAAAGACCGCGATTTAAAACCAAAAAGCAAATCGGGCGATACGGTTAGCTCCCTGCTGTTTGCGGTGGTGGTTGCCACCATAGTGCATACTTACGTGATGCAGCCATTTACCATCCCCACCTCATCGTTAGAAAAAACACTACTTGTGGGCGACTTCCTGTTTGTAAGCAAGTTTCATTACGGTGCACGTACACCTATGACTACTGTAGCATTCCCTATGGTACATGACACCATTCCTCTGGTAAAAACAAAATCATACAGCAAGTGGCCACAATTACCTTCTTTCAGGCTCCCCGGCTTTGAAAAAGTGGAAAAGAATGATATCGTTGTATTCAACTGGCCTGTTGATACGGTACGGTTTTTCAGGGATAAGAACAGTATAGGTATACGTAAACCTATTGATAAAAAATCAAATTATGTTAAGCGTTGTGTGGGCACACCCGGTGACAGTATAGCAATCAAAGACGGGGTAGTTTACATTAACGGTGCCGAACTCAAGCTTTCGGGGAGGGCTAAACCACAATATTCTTATGTTGTGACCACCGATGGCAGCCTGCTGAATGATGCCTACCTGCAAAAAGAACTTAATGTTACTGATGGCTATGGACGTATTGATGAAACAACATACATTTTTTCAGCATTGACTGATGAAAGTGTTGCAAGGTTAAAAAGTAACCCCGGCATTAAATCTGTTGAAAGAAGAATTGCCAAAGCAGGTGAAGGTGATCCTTCGGTTTTTCCGCATACAAAGCAGTGGAACCTTGACAATATGGGGCCAATCTATATTCCTGAAGCAGGCAAAACTGTCGCGCTTACAAAAGAGAGTTTGCCTTTTTATAAAATGATCATTACGGAATATGAAAATAATGACCTTAAGGTAAATGGCGATGAGATACTGATAAACGGAAAGGCTGCCGACAGCTATACATTTAAACAGAACTACTACTGGATGATGGGGGATAACCGCCACAATTCGGAAGACAGCCGCTTTTGGGGATACGTGCCGGAAGACCATATTGTAGGTAAGCCTGTTTTCATCTGGATGAGCCTTGACCAGAATAACAAGCCTCGATGGGACAGGTTTTTTACTACTGTGGGCGGTGACGGTGAACCTGTTTCTTATTTCAAGTACTTTATAATCGCACTGGCAGGCTGGTTCCTATTTGATTTCTTCAGGAAGAAACGTAAAACTGCCGCTTAAAAGTAAATGAACATTCTTATACATCCCACCTACTTCCCCTCCATAAGCCATTTCGTGGCAATGGTTAAGGCTGATACCATAACTTTTGAAGTAGAGGACAATTTCCAGAAACAAACCAACCGGAACCGGATGTATATTTACAGCCCCAACGGCGTACAGCTGCTCAACATACCCCTAAAACACAGTAAAATAGGCTCACACCAAAAATTTAAAGACACCCGTATTGAGCACGCGTTTGACTGGCAAAAACAGCATTTTAAATCGCTTGAGGCCGCCTACAGGACTTCCCCCTTCTTCGAGTACTTTGAAGATGACATAAGGCCCGTATTCGAAAAAAAGCACACCTTTATGATGGACCTCAATTTCCACATCCTCGAAATTTTGGCAGGCTGCATGGGGCTGGAACTAAAATACAATAAAACAGAAGAGTATTTCCATGAAGTACAGGGCATGGAAGATTACCGTTTCCTGGCCAATGGCAAAAAAGACACCTCACAGTTTGAACCCTACACACAGGTCTTTGAACAAAAACATGGCTTCCTCAGCAACCTCAGCATCCTCGACCTGCTCTTTAACGAAGGTAGGCACACACTACAATACCTGAAAAACCAGCAGCTATAACCACCAGTATGCTTTTTCCTTATTTGGGAAGCAGCCATCAATAGGTATCCCCGGCAGTGGCATGTCCCGTTGTCCACTATATCTCCCCGCCGCAAAAGCAGGCGGCGGGGAGGATGCCGCTCC
>NZ_NOXV01000165.1 GCF_002251835.1 Flavobacterium cyanobacteriorum
AATTTATTGTCTGTTGTTGGCGTTTCGTCATAGCCTGACCGCTAACGTTTTGCAGCTTGGCGAAGTGGCTGATTTTGAAGCACTTAATTTCAATTTAGCACTAATGTTCATTTGAAAAACCAATGTTTAATTTAGCACTGAACCCGCCATTTTGCCAAACTGCTGTTGTGTGTGGTTATTCATTTTTCACAATTTCAAATTCAAATTCTTTCTTTATTTCAGGTTTAATAGTCACATTGTTATATGTTCCAATTACTTGTAATTCTGTATCCC
Source organism: Flavobacterium cyanobacteriorum (assembly GCF_002251835.1). Lineage (GTDB taxonomy): Bacteria > Bacteroidota > Bacteroidia > Flavobacteriales > Flavobacteriaceae > Flavobacterium > Flavobacterium cyanobacteriorum. The sequence goes on from NZ_NOXV01000165.1 coordinate 274, forward strand.
AACTTCCTTTTGTGAATTTGAATTGAGCTGGACTTTGAACTTTCAAAACTATACTTCTTTCATAATCAGAAGTTTTTTTCATTTCAATTTTGTTAGGATTCCAATCTCCCAAGTTTGGTTGATTTCCTGTTATATAAACAATGTCATTTTTGTCATTAACTTTTACTTTTATCTTGACTTCATACATTTCCTTGCTTAATTCACTTTCTTGCTTTTTCTGAATATTTTCAAAGTAGAATTTCAAAGCATTATTTAAGCTTGGTGGAAATGCATTCCAATGATTATTTTCAGGGTATTCAGCAATTTCAATTGTAAGGTTTTTGTTCTTTATGGAGTCTTTGAAAAAAGAGTAAACGCTCTCTCTCGCAGGTTTCCATTCTTTCCAATAGTCAATACCTTCATTTGCGTTACTTAAATAAATGAAAGATTCTTTTTTTATTTTTGCAAAGTCGAATTTAATAAGGTCTTTACTTAATTTATTATCATCATAAGCAAGATTTGGCGAAATTGCTATGTAATTTTGAAAAAGATTTGGCTTTTGAAGTAAAGAATATAAAATAAACGATGCACTTAAAGAGTGACCTACAGCAATGTTTTGATTTGAAATTCTGTATTTTGAGTTTATATAAGAAATTAACTCTGTTTCTACAAAATTCAAAAAATTGTCTGCATTACCTGAATATTTACCGTATCTTTTCCTTGATTCTTCTGTTTCCAAAATTGGTAATAAGTCGTTGTTCCTTGAATAGTCAAGTTTTTCATCGAAAGGAGAAGTTATTCCAACAACGATAAAAGACTTATTTCCGTCTGTCAAGAAAGATATTATTGAACTCGTATAATCGAAAAATTCTCTGTTTTGGCTGTCAAAAACATAAATCACATTAAAATATTCGTTTGTTCTCCAATCATAATCAACAGGAGTATATATCAAAATTTCTCTTTCTTGATTTAACGCTTTTGAATGTATTTTAACATTTTCAACTCTTGCAATTGATTGAGCAAAAGTTTGAACGAAAAACACAATAAATAATAAAATAAGTCCAAATTTTAATTTCATTTCTGTCGGTTTTTTATAATCACACACAACGGTTTGCAGCTACAAGAAGTTGGCGATTTCGAAGCACAAAACTGTCTGCCAGCACTGAACTTGATACGAAGCACAAAGCTTCATTTAACCACAGAACCGCCAATTTCTTGTAGGTGCTGTTATGCACCGTTTTTATTATTCCTTCATGATTTTTACTGTCTGATGTCTTCCATTTTTGTCCGTCACTAAAATAAATAACAATTGATTTGGTATGTTGCTTAAGTCAATAGTTAACTGTCCGTTTTGCATACTTTTTTGATTTGACATAATCAAGCGCCCTTGGGTATCAAACACTTGTATTTGCGTTAATTCCAAACCCCTTTGAATAGTTTTAATTGTCACAAAGTTTTTTGTCGGATTAGGATAGAAAGTGAAAAGGTTAGAATTATTATCAATTTCATCTATTGATAATGGCAGGCTTATATTTTTGATAACCTCACCAGAATCACATTCTGACCACCAGACTTTCTGGGTTATTGTATAATTACCAACTAAAGTATAATTGTGTGTGGCTGTGCTAAAGTCCTGAAAAGGATGTGGCATTATCAACGTTGAATCCCCATCACCCCAATAAATCATTTTTTTATTTATCATGCTTGAAGAAGAATCAATAACTGTTACACTAAGACTGTCAGATTCAATGGAAAAATCGGTATGAAATTGATTTATTTTATAATACCCATGAACGTATGCTGAATCTTTTACTTGACTCCATGCAGTTTGTTGAAGCATATTAGCATCACTAATACTGATTCCTAATGGAGCTGGTGAACCAACCGCAGATTCATTATAAAGTACAGAATAAAGTACACAAGCATGTAAATATTGACCTTTTAATCCTGGATGATAATCTGTTGGTGAAGCCCACATATCAGTTATTGCGGGATAATTATTTATCACATCTCTAAACGCATGTGCGGTTGGCAAATATGCGGCTCTCACTGAACGAGCAGCCAACGTATATTTATATATTATTTCTGCCTGCATATCCTCGTAGGGCTCAACACTCCAAGGATGCGTGTCAGGATAACCTGGAGTTGAATACAACAATATTTTACTGCAGTTCGCTTTAGCAATCGAGTCAATGATTCCTATCGGTCGGATGATGGGAGAACCAGGAATTACGGGTTGAATATTGCCTGCGCTCTGCTCCTGGACAACGATGTAATCAAAACCTTGCGCCATCAAACTTAGAGATACAGGATCTGTTACATGGTCAGATAAAAAATACCCTCCCGGAGTATTTTGAGCAGTGATTACCGTCTTTCCGTTTGAACTTGCAAGATTGGTTAATAAACCAGGTAAGTCTTGCACATAGGTCATTGAATTACCAATGAATAAAATCCTTAAAGTGTCTTGAGCGTTGGCGGATTTAAAAAAACCAAGTAGGACGAGGCTGGTTAGAATAATTAATCTAGTTCGATATAATGATGATTTTATCTTTATCATTGGATGTGATGTTTTGATGTTGTCAAAATGGTGCATAACGGTTTGCCGCTTGCCGCAGGTGGCGATTTAGAAGAACTAAACTGTCAACCTGCACTAAAGCTGAATAGAAGCACAAACTTTGATTTAACCACGTCACCGCCACTTGCGGCAAACGGCTGTTAGCCGTTCGCCCTTCATTCTGTCAACCAATTTAGGGCTTCTTCTGTAATGCCGTTATACCAATCTACTTCATTGTCTGTCGAGTTTGCTAATTCATTTGAACGCTCAAAAAATCGTTGAACGTGTCTTGGTTCGGGAACATAGTTTGCGTTATGAGAGTCCTGAACCATTTTAATGAAAACACTCAATGGCAATGGAACGATTGTCGAAGTCCCACCATAATATTGAATGTTCATTTTGTGTAGTGCGTAAAAATGGGCTTTGCAAGCGTCATTTATATTTGGTGCTATAAACAAGCAGTAAGCAGGTTTTTCCGTTTCACGCTTATATTTTGCAAGGTGTCTTGTTACCGGCTCTCCTTCTGTTTCATATTGTCGTTGTCCACCTTGCATAGTTACTTCTACTGTTAAGCCGAAGTCACCATAATCGCAAACAATGTCAGCCATATTACCCTGTGCCGTTGACATTGGATTTCCAAAGTCGTCAAATTTTAAATTAGCTTTAATATCTCCACCATCCAACATTGTCATTGCTCGCCAAGTGTTCCACTCCAACATAAGTGGCGTGTCGTAAAGTGAATTATCAAGTATTTGGTCGAATGTTGTGGAAATATCTTCAAACAGTCGGTAGTCCTTGATTGCTGCAACTTGTTCTGTTAGGATTTGCTCTTTTCTGTTTTCTAACTCGTCAGCAAATAAGTTTTTAAGGTCTTGTAATGTTGCTGTTTCAGAAATTTCAAGTTGAGGAAATTCTGCTCTAATTTTTTGTTCTAATAATTCTCTGTTGTCTGTTAGAAGTGACGGAATAAGTGGATTACCGAGATAAGCAACATATTGACCTTCATTATCAATAAAGCAAGGTTCTCTATCTGTATGTTGTAAGAAATAATCAACTTCCTGAATTTTTTCAGGAACTATTGAGATTGATTTTCCTAAATGCGAAATGTTAACCAAACCTGTTGCTCTCAAATATCGGAAGCAAGCATCAGCGTAATCTCTCATATTGCTTGCTTTGGTGCTTAGAAATTTTGCAACCGAAGCATCATTTGTTTCTCTGGTTCGTGTATTTCCTGAACTTATATCGGCACTGTAAATTTCTCTTAGCTCTCTGTCGAAATATTCTGCTCTAAAACGCTTGTAGTTTCCTTCATTCTGTGCTTTGGCAATCCTGAATTGGTTGATTTTATCAACAATAGTGTCAAACTCACGGTAATCCACTAACTGCAAGCCAAACATCATTAACTCATCAAATTTCAATGAGCCAAAATGTCTAATGAGTCTGAAAAGTTCAAGGTATGGTTTTACCCAAAATTCTGCTGAATTTTCAGTCGGTTTATGGAATGGTGAAGGAACTTGAAATTTGAGAAGTTGTCTTAAAAATATTTCGTCTTTTCTTCTTGAGTTTACAAGTTCTTCTCCTGCTGGTGTAAGTTGAATCGTTGGGGAAAGAATTACAAAACCAAGTGCTTTTGGTGCTCTGTTTATTCTGTCTCTTGCACTAAATGCTGGGTCATTTGCACCTTCGCCATTGAAAAAGTTTTCCTCTCTCAATAGCTCCATAAAAGCTCTTTGAGTTTCGTTATTCCATCTTTGTCCTGCGAAATGGGTGTGTAAAAGCCCAATTTCAGGAATCATCTTTGCAGGTGTCCGTGGGGAAGTGGTTACAAAAATTACTTTACTGTCAATTCTAGCCATAGGAAACAGATTCTTCTTCTAGTATTAATTTGGGTTCTCGTTTTAATGCTTCATTGCCATAGTTAGAGATAAGAATGTGGCTCGCTTCTGACTTAAATCTGTTTCTAATATTTACTGCATAAGACTTACCGTATTCATCAACAATGTAGTCTCCATACAATTTTTCTGTTAGCGGTGTTCTACCAATAACCATAAGTGCTTTGCACTTTAGATTTTTATATTGGTTCGCTAATTCAATATGATTTCTTTCGTTAAATCCGTCTTTGTGTTCAATATTCCCATAATCAGAAAAAATGCAATCGTAAGGTGGGTCTAAAAACATAAAATCATCTTCAGTTGCCATTTTAAAAATCTCGGAGTAATCAAGGTTGTAAATCTCTGTTTTTGCAAGTAGTTTGCTGTGAGATTGTGTCACTAAAGAAGTGTTCAAGTTTGCATAACGACCATAAGGAACATTAAATTCTCCTTTTGCATTGTAGCGTATCATTCCTGAATATGCTGTTTTATTTATGAAGAAGTAAATTAAAGCATCAGAGTATTTTTTATCGGTCAACTCGTTGAACATATCTCTGATTTGATAATAGAGTGGTTCGTTAGCGTCATCGACTCTTTCGTTTGGTGTTTTGCTTTTTAGTTCTTCAAACTTTTTTCTGTTTTTTGTGTAAGTCTTTTCAATTTCTGAGAGTTCAGACTTGAGTGTTTCAAAGTCATTTTTAACGCCCAAATAAAATGAAATTAGCTTTGAGTTAATGTCGTTAATGATTGCCCTCTTTGGTTCTAAGTGAAAGAATAATGCACCACCGCCAAAAAACGGTTCAATGTATCTTCCACTATATTTCGGGATATGTCCAATCAAGTGAGGTATTTCTTTTGATTTTCCTCCTCTGTATTTTACTAGCGGCTTCATACTTTGGTTGGTTTACGTTTATACTTAACAATGCTTTCGGCAACCACATTTAAAATTTGTGTCGCCTCTTCCTCTTCGGCTATAATGTCGTAAACCTTGTCTGCCGACCACAACCGCAGAAGCTCTTTAGTGTCGGTTTGCAGTGAGGCTGCAAGAATTAAAACCTGCTCACGCTTTGCACGTCTGTCGCCTTTTTCAATTTTGCAGTATGTCGCTGTGTCAATTTCTAACGTAGCAGCTAACTGTCTTTGAGGGATTTGTTTCTCCTCTCGAAGAGTCCTGATTTTATTACCAAAGATTGTTGACATAATTTAGTCTTGACATTATTTGGCAAATATAGAATTTGTTTTGAAAGTCGGCAAGCATTTTTTGAACAAATATTTGGGTGGTGGGTGGGCTTGGTCTGTCCATTTTTTTGTCGTCTGTTGAAGTCTGCACGGTGGTCTTTTAGGGTGACGGCTAACGGTTTGCGGCTTTGCGAAGAAGCGGATTTCGGAGCACTAAACT
>NZ_NOXV01000164.1 GCF_002251835.1 Flavobacterium cyanobacteriorum
TATATTTGTTAAAGAGATTGTGGAGGTTTTTTCACAGTCTGACGTTATAGCCAACCTTAAAACGACACTTGTCACACTTTTTAAGAACTGTAATCTAATTGGTATTACAAACCTTTAAAAAGTAAAAATTATGAGTAAAAAGTTGTTTCAAAGAAATCTTGGTCGGACCGACAGGATTATTCGACTGATTATTGGTGTCCTTGCTCTTGGAGCGTGGTACTTTGGTGCCGTTGCAGGGATAATTGCCATAGTAATTGGAGTAGCGGCTATTATGTTAATTGGCACTTCCGCTGCTGCAAGTTGCCCACTAAATTCTGTGGCCAACATCAACACGATGAGCCAGAAAGAAAGAGAAGAAAACGATGCTAAAGGAATTTCATACCAAAAAAAGTGATAGTAAAGCTATAGGACAAGAAAAGAAAATTATTCTAGGGAAAATTCTTGGGGTATTGTTTATTTTATAAGCCATACCCAAAACCATTGGTTTACAAATGGCGGTAGATAATTTCAATAAGTGGCTTTTGGGTGACGAGTGGCGATATTTAGTCGCTCTCGTAGAAATAGTCGCAGGTTTACTTATGTTTAGCAAATGGGAAAGATATGGCACTATAAACTTGCTTGGAATTATGCCTGCCGCAACATTAGTACATATTCAATTTCAAGAATGGGTTATGCTACCAATGCCGATTTTTTTGGGCTTCTACTTCTTTATTACGATAAAAAAAGCGTCCGTGACAAGTTAATAAACAGTGCCATCCAAAAATAGGAAAGCACTTAATAAATCATGAAATGCAGAATCCGTTTTCGTCAAATTATCGAGATAAATCAGATGACGAGCTTATTGATAGTGCAGTAAATGGCTCTGTGGCTGCCTTAGAAGCTTTAATCTACAGGCACCAACATTTTATCTATAACATAGCCTTAAAAATGATGGGCAATGTTCAGGATGCTCAAGATATTACGCAAGAAATTCTAATCAAAATAATTACCAAACTATCACAGTTCAAAAAGGAGAGCAACTTCAGAACTTGGTTATATCGGATTACTTTTAATCACTTTCTGCAAATGAAAAAGTCAATGTCAGAATTGGCAACTGAATCATTTGAAGTGGTTGAAAAGCAACTTGATTCGATTCCTAGTCAAGCCTTATCCCTATTGGAAGAATCCGAGATGAGAGATGAAATTGAAGAAACAAAACTAGCCTGTATGAATGGGATGTTGTTGTGTCTTGAACGTGACCAAAGATTGGTATTCATACTTGGCGAATTATTCAATGTTAATCATGATTTAGGAGCAAATCTGTTGAATATTTCAAAAGATAATTTTAGGCAGAAGTTGTCAAGGGCACGAAAAGATCTTTACAACTTTATGAATAAAAAATGCGGGCTTATAAGAAAGGATAATCCTTGCAGGTGTTCAAGCAAGACAAAGGGATTCATTCTAGCAGGAAAAGTTAATCCTGACAATTTACAATTTAACAAAGACTATCTTAAAACCATACAGGAAGTAATCGGACAAAAAAAGGATGAATATGATGATTTTGTAACTGAGAATTATGCCGTCATTTTCACTAAACATCCTTTTCAAGAAAAAGAACACAAACAAATCATATTTAACCGATTACTCAATAATGAATCATTGAGCAATATTTTTAGTCTTGGAGATAATGATAGCATATCTAAACAATAAGTGCGAACTTTGACTAATATAAACAAGAAAGGCTGGCTATAATCGAGTAGACGGCTCCGCCAGAAACTGACGGAGTGCACCTCTCACACCTCCGAACCCTTCGACTTCGCTCAGGACAGGCCAAGCGGGTCTCGTATACGGCGGTTCGCAAAGAGATGGGTTGAGTTGGATGTGTTGCATCTTTAAAAATACAAAATAACTACACTCATTAGTAGGTTTTTTACTATATTTGATGATATAAACCGTGATGTTTTTTCACAGTATGACGTTAGTGGCAAACCTATTGGACGACTCTACAACAATTTAACAGACTACAAACGATGGAAAAACTGCCGACCCTTCGCAAAACAAAAAAGCTGCAACCTAACGCACAAGCCGATACAATTTGCAGCAAATTTTATTTTGCACGACAAACGATAAAAGTTACCCGCATGATTAAACCTTCTAACAAAATTTTAGTCATAGAATCATGAAAAAATTATTACAAATAATGCCTGGGGGCTTTATGCAAGTTAGACTGCAATCCATAATTTTATCACTAACTGCATATATAACAAGGGGTTATTCTCAGCAAATACCCTACTCATCAGCTATTCCAAACACTAACTTTTATTACCAAATGGTGGACACCATAGTAAGACAGGGACTCAGAAATGCAGGTTCTCCAGCTGACATATGGTTGGAAAACTATGCTCAATCTCTTTTTTCAAGTTTCGGACTTCAAAGTATCACTACCCAATCTATTCCAATTCAAAGTTGGCAAGTTAATTCGTGCAATCTGAAAGTAACATCTAATTCAGGAACACAAACCTTAAGTATATTCCCTCAATTATTTGTTGATTGGTCTGATACTCTAACGGGTTCTTTTATTCGTTTTGACAGCACTACGGCTTTGAACTCCGTTACAGGTAAAATTGTGATTGTAAATTACAAACTTGACCCATTTGCGCCTGCAGCATTTCAGCCTAATGTAGTTTATACATATGACCCTGATAACAATATTAATAACACCATACACCCGCAACCCATCCCGCACCGCTCCAATGCGGCTGGTGCAATTATCAGTCAAATTCTATCGCACCAACCCAAGGCAGTTATTTGTGTCTTAAATAATTTTTACAATACCGACAAACTTTGGGGCTTGTATTCTCGAACTGACAGTATATATGACATACCTTGCTTTTGGATGAGTCGCAACAATGGGCAACTTCTAAATACTGCTTTAAATAATGACCCTAATTCAACTTTGTCAGTACAATTTAATACGCAAGATAATCCTGTTAATACAAAAAATGTTTATGGCATTTTGCCCGGCAACTCTTCGCAATACATTGTTTTTAACTCACATCACGATGGACAATTTTATGGTGCCACAGAGGATGCAGTAGGTATTTCTTTAGTAGCTGCACAAGTTAAATATTGGTCGCAAGTGCCACAATCGCAACGACCATACAATATGGTTTTTTTGTGGGATGCAGCCCACTTAAAGCAAAGTGTAGGTTCTGAATTTTTTGTTGACAATACTCCAAGTATTATTAACCAAACCCTATTATGCTTCACTCTTGAAACTCCTTCTTTAGAAGGCAGAGTGCTTAATGGCAATCTGATAACACTGAACCGACCTGAACCAAGATGGTTTTACACATCCGACACTCTAAGTTTAAGAAGTTCTTTATATCAGTTTGTGCAGCAAGAAGATTTAAGAAGAACCTATGTAGCCCCACCAACTTTAAATGGTCCCTCACCTATTGGGGACAGCCATGCCTTTTATGATGCAGGTATTCCTATTGTAGCTCATCTTTCTACACCTGTTTGGTATATGGCAGTAGCCGATAGCACCGATAAGTTAGATACTGCGAGCATGAATAAAATTACCAGAACTGTTATTCGCATGATATGGAATATGCCAAACATTACAGGTATTCCAAGATTTGAGGAAAAAGGGCCTAAAGATATTTCCGAATCCATCAAACTCCTTTGTAACGATTCAAGGTTTAAAGCCTGATTTTTAAAGGAACTTATCGCATCATCAATTTAGCGGGTATTGAAATGAAACAGGGAAACATTGGTTCTTCTGATGCCGAGGTAATTCAAACATCCTTGCTACCAAATGGGATGTATCTGCTGATTGTAACAGATAAGAATGGTAGCAACTTTGCTGTAGTAAATCGTTTAATCAAAAACTAATTCAACATGAAGTTCTTATACTCCTTACTATTTATCATTGCTTCGACAAATCTTAAAGCTCAATGTGTGATAGATTCGAGCATCGTTGCAATTAATAACATTACTGTAATTCCAATGACGGACACCCTTACAGTTTTGAATAATAAAACCGTTATCATTCAAAACAAAGTCATTACACAAATTGGCGATACCAATTTGATTTCAATTCCTTCAACAGCATATGTAATCAATGGAAGTGGTAAATATCTTATTCCAGGCTTATGTGATATGCATGCTCATTTACTACAACGCAATGACGCCATTTTAGAATTAGCAAATGGTGTAACTACTGTATGCAATATGCACGGTGAGCCTTGGCATATAACTTTTCGTGACAGCATCAATGCTGGGCAGGTTTCAATGTACTCAAACAAAATTTCATCTCCTCGAATTTATACATCTGGACCTATAATGAATTATATGGGGCATCCGTTTTTTAACCCTCCTGCCATTCAAAATCAAACACAGGCAAATGCAAGTTTGCAAAGTCAGGATGCTATCGGTTATGATTTTTACAAAACATATACCTATCTAACTAATGGTGTTTTTAACGCTATTCAAAATCATGCAGTTACAAGTGGAAAATTTATCAAAGGACATGGTAATGATTGGATTGGTGCTGCCAACATCATCAATTCAAATCAAAAGTGCATTGAACATTTTTGGGGTTATTTGCCAAACAACACGCTTGACCCAATTGAGCAGGCATTAGAAGATAGCACGATCTCAAATGGCAAGTGGAATTGCCCGACACTGATTGTAAGATGGAACAAAGAACACATGGACTCCATCAGAGCTAATGAACCCTCTTATGTTCAGTATGCTTGTCCATCGTCATTATTGAATAATTGGCGAAACACTACATCAAATCCTCAGCAGTTTTCTAATGTTAATGAATACAAAAAACTACTAAAACGCCTTTATCAAAATAATGCAAAACTTATGCTTGGCACAGACAACATCACTCCTTATTCAGTGGCTGGGTTTGCCGTTCATCGTGAACTGGAAATTTATGTTGAAGCTGGATTAAGTCCACATCAGGCATTGACATTAGCTACGGCAAAACCTTATCAATTTTTACAAGAGTGTGGCTTCGGCAACAATGCTGGTACAATAACTATTGGCAAACGTGCTGACTTAGTAATATTGAATCAAAATCCGTTATTGAATATCAGCAATACACAAGCTATTTATGGGGTTATCGGGAATGGGAGTTATTATTCAACTTCATGTCTTCAAAGTTTGCTTTCAAATGTGGCTTGCAATAGCACAGTTGGCATCAATGAAATTCATGCAGATGAAGAAACATTGTTCGTTTATCCTAACCCTGCACAATCTATATTGAACATAAAAGGATTGCCTGAAAATGGTAAAGGCGAAATATGGGTTATCAATCAATTAGGTCAGATCATATTCAAATCAGCGTTCACATCACAACTTTCTATTGAATCAATTCCGACAGGATTCTATTACCTTTTAGCTTATGATGGACACACTTATTACAGTCAAAAATTTGTGAAGAAATAATTATGCATGTATTCTTTAGAAATATAGGTTTAGCGTTAGTTATTCTTTTGCCAAATGTTGTAAATGCTCAATCCTTCAATTCAACATTAGCTTCACTGCTGCAACAAAAATTAGACAGTATCCGTACCGTGTTGTAGCCTTCCTGTAGATGAAGCAGAAGATATTATCAATAAACTACAGCTAAAACTTATTGAATTTAAAATGGAAGCAAAATTTGAAGACTGGTAAATTATTACTTCTGCCAACAGCAGTAGCAGTTGCACAACCCTCCAAAAAAAATAATTTATCAAGATAATTCCAAAAATCGGCCTCGTTTAAGATGATTTAGTCGAGGTTATTTTTTGGGTTACTATTCCAAATTGCAAAATTTAAATACAAAAAGGGGAAGGCTACAGGTTGAGTTGGATGTGTTGCATCGTTAAATATACAAGATAACTACACTCATTAGTAGGGTTTTGCTATATTTGATGCTGTAAACTGTGATGTTTTTTCACAGTCTGATGTTATGGGGTATTTAAGTATGAAAACAAATACACCTTAAAAACAGGGTAACAACCTAAAGGAATTGAAATGAATAAAAGTGGAGACCGGAACCCACGCAAAAAAACGGGTCGAAAACTGAAAACCCATAAGAGTAGGATTATTTAATTATTATTTGAAGTGGTTTAAACTTATTTGTTAAATAAAAAAGGGTTGACGAA
>NZ_NOXV01000155.1 GCF_002251835.1 Flavobacterium cyanobacteriorum
CCGCCGCGAAAGCAGGCGGCGGGGAGGATGCCGCTCCCATCAGGGCTAGGCCCGCGCCTCCCTCCGTGACTTGCTGCCTGCCATACCCATAACGGCATATAATGTGGGATAAATGTGGTACCTTTGGCCCATAAAAAAAACAGGATAATGTTATGGTACACAAGGCAGGATTTGTAAATATCATCGGCAACCCTAATGTAGGCAAAAGTACCCTTATGAACGCCTTTGTTGGCGAGAGGCTTTCCATTATCACTTCAAAAGCACAAACCACGCGGCACCGCATACTGGGCATAGTAAACGGCGAAGATTTCCAAATCGTATTTTCAGATACGCCCGGAATCATTAAGCCAGCATACGAACTTCAAAACTCCATGATGGATTTTGTAAAATCAGCCTTTGAAGATGCCGATATACTGGTATATATGGTGGAAACCGGTGAGAAAGAGCTTAAGGATGAAGCTTTCTTTAACAAAATAATCAGGGCAAAGATACCGGTATTACTGCTACTGAATAAAATAGACAAATCCACACAGGAGCAGCTCGAAGAACAAATGGATTTATGGAAGGAAAAGGTACCCAATGCCGAAGTATACCCCATTTCTGCACTGGAAAATTTTAATGTTGCCAATATATTCAGCCGCATTGTAGAGCTGTTGCCTGAGTCGCCCCCGTATTACCCGAAAGATGCCCTGACCGATAAGCCGGAACGTTTTTTTGTGAACGAGACAATCCGTGAAAAAATACTCATTAATTACGACAAGGAAATCCCGTATGCTGTAGAAATTGAAACGGAAGAATTTATTGAAGATGATGATATCATCCGCATTAAATCAGTTATCATGGTAGAACGCGATACCCAAAAAGGGATAATAATCGGGCATAAAGGCGCAGCCATAAAAAAGGTAGGCATACAGGCCCGCGAAGCCCTCGAGAAATTCTTTGGCAAGCAGATACATATCGAAATGTTTGTCAAGGTCAATAAAGACTGGAGGAACAATGCCTACCAGCTTAGGAGGTTTGGGTATAACAACAGGTAGTTAAAAAGTTACATAGTCATAAAGTCGGAAAGTTGAGCATAGGGAACTTTAAAACTTTACAACATTCAACTTTAAAACTTACTTTTGCAAAAATTAAATCAGGAGCATGAATAACATCGTAGCCATAGTGGGAAGGCCAAATGTGGGCAAATCCACTTTTTTTAACCGCCTTATACAGCGCAGGGAAGCGATTGTTGACTCTGTAAGCGGCGTTACGCGCGACAGGAATTACGGCAAGAGCGAATGGAATGGCAAAGAGTTTTCGGTAATTGATACCGGTGGTTACATAAAAGGTTCTGATGATATTTTTGAAGCCGAAATACGCCGCCAGGTAGAGCTGGCTATTGATGAGGCCGATGCCATAATTTTTGTGGTCGATGTTGAGGACGGCATTACCCCGATGGATGAGGAAGTGGCCAAACTGCTCCGCAAGGTCACAAAACCTGTATTGCTTGCTGTAAATAAAGTGGACAACGCCATGCGCGAAAAAGACGCGGTGGAATTTTATAACCTTGGCCTTGGTGATTACTATACCATTGCCGGGATGAGCGGCTCCGGTACCGGCGAATTGCTTGATGCCCTTGTAGCACTCCTGCCTGAAGCTAAAGCACCTGTTGAAAATGAAGAAGCGCTGCCGCGCTTTGCTGTTGTAGGCCGGCCTAATGCCGGTAAATCATCTTTCATAAACGCACTTATTGGCGAAGACCGTTTTGTGGTGACCGACATTGCCGGGACTACACGCGATGCCATTGATACTACCTACAACCGTTTCGGGTTTAAGTTTAACCTTGTTGATACTGCCGGAATACGCCGCAAGGCAAAAGTAAAGGAAGACCTGGAGTTCTACTCCGTTATGCGTTCAGTAAGGGCTATAGAACACAGCGATATTTGTATTCTTGTTATAGATGCCACCCGTGGTTTTGAAGGGCAGGACCAAAGTATTTTCTGGCTGGCCGAGAAGAACCGTAAAGGTATTGTAATACTGGTAAACAAATGGGACCTGGTGGAAAAAGACACTATGACCACACGCGATTATGAAAAGAAAATACGTGAAGAAATAGCCCCGTTTACGGATGTGCCGATACTTTTTGTTTCGGCAATTACAAAGCAGCGCCTGCTTAAAGCCCTTGAAACAGCAGTACAGGTATTCGAAAACCGCAGGCAGCGTGTAGCTACCTCAAAACTTAATGAGCTTATGCTGCCCATCATTGAGCATAACCCGCCGCCGGCACTCAAAGGCAAATACATCAAAATAAAGTTTTGCATGCAGCTGCCTACCCCTACCCCCCAGTTTGTATTTTTCTGTAACCTGCCGCAATATGTAAAAGAGCCATACAAGCGGTTTATAGAAAATAAATTGCGGGAGAACTTTGATTTTTCAGGCGTACCCATTGATATTTATTTCAGGCAGAAATAGTTTATTTTCTTTAATTTTGAAATTATAATTTTTTTCTGATGGAGATCAGGTTTCAGACAAAAGAGGAAAGCAACCGGCTACAACGTGAGGATTTTTTAAAATTGCCGGGCGGAGAACGTGTGCTTGCCTTTCTCAGGCTTTGTGCGGCACTTGAACATTTTCCTTCAAAAAAAAAGCTGAAACAAAAGGATAATTTTATTATTAAAATAATTCCGAAATAAAAATGCAGCAGGTATGGGATGAAAGTATAAAAAGCTTTATAAGACTTGCCACTATACATAATGTGCGTATGCTTATGGTAGGTGGAGGTGCAGTCAATTTTCACGGTTACCAGCGTCATTCTGCAGATGTTGATTTCTGGATAGATACAACAGAGGAAAATTTTTCAAACCTTATTTTAGTTTTCCAGGAAATGGGTTATGAGATTACAGATTTTCCTGATGCTGTGAAAAATAAGCTTCAAAACATTTCTGTAAAATTCTCTCCTTCAGATCTTAATTTGGAACTTATTACCAATTTTTCTGTTAATAAATCCTTTGATGAAGCTTATCAGGATAGTGAAAAAGTAATTGTTAATGAAACAGAGTTTCTCCACTGGAATGTTATATCACTGGATGATCTTATAACCAGTAAAATCAAGGCAGGGCGTTCTAAAGATTTTTTGGATATACAACAACTTAAAGAAATAAATAAAATCCCTTAACCAAAATTGCATTTAACATACTAAAATAGTTATTTAGCTGTTTTAAGGAATTAACTTACCTAAACCAACTAAAAACTATATATGAACAGGAACCTTTGTTTGCTGCTATTGCTCATTTTAAGCACTGTATCCTATAGCCAGACCGTAACCTTAAAGGGCAAAGTGGCTGACAATGCGGGCATACCACTGGAATCTGCCACTATATATCTTACTTCTGCCAAAGATTCTTCAGTTGTTACTTATACCATCTCAGGAAAAAGCGGCAGCTGGGAGCTAAAGACCCACAAACTGGTTTATCCGGTATATCTGAAAGTATCATTTGTGGGGCTCCTGGATTACAGCCAGCTGCTCGAAAATGTAACTGCCGACCAGGATTTTGGGGTTATAAAGCTGGAGGACCGCCCTACTGAACTGGACGCGGTGGTTATAGAAAGTGAAATCCCTCCCATCCGGGTGAAGAAAGATACGCTTGAGTTTAATGCCTCATCATTTAAGGTGCGGCCGGATGCGAATGTGGAGGCGCTGCTGAAACAGTTGCCTGGGGTAGAGATTGATGAGGAAGGAAAAATTACAGTAAACGGAAAAGAGGTAAACCAGATACTGGTAAACGGGAAACCATTTTTTGATAAGGATGGAAAAATAGCCCTGCAAAACCTGCCTGCTGAAATAATTGACAAAGTACAAGTAACCGATACCAAAACCAAAGAAGAAGAGTTTTCGGGGCAGGCGGCCAGCGGCAATAACTCCAGTATAAACCTTACTATACAGGAAGACAAGAATAAGGGGCTGTTTGGGAAATTTATGGGGGGCTATGGCAGTGATAAGCGGTATGAAAGCAGTGCGATGCTTAATTATTTTAAGGGTGACAGGAAAATAAGCGTTTTGGCTTCGTCCAATAATATAAACTCTTCGGGGTTTTCCATGAATGAAATATTTGACAGTATGAGCGGGGGGCGGAACCGCACCATGTCCATGTCAAGCAATGGCAGTTTTAGTATTAATGGTGTACAGTTTGGCGGGGCGCAGGGAACAGGCATTACAAGGTCCAACCTGGCCGGGGTAAACTATTCTGATGCGCTTGTGAAAGGTTTTGATTCTAATGTAAGTTATTTTTATAATGGTTTCCGTACGGAAAACGATAACCGTACACAGCAGACCACGCTGCTGCCCCAAAACGAAAATGTAACCGATACCGGCAACCTGAATACAGAGTATACTACTTTTTCCGAGTCCAGGACCAAATCGGATTCTTACAGCCACAACATCAACTCAGAATTTGACATAATGATTGACTCCACAGCCCAATTGAACATAAACCCCCGATTTATGTGGAGCAACAACAAGTATAAAGCAACTTCTTCCCAAAGGGCTATTAATGGCAATAATGTGCTGCTTAACGAAAGTAATGCCTCTAACCGTAATGAAACCGATAACCACAGCTTTGTGAACACCCTTACATTCTTCAAAGCTTTCCGCAGCAAAAAAGGGAGGTCGCTTTCTGTTTCATTAGACAATAACATACAAAAAAACAAAGCGGATAACCTGAACCAGTCGGCAACATTTTTTTATAATGACACCAATAATGATGGTATACCTGAAACTTCATCCGACATAAGGAACCAGGTGCTGTACCAGCATAATTATACTGACCAATTGGGCATCTCGATAGAATATTTAGAACCGGTACTCGACTCATTACGGCTGAAAATAGGCAATGGATACACTATAAATAACACTGTAAATAACCGCAAGGTATTTGATTTTGATGCCGCAACCGGTCTTTATTCTATTGCCAACGGTGCCCTCACGCAATACCTGTCTCAACAACAAGACCGAATTGTGCCTTATGTGGGGCTAAGCCTCGAAAAAGAAAAATTCAATTTGAGCCTTGAGACGGGAACGACAGTAGTAAGCCTGCAAAATTATGCCTCATACCTCGGTACGGACTATGCCATTAACAGGCAGTATATCCTGCCGTATGCCAATCTTTATACCTCTTTACGGTTTACAAATTCCCAATACCTTTATTTCAACTATGCCTACCAGATTGAATTTCCCACCGCAGCCCAGTTGCTTCCTGTAGAAGACCTGAGCAACCCGCTGGCTACCTCTATAGGTAATCCTGAATTAAAGCCTAACAAGAGCCATGATATCTATATGGGTTTCAGCAACTACAATTATTCCACAAACAGCGGCTGGAACATATATGGCGGCGGTACATATTATGAAAGCCAGATTGTAGCCAATACAACCATAGACCAAAGTGCTAAAAGTACGACTACGTACACTAATATAGCGGGCAATTTTAATAACTGGGTGGGCGGAGCCTGGAATAAAACCATTAAGAGTGAAGCCCATTCTTATCGATTTACCCTTGGGCTTAGCAGTGGCTACGCTTACGCTAAAGGCTTTACGAATGGTGTGATTTTCAAAGCGCGCGAAGTAAGCCTGTCACCCAAGATAGGCTTCAGGTATAACTATGGCGATTTACTTAGCCTGAACCCTAGCTATAAATTCGAGTACAGCGAACAGAACTATACCAACTATACCCTGGGCCGGGCCTCTAATGTAGTGCATGGCCTTTCGCTGGAAACAACGTCTTACTGGCCCAAACATGTGGTAATAGGCAATGACATCAACTATACCTATAATTCAAATATTGCCGATGGTTTCCGCAAAGATTTCCTTTTATGGAATACGAGTGTGGGCTACAATTTTTTAAAAGACAAGCTATTGTTTAAAGTAAAAGTATATGACCTGCTCAACCAAAACCTGAGCGCCACCCGCACCATTAACCCTACCGGAATACTCGATCAGCAAAATACCGTTTTGCGCCGTTATGTAATGTTCTCCCTTACATATAAACTCCAGAAATTTGGCGCCAAAGAGAATAAAGACGATGACGAAGGAGGAGGCTTCTGGTTTTGGTAATAAAGAGGATACCCCGCAAGTAATATTTTGTTTTGCAACTATTGCCCGCGGGAGTAGTACATGTGAAGCAAAACTTTTTTAAACCCAAAAAAGTCATTAGGAATTTAAGTTGAATTTATTTC
>NZ_NOXV01000168.1 GCF_002251835.1 Flavobacterium cyanobacteriorum
ACGTAAAAAAACCGTCTCAAGTTGTGAGACGGCTTCTTTTTATTTATAGACTTAGCAGATTAAAAGCTGCTTTCGAGTTTATCACAATCAATCATGCAGCCATTTTCGTTACAGTAAGGCACTTTTTTACCATCAATGGTCAGGTATTGCAGGTTGCAACCGTCTGTGCATCCGCGACAGGCAATTGCTATAAGGTCAAAGGTTTTATCCAATACAAGTTCGAAACTTTCCTGTTGTGCCCGCCTTAGCCATATGCCTATAGAAGTTCCCTGATTGTCAAGCCCTACAATCATAAGCGCTTTATCAGACGGATTGTTAACTGCTGATTTTTCTACAATTATAATATCAACAAGCGTAGTGGGCATACCACCCTTATCCAGGATATCCTGCATATCTTTTAGCAATAACTGCTTATCAGGCACAATACTGAATGTTCCATCCTGGTTGTCAATGCCAAGGACATCATCCCATACTGATCCTCTTGCGTAATTCTGAACGGGGTTATCCCCGGCAACCACTACACTTTCATCTGTTGCTGTGCTTTCTTGGCTACAACTTATTATCATTGCTGCAATGAACAGGAATGATATACCTTTAGTAATATTTTTTTTCATGGCAATCGTATTTAGACGATACTTTTTAGTTTACTTAATACGAAAATATATCTTTAGTAAGAAGCGGCTACCCAAATAATTGTTAATATTTGCGTATTGACCAAAAATTAACGCAACTCATTTTCTGTTTTGATACAGTCTATGCATGATGAGCAAACAAGGAATTTGCTGTCGCCAGAAATTTTTACTATCGGGTTGCATCCGGTATCACATTTACCTTCGCACACGATAGTAAGATAAGATAACGCATCGGATCCCTGTTGCTTTTCAAAATAAAATTTGTCCCTGTCGAGATAAAGCATGGCTGCTGTTTTGGCTGTTCCGGAAGCATTAGTACCTATAAGTATATAATAACTTTCGGCAATATCGCCTTCAGTGGTAGCTTTTATTATGGTAAAAGTTTTGATTTTATCGTTGTCACTGGTTTTGTTGAGGGCAGTTTCCCATTCCTGTTTTATCTTTTCAGAATTAGTAACAACGTACTGACCGCCCTTAAGCATGCCTACAGGCTGCTTTATGTAGTTTTCATCTCCCGCATTATTTTTACAGGCTACACAGCATGATATTAAAAACAGAAAAAATATTTTTATCTTCATAGAAAGGCCTGTTTGCTGCACGAATGTACAAAAAAAACAGGTCTTACGAAAAATTTGTTAAAAATGGAACCCAAACACACCTTTTACGGTAAACCTGTTGGCATCGGGCAGGTCAAGATAACTGCCCCTCCAGGCAAAATCAATCCTGAACACTTTAAAAATATTACCGATACCCGCATGGTATTCCCAATAAATGTCTTCAGGTGCACGGTATACAATGCTTGAGGCGTTAAGCTTCACGTTAGCGTCTGAGACTGTACCCCAAACTCCTTTAATCCCAACGATTTCCCTTAAATTAAGATCACGCAGCCAGGGAATCCTTGAAAATAACCTGCCGTTGAAGTTATGTTCAAAATGGAGCGAAACATACTGGTCTGCGACAAATTCATAATAATTCATGAGATTATAGGTGTTATCAATGATGAAGTAAGACTGGTTACCTGGGACCACACCCATTAGCCCCAGCGGTACTTCGCCGAATATTTTCCCGGCTTCGAGTGTGGTAAAAAGCCTGCCAAAACCTCCTACCAAAACAGGCTGCCTGTAGAAGAACTGTAATTTTTGATATTCAAAATCACTGCTGAATACCCCCTTGATGCCCTGTGTAAAATTTAAGAACAGCCTGGCATAATTTGTATCAACGTCAGACCGCTCTACACCGTAACCTATTGTACGCCTGAAAGGTGTATAATCTATAAGGAAACCGTATTCATATTGCTGCACAAAGCCCCTGGTACCTGCAGCAGGATTATTTGGATCTATGTAATAATCAAGGCTGAAAGTAGGGAAAGCAGACTTGAGGGTGCGGTATGACAGGCTGGTACGGAACACTAGGTGCTTTAAAGGCTCTATCTCAGCCGAGAAAGTGCTGAAGTTGATATTGGTAAGCTTACTGTTGTCGCCACTGGCAAATATGGCCGATGAGGCAAAACTACGCCCGAGTACATCATTGGTTGCCGTGAGGCTTACCCCTATCTGCTCTATATCACGGCGGTTTCCTGCCGCAAGTATTATCCGCCGCTTACGGTCCACCATCCATTTTCCGGAAATGCCATACTTAAACCTGTTGTCTTTAAATCCATAAGCTGTATAACCTTCAATACGCCACGGATCATTCTGCCCGAAGAAGGTCCGCCCGCCTGTACGCAGCCGCAGGCCTTCCACATCATTATACCCCACACTTGAAAAAAGAGGCCCGTAATCAAAATTGCCTATCTGGTAGTAGCCGCTTCCAAGCGTGGCAATAAGGGTGTAGTACTGCTGGAACCTTGGTACGGTTTTAAGGGTATCAAGCATTTGATAAATGCCTTTTTCGTCTTTATTAAGTGTCTCAAAACGGTTATCTTCCCAAAACTGATCAGATTTGTTGTTTATTGTTTCGTCATAATAATTTACGTCCTGCTTGTAAAAATCCTGCGGTTTTTCAATATTAAATTGATGGTTGCGTGCCAGGGTAGTACGCTTTCCGTATACACCTTTTGATTCTTCTTTCTTATTTAAGGCAAAATCCGTCATCATGTGGTCCCGCGTAAGCAGGAAGACCGAATCGTTTAATACTTCAAATTCCTGTTCAATATAAATATCCTTTACCCAGTTAATGTTGGCATTTTTACTTACTGCCATATCAATTTTCTTTATGGCAAAGGTGGTATCATTAACCCAAAAATTTCCTTTAAAAGTCAGTTCGTTTTTTCGCCTTGGGTAGAAAACAATGTTATAGCACCATTTATTTTCAATGTAGGTACTGTCAGCCAGTACATAATTATAAACATTTATACCTGTACGGGACAGCGGGCTGACAAAATCCTTGTCAAAAAGCTTCAGGTAATTATCATAAATATCATAATCCGCGTAAAGATCTTTTATAAAAGCTATTATCTGCTGGTTATTATTAAAACCTGAGTTTTTGTTGGCTTTGATAACTTCTTTTTTACTATTGGTGGTATTGTCTCCATACACTTCACTGAGTGCCTCATTAATAAATATAGGCAGGTAGGTTTTGCCGGTAACATTTGATGTGTCTACATGTTTAAAAATAAATTCCATGCCTTTAAACAGCTTGCTATTCATCATGGCGCTGTCAACACTGTTAAGGTCAAACTCTACTTTTTCATATTTATCATAACGGTATTGCCGGAACATACGGAGGCCATTTTTGCGGCGGCGCTCCCATATCTTTCTTAGTATATCAATGGCCGGGTTATTTTTTTTTGAAGTTTTACCCGAATAAATCACCACTTCCTTAAGCTGTTTTGCTCCGCCTAATACTATATTAAGATTATACGTAATGGCTTTTTCCAGTTTTATTTCTTTGGTCGTAAAGCCTACAAAAGAAACTACAAGTTCTGTATAAGAATTTGCTGATTCCAGGTAAAACTTACCGTTCTCATCGGTTATTACACCTTCACTGGTGCCTTTAAAATATACATTGGCATAAGGCAGTGTCTGGTTTGTATCATCATAAACTACACCGCTGACTTTAGTTTGTGCCATTACAGGCAGGGCAAGAAGCAGTAGTCCTATTAAGGCAGGTATTTTATCTTTCATATATAGCTATAAACAAAAAACTTCACCATATAGTATATGATGAAGTCCCAAATATAAAGTATATTATTACTTATACATTACTTTTTTAACGGCTTTAACTACATCACCTGCGTTTGGAAGCCATTCCTTGAGTAATGCGGGAGAGTATGGAGCGGGCGTATCGGCTGTAGTTATGCGTTGCACGGGGGCATCAAGGTAATCAAAAGCCTTTTCCTGCACCATATAGGTAATTTCTGAAGCCACACTGGCAAATGGCCATGCTTCCTCAAGCACTACAAGCCTGTTTGTTTTTTTAACCGAGGTAAGTATAGCATCATAATCCATAGGGCGTACAGTCCTCAGGTCAATAATTTCACAGCTTATGCCTTCTTTTTCAAGCTCATCAGCAGCGGCAAAAACTTCTTTGATTATTTTGCCAAAAGACACAATGGTAACGTCTTTTCCTTCGCGCTTTATATCGGCAACCCCCAGCGGAATGGTGTATTCACCTTCAGGCACCTCTCCTTTATCACCATACATCTGCTCTGACTCCATGAAGATAACCGGGTCATTATCGCGTATAGCTGATTTTAGAAGGCCTTTAGCGTCATAAGGATTTGAGGGTACCACCACTTTAAGGCCCGGGGTATTGGCATACCAGTTTTCAAAAGCCTGTGAGTGTGTTGCCGCCAGCTGCCCCGCAGAAGCTGTTGGGCCACGGAATACCATAGGCATGCTGAACTGCCCGGCAGACATCTGGCGCATTTTAGCAGCATTGTTGATAATCTGGTCTATACCCACTAACGAGAAGTTAAAAGTCATGAACTCCACTATAGGCCTGTTACCATTCATGGCGCTTCCTACTGCTATACCGGCAAAACCAAGCTCAGCTATGGGCGTATCAATCACCCTTTTAGGGCCAAATTCGTCAAGCATCCCTTTTGAGGCTTTGTAGGCGCCGTTATATTCGGCTACCTCTTCACCCATTAAATATACTGACTCGTCACGGCGCATTTCTTCGCTCATGGCTTCGCATATCGCTTCCCTGAATTGTATCGTTCTCATGAAATTGTTTTTCTGAATTGATTGGCAAAAATAAAAATTTTATTCAACAATATTTACTTTAGGTTTATCATTAAATAATATTATTCCTGAAACCGGCCTGGCAAAATAATTAATCAATACCAGCACTATATTATAAGCACCTGATATAGCCTCAAAAATAGATAATTACCTAATGGCTTGAAATTGAATATGCAGAAAATACCTTATTACCATGATAAGCAAAGCCTGTTACAAAAAAGCTTTTTGGATTGCTAAATCTACAATATCCTGATGGTCAAAAGCCAATTTAGGTAATGACATAACGGGAAACCATTTTGCTTCAAGCGCATCGTCTGCCCCAGTAGTTTTGGCATTTTCGGGTGCAAAGCCAACATATACCACTGAAACAGTATGATGCCTCGGGTCGCGGTGTGGTTTACCAAAAGCGCCAAGTTGGTAAAGGCCTGTTACATGCAGGCCGGTTTCTTCCTTAAGCTCACGTATAGCTGCGTCTTTTAGGTCTTCATCTTTATCTACAAAACCGCCCGGCAGAGCCCACTTACCTTTATAAGGCTCATTTTTTCGTTGTATCAATAAAATTTCAGTAGCAACAGCGCCTTGCCTGAAAACCACTGCATCAACAGTTACAAAAATGGCTGATGTCTTTTTCATGCTTTTTATTTTTAATTATAATTAATATGATGCTGAATATATGCAGCGCACCCAGCCCCTGACGGGAGCGGCATCCTCCCCGTCGCGAAAACAGCCGGCGGGAAGAAATAGGGAGCAAAGGTACTATCTTTAAAAACTACTATTTTTTAATTCTTTTATATAAGACTATGAGATGGCTGGCTGAGGTTACCCACCAGATGCTCACCTTGCGAAGCCCCGGCTTTTGTGGTTTTTCTTCCCTTTCCTGTACTCGTGGCCGGGACGCCTGCACCTGCTCCCGGCTGTATGTACAGTAGGGATTATAATCAATATCTTTTATCTATATAAATATACCATTATTATTAGTTTTTTTGGACAGCTACAATTCCTTTTTTCTTTATATTGGTGCGTTGCTGACTGGTTTTCCACAACATCATGCCCCGCATAGCTCATAAGCTGCTTGTAATTTTTAAACAACAATAAGCCCCTGTCTCGGCAACAATCGTGGCACATGATAAAAAAGATATCCCTATAGAGTTTACTAACCCGTAGAGTTTGGTAACCCTCTTAAACTTGTTTTTAAGGGTTTGGTCAGTGCCTGTGATCCGCTCAATTTCCTGCGCTAACTTCCCGGCCTGTTTCTCCAGAAACCGGATATGGCTTTATATTTGATTAATTTCAAAGCTAATTTACTGCACCGCGGCATCAGATACTGTGGCTTGCTTTTTTAATACAGATTTTTTAGTACACGACAAAAAACATAATTGATTAAAAATCAATA
>NZ_NOXV01000170.1 GCF_002251835.1 Flavobacterium cyanobacteriorum
AATAAATGTTATAATTTAGAACTGTACTAAAAATGGGGAGTCTACAATATGAAAAAGATTATGCTAACTGGATAAGTATAGTTACAGACAAATTTTCTAATTATATTAATCAACTAGTTGATAGAGCACAGGAAGGCCGAAATCCTTTTTAATTTTAGTAGTTATGCCACAAAATCCCACCCCGGTAGCAAGAAGGTATTATCCGCGGCTATCTGAAATTGTAACCGTTGATAATCTTCCCGAGTTCCTTTCCTTTGTACAGGACGGGCTCAATGAAATATTTGAAAAGATACACTACAAAAACCTGCAATACTCAAAAAGCTACAGGGGTGATGCCGCTTTTTATAGCCTTGATATAATATCCGCTAAAAAAATAGCGCTGCCGCTTCCCGGGCGGTTTTAAATAATTCCTTACCTTTGCACGCGGTTCCGCCAACAGGGGCCGCACACATACTGTAATTTCTCACTTAAATTGGTAATAGCATGCAACTGTTCAACACTTTAAGCGCAGAAGAAAGGGCCGAACTGATAGACCAGAGCGGCAAGCAGCGCCTTACGCTGTCTTTCTATGCCTACGCACACATTGACAATCCCAAAGCATTTCGCGACAGCCTTTTCCTGGCCTGGAACCCGCTGGAGGTTTTAGGTCGGATATACGTTGCCAAAGAAGGCATTAACGCCCAGCTTTCGCTCCCGGCTGATAACTTCTATACCTTCAAGGACCACCTTGATACCATCCCGTTTCTTAAAGATATCCGCCTTAATGTGGCCGTAGAGCAGGACGACTACTCGTTCCTGAAGCTCACCATAAAAGTACGCAGCAAAATTGTGGCCGACGGCCTTGACGATGCCACTTTTGATGTAACCAACAAAGGCATCCACCTGGGGGCAAAGGACTTTAACCAAATGCTGGAAGACCCTGATACTATTGTGGTGGATTTCCGCAACCATTACGAAAGCGAAGTAGGCCATTTTAAAGGCGCCATAACGCCCGATGTAGATACCTTCAGGGAGTCGCTTCCCATCATTGAAGATATGCTGGAGCCACACAAGGAAGGCAAGAACCTGCTTATGTACTGCACCGGCGGCATACGCTGCGAAAAGGCCTCTGCGTTCTTTAAGCACAAAGGGTTTAAAAATGTGTACCAGCTTGAGGGCGGCATTATAGAGTATACCCGCCAGGTTAAGGCCGAAGGGCTGGAGAGCAAGTTCATAGGCAAGAACTTTGTATTTGACCACAGGCTGGGAGAACGCATTACCGATGATATCATAGCGCAGTGCCACCAGTGCGGCAAGCCGTGCGACAACCATACCAACTGTGCCAACGAGGCCTGCCACCTGCTATTCATACAGTGTGATGACTGTAAAGAAGCCATGCACAATACCTGCTCGGCTGAATGCCTTGACATTATACAACTGCCGGAAGAAGAGCAAAAGGCGTTGCGCCGCGGCATCATGCAGGGCAATATGATCTTCAAGAAAGGCAGGTCAGAAAAACTGACCTTCAAAAAGTCGGGCGATGCCATACCTGATGAACCTGTTGCAGTTGTGCCCCGCGTAAAAGGCACCCGCACCAAAATTAGAAAAGTGCTTATAGGCAAGGGCGAGCATTACTACCCAAAGGCAGGTGTGGGCCAGTTCAGCTTAGAGGACGGCGGGCTAAAGGTGGGCGACAAGGTATTGATTTCAGGGCCAAGCACGGGGCAGCAGCAGCTTGTTATTGAACAGATGCGTGTTAATGGGCAGGAAGGCACAACAGCCACTGCCGGCGACAGGATAACGCTTAACCTGCCTTTCAGGATTCGCCTCTCTGACAAGCTTTACAAAGTAATCGCGTAGTTTTTCATTAGCTAATACAACCAAACCCGTACGAAAGTGCGGGTTTTTTATTCCCCTCCTCCGGAGGGATGCCCGCACGCGGGGTGGTTATTGAAGAGTAGTAGGCACTTATATATCAAAGCATACCCGGTAAAGATATTGCTAAATATTCCCTCCTCCGGAGGGGTGCCCGCAGGGCGGGGTGGTAAAAAAGCAAGTATTATTAGCCCCCCGGCTTTCAGCCGCCCCTCCACAAAAAGAGAATCAGGCCGGGGGCGAGGCGTTATTGTTTAACCCAAAAAAATACTATCTTTACCCACAAAAACGTTTTATGAACCATAGCGGCAAAACCGCAACCTATATATACTGAATTATGGCATGTACAAACTGTTCTACGGGGTCTAAGGACGGAACCCCAAGGGGATGTAAAAATAATGGCACGTGCGGCACGGACAGTTGTAATAAATTAACAGTGTTTGACTGGCTCAGCAATATGAGCCTGCCCGGGGGCCAGGCACCTTTTGACTGCGTGGAGGTGCGCTTTAAAAACGGAAGGAAAGAATTTTACCGCAATACAGAAAACCTTACTTTAAGCATTGGCGATATTGTAGCCACTGAGGCTTCGCCGGGCCATGACATTGGCATTGTTACCCTTACCGGCGAACTGGTTAAGGTACAGATGAAGAAAAAAGGGGTTAAGGATGATGCGGAGATAGGAAAAATATACCGCAAGGCTACACAAAAGGATATTGATATATGGAGCGCGGCGCGCGACAAGGAAGAACCTATGAAAGTAGTAGCGCGCGAAATAGCAATAAGGCTCAACCTGGAAATGAAGATTTCGGATATTGAGTTCCAGGGAGACGGCTCCAAGGCTACGTTTTATTATACGGCAAATGACCGGGTTGACTTCCGCCAGCTCATAAAGGATTTTGCCCGCGAGTTCAGCATCCGTATCGAAATGAAGCAGGTCGGCTTCCGCCAGGAGGCTTCACGCCTTGGAGGTATTGGCTCCTGCGGGCGCGAGCTTTGCTGCTCAACCTGGCTTACTGATTTCAGGAGTGTTAACACATCGGCAGCACGCTACCAGCAGCTGTCGCTCAACCCGCAAAAGCTTGCCGGGCAGTGTGGTAAACTAAAATGCTGCCTTAATTATGAGCTTGACACTTACCTTGACGCCCTGAAAGACCTGCCCGACCTGGAAACAAAGCTATATACCGAAAAAGGAGACGCCTATTGCCAGAAAGTAGATATTTTTAAAGGGCTGATGTGGTTTGCCTATGCCAATGATATGGCGCACTGGCATGTAATAAATGCGGAGCAGGTAAAAGAGATAGTTGCCCTGAACAAGCAGAAGCAGCGTATAGCGGCACTGGAAGACTATGCGGTGGAAGCGCCTGTGGCAGAAGTAGAGAAGAATTTTCAGAATGCGGTGGGGCAGGACAGCCTTACGCGCTTTGATAAGCCCAGGAATAAAAAGAAAAAGCATAACCATAAAAAGAAAAAACATCCAAACGAGAAAAATGCCCAAAAAAAATAGCATCCTGATAACGGTAGTGGCACTTTTTTTGTTTTGCTCGTGCGATAACAAAAGGGTGTTTGATGAGTATAAAGCCCTTAACGGCAAATGGAACAAAGACAGTATTGTTTCATTTGAAACAGAGTTTAAGGATACGGCATCAAAATACAATTTGTTCATCAATATAAGGAACAACAACAGCTACCCCTACAGCAACCTTTTCCTTATAGTACAAATGCAGCAGCCGGGCACCAACATTACGAAGGTTGATACCCTCGAATACCAAATGGCTTACCCTGACGGCACACTTATGGGCGAAGGCTTTACCGATGTAAAAGAGAACAAGCTGTGGTACAAGGAAAACGTTAGTTTTCCTAAACCCGGCAAATACAGGTTCAGCATACAGCAGGCCATGCGGCGAACAGGGAAGGTGCCGGGCGTACAGGAACTCGAAGGGATTACCGATGTAGGATTGAGAATTGAGTCAACAAAATAACTATGGCAAAAAAGAACAGCACACATAACGATGATTACGCTCATTACGTAAAAAAATTCTGGAAGATATTCGGCATAGGGTTCGCTTCCCTGCTTTTGTTCTTCCTGCTTGCTTCCTGGGGCGTGTTTGGCAGAATGCCCACATTTGACCAGCTGGAAAACCCCGACAGCAATGTAGCTACAGAAATAATATCGGCTGACGGCGAAACTATAGGTAAATTTTACCTTGAGAACCGTACGCCTGTAAAATATGAAGACCTGCCCAAACACCTGGTTGATGCCCTTATTTCTACCGAAGACGAACGTTTTTATGAACATTCGGGCATTGATGCCAAAGGTACATTGAGGGCCATGGTAACCCTTGGTAGCAGTGGTGGCGCCAGTACTATTACGCAGCAGCTTGCCAAAAATCTTTTTCATGGCGAGGGTTCCAGGTTTTTCCTTTTCAGGATAGTGCAAAAGGCCAAGGAATGGATTATAGCCATACGCCTTGAAAGGCAATATACTAAGCAGGAGATTATAGCCATGTACCTCAATACGGTTGATTTTGTAAATAATGCCGTGGGTATCCGCTCGGCCGCAAAAATATATTTTGGCAAAGAGCCTAAAGACCTTAAGGTTGAAGAGGCCGCAGTACTTGTGGGTATGCTTAAAAACCCTTCGCTGTATAATCCTAACAAAGCATCACGCAGGCAGCTTGTTTTTGACCGGAGAAATACTGTACTGGGCCAGATGGTAAAGAACGGTAAGCTGGATGAAGCCGAAAAAGAGCGCCTGGTGAAAGAGCCGGTAAGGATAAACTTTAGCCCTGAAAGCCACAAAGAAGGCATCGCTACTTATTTCAGGGAATACCTGCGCGATTTCATGAAAAAATGGGTAAAAGATAACCCAAAAAAAGACGGCAGCGGCGAGTATGATATCTATCGTGACGGGCTCAGGATATATACCACTATCGACTCGCGCATGCAAAAATATGCCGAAGAGGCAGTGGATGAGCACCTGGCTAACCTGCAGGAAGAGTTCTTCATACAGCAGAAAAAGAACAAGAACGCTCCTTTTGTAAATATTTCGGAAGCCGAAACCAAAAAAATTATGGACAGGGCCATGCGCAACTCCGAGCGTTGGCGGATAATGGAAGAAAAAGGTTTTGAAGAAGAAGACATCATAAAGTCGTTCGGCATAAAAACGGAAATGACTGTATTTACCTGGAAGGGCGAAAAAGATACGGTTATGACCCCTATGGATTCCATTCGTTACTATAAACACTTCCTGCAAACCGGCCTTATGTCTATGCAGCCGCAAACCGGCCATGTAAAGGCATGGGTGGGGGGCATCAACTACAAGCATTTCCAGTATGACCACGTGGCGCAGGGCGCCAGGCAGGTGGGCTCAACCTTCAAGCCTTTTGTATATGCGGCAGCCATTGAGCAACTTAAAATATCACCCTGTGATTCGGTTATAGACTCACCCTTCAGCATGCCTAAAGGGAAGTACGGCATTGATGCCGACTGGCACCCGCAGAACTCTGACGGGCAGTTCCGTGGGCAGGTTACTTATAAAAAGGCCCTGGCTTTGTCCATAAACACCGTTTCAGCCAAGCTGATTGACAGGATAGGGCCAAAACCGGTAGTAGACCTTACTAAAAACTTAGGCGTAAACTCTGAAATACCCGAACAGCCTGCCATTGCCCTGGGTGCGGTAGAAATTACCGTAAGCGATATGGTTGCGGCCTACAGCACCTTTGCTAACCAGGGAATGTACGTGAAACCCACCGTTATTCTAAAAATAGAAGACAAAAACGGGGTGCTGCTATACCAGCCTACCACCGAAACCCACGAAGTGCTCAGCAAGGATATAGCCTATGCGGTAATAAAACTGCTTGAAGGGGTTACTGAAAGCGGATCGGGTGCACGCCTTAAATGGGGCGGTGGCGGTGGTGGCGCCGGCTATGACCGGATGACCGGCTACCCTTATGCAATCATCAACCCTATTGCAGGGAAAACCGGTACTACACAAAACCAGTCTGACGGTTGGTTTGTAGGTATGGTACCCAACCTTGCCACTGGCGTGTGGGTGGGCAATGAGGACCGCTCGGCGCACTTTAAGAGCCTTACGTACGGGCAGGGAGCAATTATGGCGTTGCCTATATGGGGGCTGTTCATGAAAAAATGCTATGCCGATGATGATATGGTTTTCAAAGTATCCGAAAAGCCTTTTGAACGGCCGGCCAACCTTTCCATCAAGGTTGACTGCTGGAAACCTCCGGTAAGGGACACTGCAGAAACTGACAGTATAAGTACCGATGAATTTGATTTTTAATAAAAACGGTTCAGCAAGGGATTAGCCCATAACAAGGATAGTAAAGTCCATACCTAAAGATTAAGGCTATGGACTTTTTTATTAAATTTTATTTAAGTACACGACAAAAATTGTATTAAATTAATTTCCAGCTTA
>NZ_NOXV01000133.1 GCF_002251835.1 Flavobacterium cyanobacteriorum
GCCGCCATAAGCGCGGCGGCGGGGAGGATGCCGCTTCCATCGGGGCTGGCAGGAAAAGGCGGTATATTCCGGTGAGCCCGCCCCCTTTAACTATTCCTGTTTCCCGCTTCTTCCTCAAGGTCGCTAAGATGCACTTTCAGCGCTTTAACGGAAATGCTTATTTCCCAAAAAGAAACCGCCAGCGATGCAAGCAGCAGTAGAAGGCTGAACCCGAAGATGTAAGCGCCCCACCGTATGAACCCGAAGAATAAAAGCGCCATTGAGAAAACAGAAAAGAACAGGCTGAGTACGCCATACATCTGCATATGGCGGATAAGTGTAAGGCGCAGGCTGAGGTTAGAAATTTCGATAAGGATGCTTTTGTTATGGTTTTGCTGGTAGCTGGCCTTAAGCCCGCGCACAATACCCGCTATAGTTAGGAAACGGTTGGTATAGGCCAGCAATATAAGCGATGTGGCAGAGAATAACAGGGCAGGGGTTTCTATGGAGAGGGGCATACTTTTTTTTACGGACGAAGTTACAAAGTTTTCAGGTGACAAAAATAGATATAAATACAGGCCTATAAAAAAACCTGCAGCTATCACTACAGGTTTTTCAGCTATTATAACAAATCGGGTTATCCAATAATCCAGCAATCGGACAACCGATTACTTAATCATCTCAAAGCTACGCTTCACAAAGGCGGTAAGTTCTTCACCTTTCAGCAGGTTTTGGCTCAGCCTGGCGAGGTCGAGCGCCTGCTTTACCAGCGCTTCCTGGTGCGGTTTATCGGTACTGTTAAGGATGCTGGCCGAAAGCTCATGGTTAGTATTCACCACAAGGTTGTACATCTCGGGGAAGTTACCCATACCAAACATGCCCCCGCCGCCGGCCTGGCTCATTTCCTTCATACGGCGCATAAACTCCGGCTGTGTTATCATGAAAGGTGCGGCATTGCTGTCCATGGGCTCAAGCTGCACACTGTAATTTTGCTTTGGTACAATCTCTTCCAGTATATTTTTCAGCTTCTCTTTTTCTTCGTCAGACAGCTTTGACAGCTGCTCTTCGTCTTTTTTTATCAGCTTGTCTATATGGTCGGCATCTACACGGGCAAAGGTAAGGTTCTCATTATCACTTTCCAGTTTCTGGATAAGGTGCGATACTATGGGCGAATCAAGCAGCAGTACTTCATAGCCTTTGTCTTTAGCGGCTGCTATATAGCTGTGCTGCGTATCTTTATTTGAGGCATACAGCACCACCAGCTTGCCGTCTTTATCCGTCTGGCTGTCCTTTATTTTATCTTTAAGCTCGTCAAGAGTATAAAATTTATCGTCTACGGTAGGATAGAGAACGAAAGCGCCTGCTTTTTCATAAAATTTCGGTTCGCTTAGCATGCCGTACTCCAGCACTATTTTAATGTCGTTCCATTTTTTCTCAAAGTCCTCACGATTTTCTGTAAAGAGTGATTTCAGCTTGTCGGCAACTTTGCGGGTGATGTAGTTTGATATTTTCTTTACGTTACCGTCAGCCTGGAGGTAAGAACGCGATACGTTAAGCGGAATATCCGGGCTGTCGATAACACCACGCAGCATGGTAAGGAACTCCGGTACTATGCCCTCTACATTATCAGTAACAAACACCTGGTTCTGGTACAGTTGTATCTTGTCTTTCTGCACCTGCAGGTCGGCAGAAAGCTTAGGGAAGTATAATATACCGGTAAGGTTAAAAGGGTAATCCACATTCAGGTGGATGTTAAACAGCGGCTCCTCAAACTGCATGGGGTACAGCTCATGGTAAAATGCTTTGTAGTCTTCGTCTGTCAGGTCGGCCGGCTGTTTTGTCCAGGCAGGGTTAGGGTTGTTAACTATATTGTCAACTTCTGCCTCTTCCGCTTTGTAGTCTTCGGGGGCATCCTCAGGTTTAGGAAGGGTTTCTTTGCGGGTACCGAATTTTATAGGCACCGGCATGAATTTATTATATTTCCTGAGCAGTTCGCGGATGCGGAATTCTTCCAGGAACTCAGTTGAATCTTCGGCTATATGCAGGATAATTTCCGTTCCGCGGTCGGTCTTGCCGGCAGGTTCAAGGGTAAATTCAGGGCTGCCGTCACATACCCAGTGTACCGCAGGTTCATCTTTATACGATTTAGTAATGATTTCCACTTTCTCTGCCACCATAAAAGCGGAGTAGAAACCAAGCCCGAAGTGGCCTATGATACCTGCATCTTTGGCAGAGTCTTTATACTTTTCAAGGAATTCTTCAGCTCCTGAAAAAGCTACCTGGTTGATGTATTTCTCAACCTCTTCGCCGGTCATGCCAATACCCTGGTCTATAATGTGCAGCTTCTTGCCCTCTTTATCAACCTTTACTTCAATTATTGGGTTGCCATACTCCACTTTAGCCTCGCCAATGCCCGTCAGGTGCTTTAATTTAAGCGTAGCATCAGTGGCGTTGCTTACCAGTTCGCGTAAAAAGATTTCGTGGTCGCTGTACAAAAATTTCTTAATTAAGGGAAATATGTTCTCTACTGAAACATTAATTTTTCCTGTTGTCATAGTATAACTGTTTTTATGTGTTGATTTAGTTTACGCAATTACTTTTCAAAATAAATACCAATTGTACTGCGGTGACAAATTGGCATTTTATATTTATCAGTAAAACCAAGTATGTTTAAAAAATAACCATTAACATGCATTTTGACATTTATTAATCTTTAAATGCTTAAATATGGATTTATCCAATATTTTACAATATAGGCCATGTCTATAATTCCTGTTAAAAATACCAGCGAGGCTTGCCGGATAGCCTCTATTATCCTTAACTTTAGCCTTTAAAAATTAATACGGCAACAAATTATGAAAAAACTTTTCTTGACAAGTATCTGTATCCTTAGCCTTGCAGCATGTGGTTCATTGGATACAAAGTCGCAGTCGGGGCTTAAGGGTGACTGGATCATTACTAAGGTGAGTTATCCCGGTTCAGAATATATTAAAGTAACATCTTTTGATATGGCAGATTCAAAATGTTTAGAAGGGAGCTCATGGAAATTTATACCGAACAACAATAAAGGTACCCTGTCTATTGCCAAAACCGGCTGCCCGTCTTTCAGCAGCCCCATTGTATGGACAGTAACCAAAGAGGGTAATTTTACATTAAAAATCACTGAAGGCGAAAAAGCAAAAAGAGTAACACATGGCTATTTCCTGAAGATGAGGAACCAGTCGGAAAGTTCATTCCAGCTTATTGATAACGTTGAGGTAGGCGGCAAAAATGTTGAGGTTGTGTACCAGTTCCAGAAAATATAAATATTAATTATAATTATCATGAAAAGAATAAAAATTTATCTGCTGTCTTTTTCGCTGGTTGCCGGTATGGGCCTGACATCATGCGAGGCTATTAAAAACACTAATAATACACAACGGGGCGTAGCTATTGGGGCTACTTCGGGCGCTGTAATAGGTGGCGTACTGGGCAATAACCTTGGCAAAGGTGGCAATACGGCTCTGGGCGCCATTATAGGTGGTGTTGTGGGTGGGACAGTAGGAGGCGTTATTGGTAACCGCATGGATAAGCAGGCGCAGAAAATAGAACAGGCACTGCCGGGCGCCGGTGTAGAAAGGGTAGGCGAGGGCATAAAACTTACCCTGGGCGAAAATTCTGTTAATTTTGATCTTAATAAAGCTACACTTACACCAAAGGCAAAAGCAAATCTTGACAGGCTGGTACCGGTTTTTAATGAATATCCTGATACTAATATCCAGATATTTGGCTATACTGACAGCAGCGGCGCTGAGGACTACAACCTAAGGCTTTCTGAGCAAAGGGCGGCTGCCGTAAGAACATATTTATCCGGCAAAGGGCTTAATGCTTCCAGGTTTACAACCATTGGCCGCGGCGAAGCCGACCCTATCGCAGATAACTCAACAGCGGATGGCATGAGTAAAAACAGGAGGGTAGAATTTGCCATTACTGCAAATGATAAAATGATACAGGACGCAAAGCGTGAGGCAAAACAATAATATCCTTTTTCCTGAAGGAAGGATTGAGCCGTGTTGTATGCCCTTAGTTTTGGTATAGCCCCGATGGAAGTGGCATCCTCCCCGCCGCCGCGCTTATGGCGGCGGGGAGATAAAACGGACAGCGGGAAGAGACGCCGCCAGAAGTACTACGGGCTTTGCCGCTTCATATAAGAAATACCAGTGGTAATGCGGCGGCCGGTGTTATAGCCGGGCCGTAACCTGCAGATTCCTGTAATAAAGGCCCCAAAGAGTAAATATTACTACTTTTTAGGGTTTTTTTTTATATAATTCAGGCGGTAGTATCAATTAGAAAAGCAGTTCCGGGTAATTGTACGGGTGAGGCTATTCTTTCAGTGTTCTTTAGAATAATTTGCCCATCGTAAAAATTCGGGTTACTTTTGCGCCTGTTTAACATACTTATACTACATGAAACTTAACACACAACAACTTAACGATTTAGTTATCCAGGTAAGGAGGGATATCCTTCGCATGGTACACGCGGTAAATTCAGGGCATCCCGGCGGTTCGCTTGGCTGTACGGAATTTATGGTGGCGCTTTACCAGGTAATTATGGAAAGGAAGGAGGGCTTTGATATGGACGGCATTGGTGAAGATATCTTTTTCCTTTCTAATGGCCATATATCGCCTGTATTTTACAGCGTGTTGGCGCGAAGCGGTTATTTCCCGGTGTCAGAACTGGCTACTTTCCGCCATATTGATTCACGCCTCCAGGGCCACCCTACAACACATGAGGGGCTTCCGGGCGTCAGGATTGCCTCAGGTTCGCTTGGCCAGGGCATGAGTGTTGCCGTAGGCGCCGCCCAGGCAAAAAAACTGAATAACGACCTGCACCTGGTATATTCGCTCCATGGTGACGGAGAACTTCAGGAAGGCCAGAACTGGGAGGCTATAATGTATGCGTCAGCCTACAAAGTGGATAACCTTATTGCCACTATTGACATTAACGGGAAGCAGATTGACGGCCCTACTGATGAAGTATTGAATATGGGCAGCATAAGCGCTAAGTTTATAGCTTTTGGATGGGATGTTTTAGAGATACAATTGGGCAACAACCTGGAAGCTGTTATTGCAGGTATGCTTGAAGCCAAGGCTAAAACAGGCAAAGGAAGGCCGGTAGCCGTAATGCTGCATACGGAAATGGGTAATGGCGTTGATTATATGATGCATACCCATGCATGGCATGGTAAAGCGCCTAATGATGAGCAGCTTGCGAAAGCCATGGAACAAAACCAGATAACTTTAGGGGATTATTAAAATCATTTTTAGGTTTCAGAGTGTGGATTTTAGATTAAGTTTTTAATAGACTTAAACCTGATATTACAATACCAGCAAAAGAGTGGTAATCTGAAATTTGAAATCATAAATCTGAATTATGAAATACACTAATACGGGAAATAAAGATACACGTTCGGGTTTCGGGGCCGGCCTTACCGAACTGGGGCAGAGGAATGAAAATGTTGTGGCACTGTGTGCCGACCTTATAGGCTCGCTGAAGATGGATGATTTTAAGAAAAACCATCCGGAACGCTTCTTTCAGGTAGGTATTGCCGAAGCCAATATGATAGGCATGGCGGCAGGGCTTACCATTGGCGGGAAAATACCTTTTACGGGCACTTTTGCCAATTTTTCGACCGGCAGGGTTTATGACCAGATACGCCAGAGCGTTGCCTATTCAGGTAAAAATGTAAAAATATGTGCTTCACATGCGGGGCTTACACTGGGTGAAGACGGCGCCACACACCAGATACTGGAAGATATCGGCCTTATGAAGATGCTGCCGGGCATGACAGTGATCAATACCTGCGACTACAACCAGACAAAAGCGGCCACTATTGCCATTGCAGCACATGACGGGCCGGTTTACCTGCGTTTCGGACGTCCTGCGGTACCTAATTTCACACCTGAAAATGGTAAATTTATAATAGGTAAAGCTATACTGCTTAGTGAAGGGACAGATGTTACAATTATTGCTACAGGGCACCTGGTATGGGAAGCGCTTGTTGCTGCTGAAAAACTGGAAGCACAAGGTATTTCCGCGGAAGTAATCAACATACATACCATAAAGCCACTTGATGAGGAAACCATACTGCAATCAATTGCTAAAACCGGTTGCGTGGTTACTGCCGAAGAACACAATATTTTCGGAGGCCTTGGCGAAAGCGTGGCACGCGTACTGGCACTGCACAATCCCACACCGCAGGAGTTTGTTGCTGTTAATGACAGCTTTGGCGAATCGGGGACGCCGGACCAGCTTATGGAAAAATACAAACTGAATAATGCCGCTATTGTCAGGGCAGTAGAAAAAGTATTAGAAAGGAAACTGAAATAGTTTTACTTTCCTGTTAATATTAAAATATCCCGCCATGGCGGGATATTTTAATATTAAC
>NZ_NOXV01000134.1 GCF_002251835.1 Flavobacterium cyanobacteriorum
AAAAACGTAAAAAAACCGTCTCAAGTTGTGAGACGGCTTCTTTTTGTTTCATGTCTATTGCACCTGATATAAGATATATTTACACTACACATACTGAACATTGTGCACTGCGTACTTATTACTTACCCCTTACTTTCTGCTCCCATTTCCAGGCAGACGCAAGGGCATCTTCAAGGGTTAACTGTGCCTTCCAGCCCAGTATCTTATTGGCTTTGGCAGTGTCGGCATACGCCTGGGTAATATCGCCTTCACGCCTTCTTACAATAGTATAATTAAGTTTTTGGCCTGAAACTTTTTCAAAGGCATTAACAACTTCAAGTACAGAATTGCCTTTGCCGGTACCGAGGTTGAACACCTCAACTTTTTCAGCATTTTTTCCCTCAATCAGCCTTTTCAGGGCAGTGACGTGCGCTTTGGCAAGATCTACTACATGGATATAGTCGCGTATGCAGGTGCCATCCGGCGTTGGGTAATCATCGCCAAACACCGATAGTTTTTCGCGAAGGCCGATACCGGTTTGTGTAATAAAAGGCACAAGGTTTTGCGGCACGCCTAAAGGCAGTTCTCCTATATGGGCAGATTCATGGGCACCTATTGGGTTAAAGTAACGCAGCAATATGGCATTGATGCCGCTTACCCTGGCTACATCCTGCACTATTTCTTCCCCTATCTGCTTTGTGTTTCCGTAGGGCGACATTGCTGTTTGTATCGGGGCATCTTCCGTTATAGGCATTTTTTCGGCCTGTCCATATACGGTACATGACGAACTGAAGATAAACCGGGCTTCCTGCTTTTTTTGCAGCTGCTGCAGCAGGTATACCAGGGTGTTTATATTGTTTTCATAATACAGCAAAGGGTTCTCTACGCTTTCGCCAACCGCTTTTGAAGCTGCGAAGTGTATCACCCCGCTCACAGTGCCATGCCTGATGAAGAAATCCTGTACGGCTTTTTTTTCCCTGAGGTCAAGCTGCTCAAATTCAGGCTTCTTACCGGTAATGGCTTCAATACCTTCCAGTACTTTCATTGAGGAATTAGAAAGGTCGTCAATGATAACAACATCAAAGCCTTCATTTTGGAGCTCAACTACGGTGTGCGAGCCTATAAAACCTAGGCCACCGGTTACCAATATTTTCATAGCCTCATTTTTTTGTATAACTGTAAAATCAAAAGTTGTTCTTCCCCGGTCATACCCTGATAAATATACTACATTACCACATTATTTCAGGGGAAAGCCGGTAATGCCGGTAAAAACTAAAAAGCTGAAGTGCCTGCGCCCTTTTCTTTTTGCCTACAATTTATCTATTATTTAATAAAATCAATTATGCTATCCGTAATAAACCGTACCTGCTCATCATCAAGCTCCGTATGCATAGGCAGGGAAATCACTTCTTTAACCAACTGGTTCGTTACAGGGAAATCGGCTTCATCATATCGGGCATCAGCATAAGCTTTCTGGCTGTGAAGCGGTATAGGGTAATAAATAGCACAGGGTATGCCTTTATCAAGCAGGTGCTGCATAAGCGCATTACGGTCGGCGTTGCGTACCCTCAGCGTGTACTGGTGGAACACATGGCTGTCGGCATCGCCCCTTACAACAGGTGTAATGATATTATCATAGCCGGCAAAAGCTTTAGTATATTTAGCCGCTGCCTCACGCCTGGCTTTATTATACATATCCAGGTGTGGCAGTTTGGCATTCAGTACTGCTGCCTGCAGGCTGTCGAGCCGTGAGTTAACTCCTACCACATCATGGTGGTAGCGCACATACATACCGTGGTTTACAATGCCGCGCAGGTTATGTGCCAGCTGGTCATCATTGGTAAAAATTGCACCACCGTCGCCGTAGCAGCCCAAGTTTTTTGACGGGAAAAATGACGTTGAGGCGACATGGCCCATAACGCCGGCTTTCTTCTTTGTGCCGTCGGCAAAGGTATAATTAGCGCCTATAGCCTGGGCGTTATCTTCAATAACATAGAGATTATGTTCTGCCGCAAGTGCCATTATGGCTTCCATATCGGCCACCTGCCCGAACAGGTGTACCGGCACAATAGCTTTTGTACGTGGTGTTATAGCTTTTTTTATGGCATCTATCGAAATATTAAACGTATCAGGTTCCACATCAACCAGTACAGGGGTAAGCTGCAGCAGTGCAATAACCTCAACAGTTGCCGCAAAAGTAAAATCAGCCGTAATAACTTCATCGCCCGGCTGAAACCCAAGCCCCATCATGGCTATCTGCAGGGCATCAGTGCCATTGGCGCAGGGTATAACATGCTTCACATCAAGGTATTCTTCCAGGTTCTTCTGGAACGACTGCACCTGCGGACCGTTTATATAAGCAGTAGTGTCGAGCACTTCCTGTATAGAGCTATTAACCGTGTCTTTTATCTTATCGTACTGGCCTTTAAGGTCAACCATCTGTATTTTTTTCATCGCTTGTCTGTCAGATTTATTTGAAGGCAAAACTACTAATTTAATGACTGCCTGCCAATCAAAATGCCATAAAGTGTGTATTTTAGCACATCAATTGCCACATTATGTTTTTTATCTATAACCAGCTCTTATATATCGCATGGGGTGTTTTAAAAATTGCCGCACTGTTCAGCCCGAAGCTTACCCTCTTTGTTAAAGGCCGAAAAAACGTTTTTGCGCTTCTTGAGGAAAGGGTACAGCCGGGCAATAAAACTATTTGGTTCCATGCCGCCTCGCTGGGCGAATATGAACAGGGCCTTCCTGTTATGGAAAGGATACGGCAGGAACATCCGGAACATAAAATTGTACTTACTTTTTTTTCACCCTCAGGATATGAAGTACGCCGGAACACTAATGCCGCCGATATAGTGGTTTACCTGCCTATGGACACCACCCGCAATGCCCGTAAATTCATAAGGCTTGTACATCCTGACATGGCCTTTTTTGTTAAGTATGAATACTGGCCCAACTACCTTAAAGAACTTAAAAAAGCCGCTATACCTTCTTACCTGGTTTCCGGGCTGTTTCGTGAAAAGCAGGTGTTCTTCAAAAGCTATGGCGGGTTTTACAGACAGGCGCTTACAGCCTTTACCCATTTTTTTGTACAGGATGCCGATTCAAAAAAATTACTGCAGAATATTGGTTACCATAATGTTACTGTAAGCGGTGACACCCGTTTTGACCGTGTGTCTGAAATATTACAGCGGGATAATACACTGCCCTTTATCGAAGAATTTAGTAACGGCAGCACAAATGTTGTTTTTGGGAGTTCATGGCCTAAAGATGAAGCCATGTTTGCAGGTTTTATAAACAACAGCAACAATATAAAATTCATTATTGCGCCACACACCACAGATGCCG
This sequence comes from Flavobacterium cyanobacteriorum, assembly GCF_002251835.1. GTDB lineage: Bacteria > Bacteroidota > Bacteroidia > Flavobacteriales > Flavobacteriaceae > Flavobacterium > Flavobacterium cyanobacteriorum. The sequence continues at coordinate 3,334 of NZ_NOXV01000134.1, forward strand.
GCCATATTAAAGAAATCAAAACTGCTATTAACCGCAAAGCCGTGCTTTTTTCTGAAAAAGAAGGAAAAGACCTGGCAGGATATGATGTATTCATTATTGATACCATAGGTATCCTTGGCAAGATATACAGCTATGCTGACATAGCCTATGTTGGCGGCGGGTTTGGCACCTCGGGCCTGCACAACATACTGGAACCGGCCGCTTTCGGCATTCCTGTAGTAATTGGCCCTAACCATGAAAAATATCCTGAAGCGGCAGCCATGATACATTTTGGCGGATGCCTTGAAGCCAACGGCAAAAATTCACTTGAAAACATCCTGGACGAATTGATAAAAAATGATGATTACCGTAGCGAAACTGGCCACAAAGCAGGAATGTTCATCAGCATGAACCGCGGCGCTGTAGATATCATCATGAAAAAAATCCGTTAGCCTTACCTCAGCAATGAAAAATGCCCTTTTATTTCCGGCAGCCCGTTGTTGAAACTAATCACATACCAATAATCGGTGGCGGGAAGCTTCTGGTTGTTCAGGGTGCCATCCCAGTACTGGTTGCCGCGGCTGAGCCGGGTTATAACCTTGCCATACCGGTCAAAAATAGTAAGTGTAGCTTTCGGGAAATACACCAGCCCGGGTACATAAAAAACATCATTGGTACTGTCATTATTCGGCGTAAAGAACTTGGGGACGATAAAAACCACAAAATCCTCTGTTGCTGTGCCACAACCGCCCACTTCTTTGGCTGTTAATGTACGAAGGCCGGCAGGCACATTATAAAATATAGGGGATGCCTGGAAGTTTAGGCCATCAACAGAAAACAAATAATTTTGAATATCCGCATTCACAAGGGTAACGATAATCGTGGTACCCTCCACGCCAACCCCTGATATGAGGGGCCGCTGCCGCTGCGTAACAGTAAATGTCTTTACCGATGAGCATCCTGAAGGCAACGTTATGGTAACCGTGTAAATACCCGGTGAAGTAACCGTTAATGTCATGCCCGTACTGTTATCCTGCCAGCTATACGTTGCACCGGCAATGCCGGCATCAAGTAGCACGCTGCTCCCTTCGCAGAAAGACACTTGCTCATCTTCCACCTGCGGCGGCTGGTTTACCACTATTTGTATGGCCTTCCTTGGGGAAACACAGTTGCCATCAACAACTTCGGCATAATACACCGCACCGGCATTCACGGCTGGGAGGTTGAGTACCGGGCCGGTGGCGATAGGCACACCTCCGGAAGCAACGTTAAACCAACTTACAGTACCCAGCGGCGCGGTAGCCTGAAGGCTTAGGGGGCTGCCTTCACAGGTAATTATTGTTGTGGGGACTGTTATGGCGGGAACATCATTGATAGTAGCAGTTACTGCTACCCTGTTAGTACTACAGGTTCCTGCCACGGCAGCGTAGAATGTTGTAGTTGAAGTAAGTACGGAAGTAGTAAACACATTGCCCGTAGCAATAGCGGTTCCGCCTGAAGGGGCATCAAACCACTGTATGGCAGCGCCGGGTGCCGAGGCCTGCAGCATTAGGGCGCCGGGGCCGCATGATGCGCTACCGGTTGCCGTAACTACCGGGGCTACATTAATCACCGTACTGGCAGAAATATTTATAACAGGGTCGCCCGGCATGCCACCGTATTCTACTACGTAGCCCCTGGGCCTGTAATCGCCGTCACTCCCGGCATTGGGCAGGTCGTTCCATGAACCTGTAACGCCCACACCCCTGGCCGTAATATGCGCATAATCTTCGTTGTTGATATTATTAGGCTCGGCCGTATTCCAGAACGCAAAGTTAGGAGTGCTTCCATTTGCGGCACCATTCCAGAAAACAGTACCGGCTTCCGGCCCGCCCATCCATTTCCACACACCTTCAGTTTCTTCATCACTACCCCCTATCCATCCCGTAACGCGGGTCTGTTCCCCTACCATCTGCGCCTCAGCAGTAGAAGTTATGGTAGCAAGATAACCCTGTATGCCGTAGTAGGTGCTGGCAGCAGCAGCAGCTCTTGCCTCTGACCAGGATATATCATCAAAAGGGATAAATTTATAATAGTGCCCTGTAGAAGGGAGGTAACTGGCATCGCCCAGTGTTATGGAAAATGTCCTTACACCGGGGGTAGGGCTTATAGCCGTGTTGCGGTAGGCTACGTCTTTTACAATCTGGATGATTTCTGCGTAGGTCAATGGCTGGCCGTCAACCCGGCGTATTTCGGCTTTGGCGGTAATGGGGTCATACGCCCACTCCAGCCCGGGCATGGTACCGGTATAGCCCAGTTCATCTTCAGCGCTCACATAACCCGAAGCTATTTGTACATAGACGGCGCTGGTGCCGGTATCATCGGGGTCGGTTATGATAAAATCAGTAGCAATATCGAGCCAGCTGCCACCAGGGCAATAGGCCTGGTTCCCCTGCGCTGTCAGTACTGGCGGCTCATTTTGTGCTATCGCTGCAAGGGGCAAGAAGCACCCTATGAACAACAACGTTAAATATTTTACAAAAAACTTCATCCTGTAAAAATAAAAAAAAACTATTACGGCAACATTTCCCGGAAGAAATCCCATACCACAATCCCGGCACTTACCGATATATTCAGCGAATGCTTGGTGCCCAGTTGGGGTATTTCGATACTGCCGTCGCACCGGGCTATGGCTTCCTGCGATACACCTTTAACCTCGTTACCGAATACCAGCGCATATTTTTTGCCCTTTTCAGGGATAAAATCATTAAGGAATACGGCATTTTCTACCTGCTCCACAGCCCATACCGATACTTCTTCTGCCTTAAGCGCCGCAATTACATCACATACCTGCTTGTGGTATTCCCAGGCTACTGTTTCGGTAGCACCCAGGGCCGTTTTGTGTATCTCTTTATTGGGCGGTGTGGCCGTAATGCCGCACAGGTATACTTTTTCCACGAGGAAAGCATCGGCAGTACGGAACACTGAGCCGATATTATGCAGGCTCCTGATATCGTCAAGTATTATGATCAGTGGCGTTTTTTCAGCCACTTTAAAATCATCAATGCTTTTGCGCCCCAGTTCGCTGTTGGCCAGTTTCCTCATATTTTAAATAGTAAGCCGCAAAAATACATAGTATTTGCCCAAGTCGCTACAACATAAATTGAGTTGCAGGTACAGTTTTTTTGGGCGTGTCCCTACGGGCCGGGCTATCCGCTGCAAGTCCTCATTCCGCTGCGCTCCATTG
>NZ_NOXV01000161.1 GCF_002251835.1 Flavobacterium cyanobacteriorum
ATCCTCCCCGCCGCCTGCTTTTGCGGCGGGGAGATATAGCGTACAGCGCGACGTGCCTTTACAAAAGTGCGATTTTGTGCCTGCTCCAAAAAAATAAAATAGTAAAGCTATATAGTAGTCGTTGCCTAAGTTTTAGAAGGGCGGTGTTAAACAGCTGCTGTTCCAGCCGGCTGTAGTATGTCCAGTTCTTCCATACACTTTCTCATCATCCTGTACGTCCTTTCAATATCATTATCGAGGCCTATGGAGAAACGTATGAGGCCGTCGCTCAGCCCCATCTCTTTCTGTTCCTCCGGCGGGATTTCGCTTGAAGTTGACGTTCCCGGCGCGCTGAACAGCGTTTTGTAAAAGCCAAGGCTCACGGCCAGGTAGCCCAGGTTGCGTTCCTGCATCAGTTCCATCAGTTCGTTGGCTTTGTCAAGTGTGCCTACGTCAAGTGTCATCATGCCGCCAAACCCGTACTCAGGGTTGATCATGCCCTTGTATAGCTTGTGGCTGGGGTGGCTGCTGAGGCCCGGATACACGGTTTTAAGCCCGTCCTGCTCAAAGCGTCCTGCAAGGTACAGCGCGTTGTGGCTGTGCTGCTTCATGCGTATGTGCAGTGTGCGCAGGTTCTTCAGTATGCTGGCGGCACGAAGGCTGTCCATGGTAGGCCCCAGCAGCATGCTTGCGCCGTCGTTTACGTTGCGTAGCGAGTCTATAAATGCCTGGGTGCCACAGGTTACGCCACCAACGGTGTCGCTCGATCCGTTGATGAATTTTGTAAGGCTGTGTATCACCACATCAGCGCCCAGTTTGGCGGGTGCAACTGAAAGAGGGGAGAAGGTGTTATCAACTACCAGCTTCAGGTTATGCTTTTTAGCAATTTTGGCAAGCCCTTCTATATCAGCTACTTCAAGGAGTGGGTTGCTCACGGTTTCGCAGTACAGCACCTTGGTATCGGTTGTTATGGCTGCCTCAACCATATCCAGCCTGGTAATATCAACAAACGTGTTTTTAATGCCCAGCTTCGGCAGGAAGTTCTTCATAAAAGCATACGTTCCGCCATAAATGGTGCGGCTTGATACCATGTGGTTTCCCTGCGCACAAAGCTGCAAGAGCACGGCAGAAATGGCTCCCATACCCGATGCCGCAACGTTTGCCGCTTCGGTTCCCTCCATGGCGGCAAGGGCCTGGCCTAAGTACAGGTTGCTGGGCGAGGAGTGGCGTGAATAAAGGTAACAGCCCTCAGCATTGCCCTCAAAAGTATCGAACATGGTCTTTGCTGAAAGGAAAGTATAGGTTGAGGAGTCTGAAATTGAAGGGTTTACGCCCCCGAATTCGCCGAAGTATTGCAGGTCCTGTATCTTGTCTGCGGGATTGAAATCGGTCATAGTTATATGGTATTATATGTATTTTACAAATAGAATATTTATTAGTAATAAAAACAATATTATCAAGTATATTCAGATTTTTTTTCCGTTATATTATACATTTGTAAATTATTTTTAACTTTAGATAAACATAACGGCTCTTTTGCCGAAAAATATTCTACAGGTATGGATGCAACTGATAAAAAACTGCTGATGCTGTTGCAGGAAGACAGCCGCAAAACCACTAAGGAACTTTCTGTAAAGCTCGATCTTTCGGTTACCGCGGTGTATGAACGGGTGAAAAAACTGGAGCGTGAAGGCATAATAAGCCGGTATGTGGCGCTGGTAGACCGTAAAAAAGTTAACCGGGGATTCGTGGTTTTTTGCCACCTCAAGCTGCTGCAGCATACTAAGGAATACCTGACCCGCTTTGAAAAAGAGGTTACCCGGCTCGATGAGGTGCTGGAATGCTATCATGTAAGCGGCGATTATGACTATATCCTGAAGATATATGTGGAAAATATGGAGGCCTACCGCGAGTTTATGGTGACCAAGCTTACCACGCTACAGCATATAGGCAGTACGCACAGCACATTTATGATTGGTGAGGTAAAGAACACAAACATAATAGCACTATAAAGAATTTTCTGTAAAGTAGCTTTTTATATTATCTTTTGACGTAAAGCAGGCACTAACTCTACAAATTTTGGATGCGGTTTATTCTCCCAACCTTATGCAGCAGCCGTCATTAGGGCTTGTTGCTACACCCTGTCCTGCTCATTATCTATTGCAGGTGTTAATTTGAAGGATCCTTATGGTTTTTCATTTTGTCCGGATACAAAAACAAAACAAAATAATAAATCACAAAATAGCTTTTCATTTTTAAATATCAAGGTCAAACATCTTCCTTAATGTTTCTATAGCCGGGTTGATAGCTTTAAGCTTTTCAAACTTCTCCTGGGGTGTAAAAGCATGTTTGGCTGAAACCGCTTCATTTACGTGGGTTTCAATGGTAATATCGTGGTTGTGGAGCTTGCCGCGCAGGTAACCCAGCAATTCGATTTTATTATTGTCAAAATCAACTTTTGAGCCTTCATTGGGTAGTTCCAGCCTTATGGTAACGCCATCTTTATCCAGCACAGGGTCGTTTATCTGCATGTAGGTAGCCATGATCTTCTGTCCGTTATCGCTAAGGCGCTGTGCAAACCTGTTCCACATCAGCATCATGTCCGTTTCGGTAAAAGGCTCCCGCGGCAGCTCATCATGTGTTTTTTGCGTAGCTTTTTGGGTCTGCTCAAGCTCCCTTTTCATACGGATACTTGACAGCGACAAAGCCGAAACCTTTACTACACCATCTTTATCTTCTGCCTTTACTACTACAGGTTCTACTACCTCGGGAGTATCTACCTCAAGTTCGGCAGTAGGGAGTGGGGCAATCGGTGCCGGTTTTTCATCAACGGAAACATCAACAATATCTATTTTGGCTGCCGGTGTTTCAATAACAGTTTCCTGCACTGTAATTTTGGTTATTACAGGCGCTCCGTCTTTAAAATAATGTGCGGGGATTATAAACCTGTCAGCTTTTTTTTTTCTCCATCAAAAGTGATGGAGGCAAGCTGCATAAGGCAAAGCTCAACAAGCAGGCGCTGGTTTTGGCTTGCTTTGTACTTCAGGTCGCAGTCATTGGCTATGTCTATAGCCTGCAATAGGAACTCCTGTCCGGCCTTTTGCGCCTGTATGCCATACATTTGCTGGGCAACTTCGCCGGCTTCAAGCAAAACAAGCGTAGCAGGATTTTTACAAACCAACAGGTCACGGAAATGCGAGGCAAGCCCTGCAATAAAATGGTGGCCGTCAAAACCTTTTGCCAATATATCATTATAAGCTAGTAAAAGCTCCGGTATGCGGTTCTCCAGTATCAGGTCGGTTACCTTAACGTAATACTCATAGTCAAGCACGTTAAGGTTCTCAGTAACAGCCTGCCGGGTTAGGTTGGTACCGCAATAGCTTACTACACGGTCAAATATCGAGAGCGCGTCTCGCATGGCGCCATCAGCCTTCTGGGCAATGATATGCAACGCGTCATCTTCAAAAGTAATGCCCTGGCTGCGGGCTACCTCGGCAAGGTGTTCTTTGGCATCCTTAACCGTTATCCGCTTAAAGTCGAATATCTGGCAGCGTGAGAGTATTGTCGGGATGATCTTGTGCTTTTCGGTAGTGGCCAGGATAAAAATAGCATGGCGTGGCGGTTCCTCGAGCGTTTTCAGGAACGCATTAAAAGCCGCCTGGGACAGCATATGTACCTCATCTATGATATACACTTTATACTTGCCTGTTTGGGGCGGTATGCGCACCTGGTCAATGAGGTTGCGTATATCATCAACCGAATTGTTTGATGCGGCATCCAGCTCAAACACGTTAAACGCAAAATCCTCGGTAGGGTCATCATAGCCCTCCTGGTTTATTTTTCGGGCCAGGATACGCGCACAGGTAGTTTTGCCCACGCCACGGGGGCCGGTAAAAAGCAAAGCCTGTGCCAGGTGGTTATTTTCAATGGCATTAAGCAGTGTATTAGTAATAGCCTGCTGGCCAACCACATCTTTAAAGGTTTGCGGACGGTATTTGCGGGCCGATACTATGAACTGTTCCATTACGGCAAATATAGTAAATACTGTCGCATTTTCAAGGATTATTAGATAGTTCGATTATTGGGCTTTAATTAACATGTGACAAAGCCTTTCAAGCCGGGCAATCTAATGACCCGGCTACGCCACCACTTCGGCAATATCTTCTGTCGTTAGTAAATCCAGCAGTGCTTTTTCCCGGGCATTCAGGTCGCCATCAGGCACTTCCGTGGCGGGATTGTAGTTCCATATTGAGCCTTTCTCATACGCTGCTATAACCGTGGGGTGTACGTAGTATTTTTTGCAAACGGTGCGCGTGTTGCCAAGCTTTGCGGCTACAGCGTCAAGTACGTTCACAACTTTCTTTTTACAGTCGCTGTCGCTTGTATGTTCCCCCAGGTCATGGAACGCGCACAGGGCATTAAGGCTGCCCGCCCAGGCACGGAAATCCTTTGCGGTAAAGTCTTCGCCCGTAATTTCTTTAATATAGCCGTTCACATCAGCCGAGCCTATGGTGCGCCGCCTGCCGTCATCACCATAGTACTGGAAAAGTTCCTGGCCGGGTATATCCTTGCATTTCTTTACCAGGTTGGCCATGCGGCGGCTTTGCAGCTTTATGTTGTGCTTCACGCCTTTTTTGCCTACAAATTCAAAAGTAACGGTGGCGCCGTCAAACTTTACGTGCTTGTCGCGAAGTGTGGTTAATCCAAAAGAGCCGTATAGTTTTTTGTAGGCATCATTCCCAATGCGGATGTTAGTCAGCTCAATGAGCTTTACTACCAGCGCCACTACTTTCTCATAGGGAAGGCCCTGCCGCGCCAGGTCTTTTTCTACCTGTGCGCGTATGGCAGGCAGCGCCAGGGCAAACCTACGCAGCCTGTAAAATTTGCTTTGGTTGCGGATTTTGTTCCACTCGGGGTGATAGCGGTACTGCTTGCGGTCTTTGGCATCAATGCCGGTAACCTGCAGGTGCCCGTTCTCGTGCGGGGATATCCACACATTTTCCCACGCCGGCGGTATTACCAGTTTTTTTATTCGGTCAAGCACCCCGGGGTCGCTGACACGGTTGCCCGATTCGTCAAAATAAACAAAGCCGCCGGCTTTCCGCTTCCTGTAGTAGCCTTTATCCTGCTGTAAGGAATAGCGCAAGCCGACGGCTTTGGCGGTGATAACAGGATCTCTCCCTATTTTTTCAAGTTTTTTGTGAAGCCTTTTCATTAATTTTATTCCTCCCTGCCGCGTATGCTTATTTCATGTAACGTGCGTGCGGCATCATTTTCCGCATAGGCCATATGGCCTGCTACAAAAACCCCTTTTTCCCCATCTTTAGCTATAATGCCGTACACTGTGGCCTCGTCTCCGGGGTCGGTTTCGCCTTCATAGCGGTAAATATGCTCAATGGTAAAATCATCCGGATTGCCTTTTATACGGTCTTCTTCAAGGTTAAAATCGGTAGTGAAGCCTTTATCGGTTAGTTCCTGCAATGCCCTTGAAACCGTGGCGTAATGATACATCTGTCTGTCCATGATACTTTGTTTTTATGGTTGGATTAGTCTTTTATTTAAAATTAAAGAATATCTGTTTTTAGCCCTGCCAATGAAATGTTAAACAATAGTTGTTGCAATGTTGAATGTTTGAAAGTTCAAAAGTTGATACAGGAACTTTATAACTTTCAACTTTCAAACCTTATAACTAAAGAGTATCTTTGCCGCCAAGCAGGCCGCCTTATCGCTTCACGGAACGGTGAAGAGGAAAGTCCGGACACCAGAGGGCAGCATAGCGGGTAACGCCCGTCATCCGCCATGGCGGAGAGGACAAGTGCAACAGAAAGTATGTACAGGTAATGCTGTAGTGAAACCAGGTAAACTCTATGCGGTGAAATGCCATGTATACCGGCTATAAGTAGGGCTGCCCGCCCGATGCCGGGGGGTAGGCAGATTGAGCGTAATAGTAATGTTGCGCCTAGATAAATGATAAGGCTCTATTTATTAGAGACAGAATCCGGCTTACAGGCCTGCTTTTATTTATCAAAATTTTCTGTTTTTTTACGGCCAGTCCAATTTAGGTAACGCCTTCTTTTATTGCTAAACTTGCCCAAACCGGCGCCTAAGTTGGAAACTCTAAAATGAAACAGAATTCAGTGAGTTCTTTGCCCGGGGATAGTCTCGTTGAACCCTAAAGTTTAATTGTGCGGTTACTTTTCCGGAGCTTATTTCTATATCAGCTACAGCTGCCTTGTTGCAGTTTTTGGATTAATCTAAATTATTTAGGGCCATTGCTTCATCAGGTATTTAGAAAATAGGATTAGGTATAGATTGACCGGTAATATGTATGATTGGTTATATAGGGATAGACGTAAATTGAGGTAAAATAATTACTGATAAAACCAATTATCATGAAGGATAAACTTAAAAATTTTAATCCATACTTAGGCTAATTTGTGTTGTTGTCTTGCGATGTTTTGCGCCCGCTATTTACCGATACAGAAAGTAATGCAACCTTATAATCCATGTGGTCTTGAAAGCAAATCAATAAATGCTCAATAATAAGTAGAAGAATTAATTAAATTTATTCTTTTTATATAAAATGAGATTTTCCCTAATGTAGTATGCTTTTGAAGATCCTAAATTGATCATTAGGTTTAAAAACCACAAAAATTCTTCTAATAATGAATCGTCTTCTTTGATCTCCTTTATTTTGTATTTAAAGCATCTCATGATTAGTCTTTCTCCATAATAGTAATTTACGGCTAGTAACAATCCTGTCCTAAATAAAATTTAACACTATCAAACTTAACCAT
>NZ_NOXV01000177.1 GCF_002251835.1 Flavobacterium cyanobacteriorum
AATAAAAAACCGTCTCAAAATTTAAGTATTGAGACGGCTTCTTTATTGTCTACTAAACTTTATTACGGTCGGAAAAAGCCTGTTTTATTGATCCTTACTTTTTCTTTGTCAATTTTCCATAGCATCCTGGTGGTAATCTTTATCAATATTTTACTTTATCTTCTAACGGAACAATAATTTCCTGGGAAAATACTTCATGACATAAAAGTAAAAGAAACAGGATATATCTCATTTTTGTAGTTACGATTTAAAAAAATTTTTACAGCACCACAAAAACATTAGGCGGTTTCTATCCCATAATATTTTGATAATGTTGTTCCTGATTCAACTTTCCACATTTAAGGCCATAGAAGTATAGTCGTAGGAAATGTTATCAATCCTAAACATGTCTTTTACAGTAGATACGTGTTCAAATTTCATTTTTTCGTAAAGGCTCTTCGCCGGTGTATTTGCAGTCATTACTTCTAAGTCTATCCAGCATATCCCCGGATAATTGCGGCAATAATCAATAATGAAGTTTAATAGTTTTTGCCCGATTTTTAAATTCCGGAAATTAATGTCAACACCCATTCCAAGAAGAACCCTGTGGCCTGAATTTAGCTGATTATTGGTACGGATATCAGCATGCCCCACAATATTTCCCTCCCCATTTAGAGCAACCCAAGCTTTTCTCCATCCTGTTTCGCCAAACTCTTTGTGTATGCCTTCCAGAAATTTCGCTTTCATTTCATCGGACAGGATTGATTGTTCTTTAGAAAGAGGGAAATATAGCATCGATCCGTTCTGCCCGTTCTCTTTAATGTGAGTGGCCAGGTATTGGAAGAACTCCTCGAGATTTACTTTTTCCAACTCACAAATCAAAATCATTTCCTATATTTTTTAAAATAGATATACGTATTTATTTACAACTATTCATCATCAGCAGGATTGGTGTATCCACCTGTATTTACCATCTTTAAAGGTAATAAGCCCGCCGCCCTCCTCATCCCGCCCTATGAATATTGATGGGTTTTGAAGTTCAATTACTTTAGTGCCCTGAACGTCGCCGCCTGCAGTAAAAATTGTTTCTGTTGTTTCTTTGCCTTCTACGAGCCCCCAGTAATCAGCCCATCCAAATTCTGTAAGATACGCAAATTTTCTACCAAAACCAATCCTGATTTCTTCGTTTGTTTTTCCATGTCGTATTATAATCCCCGTAATCCCTTTTTCTTTTTTATAAAAGGCTTTATCCGGATATCCGTCCCCGTTGAAATCGGCCGTTATTGCATCTGCCAGTTTGTATATTGCTGCTTTTTTAAACCCCTTCAGAGATGGATTTTGCGCATCAGCCTGTATTTCAGCTACTTGCTCAGGGGCATTTTTCGGATTTTCCATAGGATCCTGCCTTAAAACCTGCATGGTAAGCGCGGGTTTTTGACCTGAATGACTACAACCCGTTAAAATCAGGGTTATCAGTAAATAGATTATGTATTTCATAGTCTTTTTGTTGTACCTGGCTTAGTAGGACTGGTTGTTGCTAACACCAGTTAGGTTTAAGTAGTGTGTGCCCGTTCTGGCTACTGCAGGTGTGCGGGGCGATTAGTTCCTTCTCCATCTTTTGCAAAATGCCCAGATTACACTGTTTGCGTTCAAATTCTGTGTTGTCCTGCCTATCACGGAAACACTTTGGTATTGCAGGCCCTGTGGCCAGGTATGCCCTCCATTATTCACTACATAGCCTACCACTTCACTTGTATTGCCTGCATTAGAATAAACATTTTTATCAATAGTAGTACCGTCATTTGCAGTGTCCGGAATGTTAGTCACAACCGGTGAGGAACTACAATTATTGATGGATATCCATTTGGAGACAGCCGCAGAATGGGACATGGCATAGCCTCCGGCGCCAGGCAAAACAATACCGCCGTTTATAGGAACAAAGGGGTCGGCTGTGCCCTGGATAATCATAGCCGGAACGTAGCGGCCTGGGCTGTAATTATTAAAAACACCCTGTTCAAGGGTTGCGCCAACTACAGCAATCGCAGCAATCCTGTCGCTTAGTTCGCAGCCAAGTCTTGAAGCCATGAAACCACCGCTCGACAGGCCGGTTACATAAATCCGTGAAGGGTCAGCATCGAGGTTTGCTACTGCATAATTACATAATTGCCTGAAGTAGTTCACATCATCCACACCCGAAAGGTTTGCGGCAGTTGGCCTTCCGTCATTCCAGGTGTTTAGATAGCCTTGCGGATAGAGAAGTAAAAATTTTTCATTATCAGCAAGGTTCCTGAAATCAGCAACAGCCATCATTCCCTGAGATGTACTCTGCCCACCGTGGTTTACCAACAAGACCGGCATTTTTCCGGCGTTATTGTAACCTTTAGGTTTGTATAAAAGAAAACTCCGTTGCAGGTTGTCCACTGTGAGGTTTACCGTGCTTAGTTCGCCCTCTTTATCCGCAGTCAGGCTGGCCGTTTCATTACTGCTACAACCCGCAATTATTATAATTGCTGTTAAAAATTTACACAACTTGTCCATACCAGAACTTTTCAGGATTTCAGTCCGTTGCCTACACACGCCATGGTTTTACGGCAGGAGGGTATATTAATTACTCGTATAAAGGTAGTTAATTTTTTTGTTGGCCGGATTTTGACCTAAAAAAATCCCTATCGGGCGGACAAGGCACTTCATTGCCCTAAAACAAGGGAAGTGCTTTGCCTTTGTAATTTACACACAGCGTACTTTCCGTTTACATCAATGGTTTTGGGCATATCTTAATCCTAAGAACCCGGTGCTTTTCGTGCATCCTGAACTGAACGCCGAAATGGCACAACTGAAGGCAGCTGTAATAATGCAATTCTCTGAAGCATTCCCGTGTATTAGGCTGGGCACCCATGAGTATAGCTTCAGCCCGCATTATAACCATTGCAGAAAATGTTTTAGCCCTGCTGCCATAGCATAAAAAAAGCGCCGGGAAAGGCGCTTCATATTTATTATCAACAAAATATTATAGGAACATGCCGCCGGAAACCTCAATACGCTGTGCATTTACCCACCGGGCTTCATCACTGCAAAGGAATGCGGCCACCCCGCCAATATCATCGGGTAAGCCCACGCGGCCCAGGGCGGTTTGCGCTGCCAGGTAGCCGTTCAGGTCAGCATTGTCGCGCACGGCGCCGCCGCCAAAATCGGTTTCAATAGCGCCCGGGGCTATAACGTTAGCCCTTATGCCCCTGCTCCCCAATTCTTTTGCCATATACAGCGTAAGGGTTTCAATGCCGCCTTTCATGGCCGCATAAGCGGAATAGCCGGGTATGCTGAAACGGGCCAGCCCTGTGGAAACATTTACAATACCCCCGCCGTCATTCATGTGGGGCAATGCCTTCTGCGTGAGGAAAAAGGCAGCCTTAAAATGGATGTTTACCATCTGGTCAAATTCCTCAGCTGTAGTTTCGGCAAAGGGCTTATAAACACCTGTCCCTGCATTGTTCAGCAGGTAGTCAAAATATTCCGTATCAAAGTTGTCTTTTAAAACTGCTTTTACCTGTATGAAAAAGGCATCAAAGTTGTCTGCGGTGGCGACATCAAGCTGCAATGCGGCCGCTTTTTGCCCCAGGGCTTCAATTTCTTTTACAGTGTTTTTACCTTCGGCTTCATTGCTGTTATAGGTAAGGATTACATTAAGGCCTTTTTTTGCCAGTGCAATTGCCATATTTTTACCCAGACCGCGGCTGCCGCCGGTTACCAGGGCTATTTTTTGTTGTGCCATTTTTTTTAAAATTAACTTGTTAGACTTTATTTTAGCTATACAAAGTTATTATGCCGTACCGGGTAAAAAATGGTGATCTCTTCAGAATTTTTAGCTGTACAATGAATTGCTTTTCCGGGAACCGCTTACACTCCCCGGTTTTTCCTGAACGCCCTCGGGGTAAGGCCGCACATGCCCTTAAAAAACTTGGTAAAATTGGTAGGCTCATTGAACCCGAAGCGCATGGCTATATCGGCAATGGGCATATCGGTTTCTGCCAGCATTTTTTGCGATTCCGCAAGGAAACGTTCTTCAAGGAAATCACAGGGCGACTTGCCGGTGGTAAGTTTTATGGTATTGGTAAGATGCCTGGGATGGATGAACATCTGCTTCCCGAAATCGGAGGCATGCATCCGTTTTGGCTCTTTACCCTGCACAATATCCTGAATGTGGCTTTCGAGCAGCTGTAAAAATCCGGCAGTAATCTCATCCTTACGGGTTAAAATTTTTTTGGGTATGGAATTAGCGGTTGTTTTCATGATGTTAATCGGCTGCACTAAAATACAAAAAACTTACTATGTTTGCGGAACAAAACTTTGTAATGCCTAAAAAGAACCCCTCCCAGTTCAGCCTGTTTCCTGAGCCGCAGTATAGCTACCACATACTGCTTTCTCCTCCAGGCCCTGTTAAAGCCGACGTGGCCGGCATGAAGGAAACGCTTGACGCCATGATAGGTATAGGCATACACAACTTTACCCCTGCGCATATAACCCTGCACACCCTGGAAGCGGCCGAAACCGTTAATATAAAAGACATACTGAAAACTGCGCTGGCAGGCCAGCGAAAATTTACGGTAAAAATGGGCGGCTGTGAAGCCTGGAACCACGCCCTGGTTTTAAAAGTGGCCAACCCTGAGCCCGTTGCCGCACTCGCAGCTATTGTTAAGGCACCACACAAGGCGCCTGTAAAGGTGGAGCGGCAAACCAGCCTACTCGACAGGCCTAAACGCCCCAAGGCTATAATCACGCCACACATAACCATAGCACGGGGGCTTGCTGAAGATGACCTGAACCGGATTGAAGACTTTGCCCCGTTTGATTACCGCAACGAATGGCTGTGTGACCGTGTTACTATTGTACGCCGGAAAAGCGACAGCAACGGCAGATTTGTAAAATATGCTGAAATTAAACTGAAATAATGATTTGTTTTTACCGGTAGTAAAACCGCTTCATTGTCCTGTGATTTCAATCCAGACAGGCGCATGGTCAGATGATTTTTCCCAGCCCCGTACATGGCGGTCTACCCCTGCCTTTTTCAGCCTGTTTTTAAGCTCAGGGCTCAGCAAAAAATGGTCTATCCTCAGGCCGGCATCCCGCTCATACGCATTCCGGAAGTAATCCCAAAATGTATAGATTTTTTCTCCGGGGTAAAGCTCACGGAGCGCATCTGTCCATCCCTGCCCTGTAAGTATTTTAAAAGCTTCCCGCACCTCCGGCCGAAAAAGGGCATCTTTCTGCCACCGCTCCGGTTTATATACATCGAGTTCTGTCGGCATTACATTATAATCGCCCGCCATGACAACAGGTATTTTAAATTCAAGTAAGGCCCTGGCACGCTGTTGCAGCCTTTCGAACCATTTCAGCTTGTAATCAAACTTTGGCCCCGGGGCAGGGTTTCCGTTTGGCAGGTACAGGCAGGCGATGAGCAGGCCACCCACCAGCGCCTCAATATACCTGCTTTGGTCATCGCCTGGGTCTCCCGGCAGCGTACGGCCAACCTCTTTTATATCGAGCCCGCGTGCTAATATGGCTACACCGTTCCAACGGAGCTGACCGTGCCAGAGGGCAGTATATCCAGCAGCATGAATGGCTTCGACAGGAAATTTTTCCGCGGGCGCCTTAAGTTCCTGCAGGCATACAATATCGGGGCGGGCTTCCTCCAGCCAGCGCAGCAGCACGGGCAGCCTGCCGTCAACCCCGTTTACATTATATGTTGCTATTTTCATTCTGCTGTTAATTATCCTAAAGGTACTAAAATTAAATATGGTGCCGGTGCCGGCTATCCATAAAAAACAGCCGTTCAAAGGCTGTCCTCAAAAATATAGCAGATTGTTGTTAAGGGGCCGGAACCGTAGTATCCTGCCCGGTGGTATTTTCGGTACCCGCACCCACGCTGTCAGACACAGGGCCGATATTTTCCGGTGCTGCCTCGCCGTCACTGGCACGGTTGCTGTTCCCGCAGGAAGCAAGCATAAGTGCAACAGCGGCCAGGGGCAAAGTATTTTTTATTATTTTCATATTCTGAAATTAAGGTTTAACAGTTTCTTCATCGGGATTTGCAAGTGTGTCAGTATCTGTGCCGGGTATGTCCTGCGATACAGGCGGAATGGTATCGGCTGTAGGGGTATTTTCTGTTTCTGTACTGCCTGCCTTATTGGCATTGGCACACGAAAAAGATACAACTGTTATAAGGATTAGCACTATTTTAGCTATTGTTTTCATGGCTATTTAATTTAAGGGTTTTACAGGATAATTTTTTACTCGCCGTCAAGTTCGGTATCCGCATCTTTTGTGCTCTTGTTATTGTCAATAGTATCGGTTTGGGTAAAAATTGAGTCGGTAGTCATACCCATATCAGCGTCGCCGTCTTTGTTGCCGGGATTGGTGTCCCTGCAGGACGTGGCGCTCAAGGCAACTACTGCCACCAGCAAATGCGCTGCGTTGTTTAAAAACTTTTTCATACGTGGTTATTTAGGGTTCCTGTTCCTCAATATCTGTTTCATCGCTACGGTTGGTACGGGTTATACTGTCAACCTGGCTTACTACGGTGTCGCCCTCCTGCGGGTCGGTGCTCATTTCAGTTAGTCCGGTAGCCCCTGATGCCTGGCCTGTAGCAGGGTTATCACCTTTTTTACAGGATATGAGGGCAGACAGCCCGATAAGCGCAATCACTGCCGGTTTTATATTTCTCATGGTTTTCTTGCTATGTGTTATGTTTTCAAAGGTACTCCCTTAAATGTTGGCCTTTTGCTATAGGTATATTAAAGTTATGCTAATTGTCACACTATCGGGGGTGGTGCCGGAAGC
This sequence comes from Flavobacterium cyanobacteriorum, assembly GCF_002251835.1. Taxonomy (GTDB): domain Bacteria; phylum Bacteroidota; class Bacteroidia; order Flavobacteriales; family Flavobacteriaceae; genus Flavobacterium; species Flavobacterium cyanobacteriorum. Next base: position 6,814 of record NZ_NOXV01000177.1, read on the forward strand.
GCAACAGCCACTGCCCTTAGCCGCGATGGGAGCGGCATCCTCCCCGGCGCCGCGCTTATGGCGG
>NZ_NOXV01000166.1 GCF_002251835.1 Flavobacterium cyanobacteriorum
CCGCCGCGAAAGCAGGCGGCGGGGAGGATGCCGCTCCCATCAGGGCTGGCGGCAAAAGGCGGTACATTCCGGGCGGCTGGCACGGAATGATTAGGGCAAAACAGGCTTTAGTACAGCATATAGCGCACACCGGTACATTTCATCCGTAAAAATCAACAACTCGGTTACTAAAATTCAGTCGCTTTGGATTATCTTTAGATATTTGTTCCGTTAAACAAAAACAAGATCATCATGGTACGATTAATTACTTTTCTTTTGCTTCTTACAGGCAGCATGCTGTCTGCACAGTCACAGTATGACCAGGGCATGCAGCGTGCCTTTAAATTCTGGTCCGAAGGCAGGAATGCTGAGGCTGCTTCTTTATTTGAAAGGATGGCTTCTGCCGAGAAAAACAACTGGCTGCCCAACTATTATGTAGCGCTTGTAAACACTACGCAGGCATTTGAAACAAAAGACAGGGAAAAGATAAATGCCCTACTTACAAAGGCACAGGCAGCACAGGATGCCGCGATAGCCATTGCTCCCAATGAACCCGAACTGCTGGTAATGCAGGCCATGATACATACTGCGTGGATTGCCTTTGACCCTATGACCAACGGAATGAAGCTTTCGCCCAGGATTAATGAGCTTTATGCAAAGGCTTTTGCTATAGCCCCTGACAACCCGAGGGTGGTTTTTTGCAAAGCTGAATTTGACATGGGAAGCGCCAAATTCTTCGGTAAAGATATAAAGCCGTTATGTGCGCAGGTGGAAAAATCAATACAGCTTTTTGAGGCGTATAAGCAGCCTTCTGCCTATTATCCTGCCTGGGGGCTTGACAGGGCAAAAGAAACGCTTGCTGAATGTAAAAAGTAACAGGCATGAGTGTTTTAAGGGAATTACTTCGCGCTTCGGGCTTAGGCATCATCCTATTTGTTGTGCTTTTTTTCCTCAGCCTTGCACAGGGCCGCACCCCACAGTGGGATAATGCCCTGCTGGTAAATTTCCTGTACGTAATGCTCTACACAGTTACGCTCCACATGGCCAATGCTGCGGTATTTATAGCCATGGACAGGCTCTTCGGCAAAAACCGCCTTTCTGCAAAGCGGCTGCTGGCTGGTTTTTTAAGTTCTTTTATAATTTCAGCTTTTATCGTTTTCCTGCTCCGGATATTTGAAGATGTAGTGGTTGAAGGGGAAAGTTTCAGTGCGTTCCTCGCTGAAGAAAAGGCCAGCAATTATTATGTTGCCCTTATTATTACGCTAATAATCACACTGGCGGTACACGCGCTTAACTTTTACAGGAAATACCAGGAAAACCGCGTAAAGGAGCAAAAACTGATAGCAGGTACGGCTTCGGCAAAATTTGAATCGCTGAAGAACCAGATAGACCCTCATTTCCTGTTCAACAGCCTTAATGTGCTCAGTTCACTTATTGAGGAAAACCCGGACAGTGCACAAAAGTTTACTACATCACTATCCAAAGTGTACCGCTATGTGCTTGAGCAAAAGGATAAAGAACTGGTTAGCGTGCAGGAGGAGCTGTCATTTGCCAAAACGTACATGAACCTGCTCAAGATGAGGTTTGAAAACAGCCTGTTTTTTGAAATGCCCCCGTCAGTTTCAAATCCGGAGGCATTAGTGGTGCCGCTCTCATTGCAGTTGCTGCTGGAAAATACCATAAAGCATAACGTAGCCAGCCAGCAGCGTCCCCTTCATATCCGGATATATGAGGAAGAAGGATGCCTTGTGGTACAGAATGATTACCGCAAAAAAGAAGTAATGCAGGACCGGCGGGGCGTAGGGCTGCAAAATATTGTAAGCCGCTATGCCATACTCACTAACCGGAAAGTTGTGGTAGAGCAGACAAATGATTATTTCAACGTAAAATTACCTTTACTAACAAAACAGGTTGAAACCATGGATGCTATAGATATTGATAAAGAAGAGGACAGCTACTACAAAGCACAGCGAAAGGTTGAGGAAATAAAAGACTTTTATGGCCACCTGTTTTCATACATAATTGTAAATGCGGGTTTAATGATACTCAACCTGGCCACATACCCCGAGTACCTCTGGTTTATATGGCCTGCGGCAGGCTGGGGCCTGGGTGTTGCCATACATGCCGTAAGCGTTTTCGGGCTCATACCTTTTATAGGGGCTGAATGGGAAGAGAAAAAAATCAGGGAGATACTTGAAAAAGAAAAAACAGCCAGGTGGCAATAAAATGTAATGATATGGAAAGTAATTACAGGCATGATCCCGGATATGAAAGGGCCAGGAAGAAAGTAAAAGCAATGCAGTCATTTTATTACAGCCTTGCGGCATACTGTATAGTGGTTCCTGTATTAATATATATTAATCTTGCTTTTTTTCAGGCTTTCCACTGGTTCTGGTTTTCAGCCATAGGCTGGGGCACAGGGCTACTAATACATGGTCTTTCCGCCTTCTGTAACATAGAATTTATGGGCAAAGAATGGCAGGAAAAAAAGGCAAGGCAGTTAATGGAAAAAGAAAAACAAAAACAACCGATTAAATAAAAGATATGGAATATTCAGTTGAAGAACAGCGCAGGCTGGAGCAGGCGCGAAAAAAAGTACAATCAATAATGGGTTTTTACAAGCACCTTATTGCCTATGTTATTGTTAACCTGTTCCTTCTGGCTTACAAAGCATTCAGTTTAGAGGCCGGGGAAACATTTTTTACCTTCAGCACGTTCAGTACAGCATTCTTTTGGGGTATTGGCCTTATGTTCCATGCTGTAGGCGTATTTGCCACAGGCATCTTTTTCGGCAGTAACTGGGAGGAGCGAAAAATAAGGGAATACATGGAGCGCGAAAAGGGCAGATCAGCTAAATGGGAATAAAATAATTTAACTCCGTAAACTAACTACAGCCAAAAGTAATGAATGTACTGATAATAGAAGATGAAAAGCCTGCGGCGCGCCTTTTGCAGCGCAGGCTTCGCAAACTTGGCCTGGAGGCCGATACCATGCTGCACTCTGTAGAGGAGGCTATATCATGGTTTACTGCCAATCCGCATCCTGACCTTATATTTCTTGATATACAGTTATCAGACGGGCTTTCTTTTGAAATTTTCGATACGGTACCTGTTAACAGCGCTATTATTTTCACTACGGCTTATGATGAATATGCGCTCCGCGCATTTAAACTGAACAGTATTGATTACCTGCTAAAACCTGTTGACGAAGACGACCTTGAGGCTGCGGTGCAGAAATACAGGAACAACAGGCCGCAGCCACAAAGCCTTTCCCTTGACTTTGAACAGATAAAGCGGATGCTGGTAAATCCTGCTGAAAAGGCTTATAAAAAGCGTTTTACCATAAAAATGGGGCAGCACCTGAAAATGGTGAATGTTGAAGATGCCGAATGTTTTTTCAGTGAAAACAAAGGGACCTATATCCATACAAAAGACAACCGAGACTACTTACTGGAATGTACCCTGGAGCAGCTGGAAAATGAGTTAGACCCTGCAAAGTTCTACAGGGTTAGCCGTAAGTTCATTGTAGCAATAGATGCCATAAAAGATATTGTTGTTTATACCAATTCGAGGCTAAAAGTAATACTGCCTACCTATAAAGACGATGAGGTTATAGTGAGCCGGGAGCGTGTTAATGATTTCAGGGAATGGCTCGGGTAGACAAGTGGCAGTATTAAGCTTTCAGTAGGCAGCATAATATAAAAAAACTGTTCGATAAGCAATAGTTACTTATAGAACAGTTTCAGAATGTGGTTAAAATTGCCTGAAGGAAAATAGTTATTGGAATAAAGACAATAATTCTTTTTTCGCTTTACCAAGTTTCTGTTCAAGCCGGCCCCACATTTCATCTTCTTTACCTTCTTCGTATGTTAAATCGTCGTCAGTAAGTTCAGCATATCGCTGTTTTAATTTTCCTTTAAATTCGTCCCAGCCTCCATGGATCTCTGTTGAATTTGGCATAACAGTTATTTTTGTGGTTCTTTAGTGAGATAAAGTTACCAACAAAAATATCAGGAAGCTAAGAGTTTAATATAACTTTAGCACTGCGCCTGCTTTCTAAAATCAGGTAAAACTGCACACCAAAAAGCAGTGCAGCCATAACAAGGTGTATAGTTTGCGACCCGAACGGGAAATTAAGGTAATACATGGCCACGCCCGATGCTATTTCAAAAACAAGCAGCCACAATACCCATGAAACTTTACTGTAACCCAGGCTAAGTTTTTTGTTGCGTAAGTATAGCCATGCATTGACTCCCACTACTACAAAAGAGAAAGTACGGTGAAAGTAGAAGTTGATGATAGGGTTGTCCATAACCTGATTCATATTTTCATGCCCCAGCATTTTTACACGTTCATCAACAAACTGGCGCACCTGTGTGCCTAATACAACCTGTATCAATGTTAATGCTATAGAAATTATAAGCAGGTTCCTGAACAGCTTATCGTATTTAAATACAACCAGTTGATGGGTAAGCTCCTTAGACCTGTCAAGGATATAGAGGATAAGCCCTACTATAACCAGCGCCATAACCATGTGCAGGGTTATCTTAACCGGGTTTAATACTGAGTACACCACAGTGGCGCCCAGCCATGCCTGGAAACCCATTAGGAATACACACAGCCATGACAGCAGTATAATATTTGTTTTTTTCCTCCAAAAACCAAAAGAGGCTAAAGCCATGGCAAATACGGCAACACCAGCCAGCGCGCCTATAAGCCGGTTTACGTATTCAACCCAGGTATGTACCGCGTTAAATTCAGCATAATCATGCCTGGTATAGGGTTCCCACTTTGAAGCATCATATTCAGCTCCGGTAATAAAGGTTTCTTTTGCCACCCATAGTTTCTCATCTTTTATGATGACCTGGCCTTTGCCGAACTGGCGGTTGGGCGACCACATGAGCTCTTTAATATCAGTAGGGGGAATGTAGTAACCAAAGCACTTAGGCCAGTCAGGGCAGCCCATGCCTGATCCAGTCATGCGTACCAGTGCACCTGCCACTATTACAAGATACACCAGTATTAATGCTGTTTTTGTGATAGAAGTAAATTTAATTTTCATTGCTGAAATGTGTTTTGTAACTTTTAAAACTTTTTACTTTGTTACTTTGTTACTTTGCCTCTCAATTACCAGCCCCATCTTCTCTGCTTTTGCCATCATGAATTTATAGGCCGAATCATAATCATTGTGTATTTCGCCCTCAAGTATGGCTTCTTTGATAGCTTCCTTAATAATTCCTATTTCGCGCGATGGCGGCAGGTTGAATAACTGCATTATCTCTTCACCGGATATTGGCGGCTGGAAATTACGGATATGGTCGCGCTCCTCAACCTCAACAATCTTTTGGCGTACAATTTTAAAGTTGTTGTGGTATTTTTTAAATTTCTGCAGATTTTTTGTGGTAATGTCGGCCTCACAAAGCGTCATAAGGCTCTCAATATCTTCACCGGCATCAAATAACAGCCTCCGCACGGCCGAATCAGTAACAATGTCCTGGGCCAGCACAATAGGCCGGGAGCTTAGCAATACCATTTTAGATACGAACTTCATTTTCTGGTTCAGCGGCATGTGCAGCCTTTCAAAAAGCTTCTTCACCATTTTACTGCCCACAAATTCGTGCCCGTGGAAAGTCCAGCCTATTTTTTTATGGAATTTTTTGGTAGGTGCTTTGCCTATATCGTGCAACAGTGCCGCCCAGCGCAGCCATACATCATCGGTGTGCCGGGCTATATTATCAACCACTTCAAGCGTATGGTAAAAATTATCTTTGTGGGTTTGGCCTTCTACTTCCTCAACTCCCTGCAAAGCGGTTAGCTCGGGCAAAATAAGCTGCAGCAGCCCGGTGGCATGCAGCAGCGTGAAGCCTACTGAAGGCACGGGGGACATTAAAATCTTGTTCAGCTCATCAACTATACGTTCGCCCGAAATAATTTTTATACGTTCTTTATTTCGCGCAATGGCGCTAAGCGATTCTTCTTCAATAGTAAAATTGAGCTGTGTGGCAAAACGTATGGCGCGCATCATCCTCAGCGGGTCATCACTGTACGTAATATCCGGGTTCAGTGGTGTGCGGATTATTTTGTTCCTTAAATCATCAACCCCGTTAAAGGGGTCAATAAGCGCACCAAAATCAGATTCATCAAGGGAAAGCGCCAGGGCATTAATGGTAAAATCCCTACGGTTCTGGTCATCTTCAAGGGTACCGTTTTCTACTTTAGGGTTTCGGCTGTTTTCGGAATAGGATTCCCTGCGCGCGCCCACAAACTCAATATCAGTATCTTCATAATGGAGCATAGCTGTGCCATAGTTCCTGAAAACCTGTACTTTAGGTTTTTTTGGCAGCATAGATGATACTTTTTCGGCAAGCGCTATGCCGCTGCCCACCGCAACAATATCAATATCTTTTTTAAAATCACGTCCGAGGAGGAAATCCCTTACGTAGCCACCTATTACATAACTTTTTACATCAAGTTCTGCCGCGGCCCGGGAGGTTATGCTGAATATTTTATTGTGTAATGCTTCTTTGTATGAAGTTTTATTTTCCATCAGGGTCGTATCACTTTCACCTGCAAATTGTTCCCTATCTTTATGATTGATGAGGGTTTTGCGGCAATCTTATCCTGGTGCAAATTTACAATATAGTCTACTCCATCCAAAATATGATGGTCTATTTCTTTGAAAGAACTTGGTGTAGGCATGCCGCTGATATTTGCCGAAGTAGATACAAGGGGTTTTTTCATCCGCTCCATAAGTTTGTAGCAAAAAGGCTCTTTTACCAGCCTTACCCCGAGTGTATTGTCCTGGCCTATCAGGTTTGGGGCAACATTCCTCGGATTGTCAAGTATAAGGGTGGTGGGTTTATCAGTAAGGTCAAGTATCTGCCAGGCCACTTCGGGTATTTCCTTAAATACATTATATGAAGTGGTTTAAACTTATTTGTTAAATAAAAAAGGGTTGACG
>NZ_NOXV01000139.1 GCF_002251835.1 Flavobacterium cyanobacteriorum
ATTTCGTCAACCCTTTTTTATTTAACAAATAAGTTTAAACCACTTCTTTATGTATAGCCGTTCTTTATTGCCATTATTTTCATTGTAAAACGGAGATTCTTCATCAACATATTCATTTCCGGTTTGCATCACCTGTTCCAACAATTTGCCATGGCCCTGTGCTTTTGCTTCGGGCAGCCCATCCAGTAGCGGCTTATTAAGTATTGCGGCAGCATCCTTCTTCCAGAGTGACAGCATATTATCATTAGCCATTTCAACAATAAAATCTTGTCCTTTCAGTACACATATTGCCATGGGCGCCTGCATAAAAAGGTTATTTAGTTCCTGTTTTATGTGGCCGCGCGCTTTGGCAATACGGATTTGTGAACGTATCCGGGCCTGAAGTTCTTTTGCTGAAAACGGCTTCACCAGGTAATCATCTGCACCTGTTTCAAAACCTTCTATTTTTGATTCCTCCCCGGCCCTTGCCGTAAGTAAGATTACCGGGATTAGTGATGTCCGTGGCCTGTTTTTAAGTTCCTTAAGCAGTGTGAGGCCATCCATTGCCGGCATCATGAGGTCGGTTATAATTAGTGAAATATCATGATTTTCGGACATATTAAGCGCGGCTTGCCCATTGTTGGCCAGCAATACCTTATAATTTTTTTCCATTATGGATTTCAGGTAATGGCGCATGTCTTTATTATCATCGACAATAAGTATAGTGTCAGTAGCAGTAAGATTATCTTCTTCAGTAACTTCTATAAAATTTTCATTGTTTTGTAATGTTGTTTCCGCTTCATGGTTATATTGCAATGAAACTGCATTGTTTGCAGAAACTACATTTGCTGCAAGTGTAAGCGCTGAAGATTCCTGAAAAAGCGGAATCTTTACTGTAAACGTACTTCCTTTGCCTTCAGTGCTTTCAACCCAGATGTTGCCATTATGCTGCAGTACAAATTCTTTTATCATGGACAGCCCGATACCCGACCCTTCAAAACTACGGCCTGAAGCGGAAGCTATTCTGTGGAACCTAGTAAACACCTTTGATAGTTCGGCCTGCGGAATACCTACCCCTGTATCGGTGACGCGAAGGACTGCGTTGCCTGATTCTTCGGACAGGCTGATAGATATTTTTCCTTTTAATGTATACTTAAAAGCATTTGACAGTAGGTTAAAAATAATTTTTTCCCACATATCCCTGTCTAAATGCGCCTCAACAAGGGCGGGGATATCTACAATAAAATCCATGCCGGCCTTTTCTATAACAGCCCTGAAATTACCTGCAAGGCTGGCAGTAAACTGACTGATGTCAGTAGGGGTAAATTTTGCCTTCATCCGGCCGCTTTCCATATAGCTGAAGTCCAGCAGCGTATTGACCAGGCGGAGCAGCCTCATGGCATTCCTGTGAGCCGTTTCGGCAGTTTCCCGCACTTTGCTGTCTATCGGGGTATGGTGCATAAGATCTTCGAGCGGGCCGAGCATCAGGGTTAGGGGTGTCCTGAACTCATGGCTTATATTGCTGAAAAAAGTGGTCTTGGCACGGTCAATTTCGGCAAGCTCTTCAAGCCTTTTCCGCTCATTTTCGGTTGCCGTTGCGTTTTGTATGGCTTTTGATACCTGGCTTGCGGCCATTTTAAAAAAAGTATGGTAATCCTCATCGAGCTTTCGCGTAGGGTTGATGCCGAATACTATAGCGCCAATAGTTTTTGCCGAAGAATTCATTATTGGCTTGGCTATCACCTGTTGTACCGGCTGGCCCGCCGGGCCATGTGGCAGCAAACCTGGTGCGCTGACAGCAGCAATAACAGGCTTACCAGAGGTAATTACTTCCGCCACGGGCAGATAATGTTCCCGCAGGTTTTTATCATTAAGGCTTATATTTTCAGGAAATAAAGACTCCGCAGGTTTTCCAAGGCCCGTGCGTTGTACAAGTTCAGCCTTTTCACCTTTGTCGTTTGTAAGGTAAAAAACCGCAAAAGGTACATCTTTAGGGTTTTTACCCAGTGTTTCTGCCGCTGCGGCACAGGCTGTTGCTATTGTTTTTTCGGTGAGTGATTTCTCTGCCAGTGCCGAGAGTGTACGGTTGCGGCGCGCACTCAGTATTTTATCGGTGGTTTCGTAGCTGGCACAAAATAAGCCGCCAACATTGCCAGATTCATCAAAAACAGGGCTGTAGCTGAAAGAGAAATATTTTTCTTCAAGGAAATCACCCCGTTTCAGGTAAAATTCCATGTCATTGTTGGTTGAAGCCTGGCCTTTCTCAAAAACCCGTTTGCATAAAGGCCCGCAAATGTCCCAGACTTCTTCCCAGACTTCACTTACAGGCCTGCCCAGCGCCCATGTGTGTTTTTCGGTTCCTAAAATTTCTATATATGCGTCATTGTACAGGAAAGTTACATCAGTACCCCAGCCAATCCATATAGGGTTGGCAGAATTCAGCATCAGGTTGACGGTAGTTTTAAGGCTCTGTGACCATTGGCTGATAGGCCCTAATGGTGTGGCAGACCAGTTGTAGTTGCGTATAAGTTCTCCTAATTGCCCTTCATAAGTAAGGAAATCAGGGATGCTGTTTTTGTTTTTGGCAACAGGTTCTGTCATGATGCTAAATATACCATTAAATTTAAGATAAAAATGTAAAAGAACTGTTAAACAAACTGTAGCGCATATTTATAGATAAATATCTTTCACCCATTAGTTAGATAGAAATAACCTATATCCCTATTTTTGCACTTAATAACACAACAATACTATGTATAAATTCTTCATCAGGCCCCTGCTCTTCCGGTTTGACCCTGAAAAAGTCCATTATTTTACATTTTCCTGTATTCGTTTCCTTAGCCGTATTCCCGGTATGCCTTCATTACAGCGGGCTATGTTCAGCATTGAAAACCCGCGCCTGGAAAGAGAGGTTTTCGGGATAAAATTTAAAAATCCCGTGGGGCTTGCTGCCGGCCTTGATAAGGATGCAAAACTTTATAAGGAACTGTCCTGCCTGGGTTTCGGGTTTATAGAGATAGGTACGCTTACGCCAAAGCCCCAGGAAGGAAACCCTAAAAAGAGGCTGTTCAGGCTTAAGGCTGACAGCGCTATTATTAACCGTATGGGGTTTAATAACGGCGGGGTGGAAGACGCCGTAAAACGCCTGAAAAAGAATCCTTTGGGTAAGGGCCATATTATTATAGGCGGCAATATTGGTAAAAATAAGCTCACCCCTAATGAAAGCGCCACGGATGATTATATTGCCTGTTTTGAAGCACTGTATGAGTATGTTGATTATTTTGTGGTGAATGTAAGTTCGCCCAATACGCCTAACCTGCGCGAATTGCAGGATAAGGAACCCCTTACAGCGCTGTTACAGGCATTGCAGGAGAGAAATGCAGCAAAGCCTGAAGCAAAACCTGTTTTGCTGAAAATTGCGCCCGACCTCACTGACGGGCAGCTGCTCGATATAATTGATATTGTAAAAACCACCGGGATTGCGGGTATTATTGCCACTAATACCACACTCGCGCGCGAAGGCCTCCGGTCAGCAGATAAAACAGAAACAGGAGGGCTTAGCGGGAAGCCGCTGGCAAAACGCTCCACAGAAGTTATTAGGTTCCTTTCAGAGAAAAGTAACAGGGCGTTCCCGATAATTGGCGTAGGTGGCATACATTCACCCGAAGATGCCCTTGAAAAACTCCAGGCCGGCGCCAGCCTTGTACAGCTATATACCGGCTTTGTCTATGAAGGCCCCGCGCTCGTAAAAGCCATTAATAAAAAAATAATAGCTTCCGGGGCTTCTTAGCCGCCCTGCAACTTTTAAAGAAATCGATTTCGTAAAAAGCATTTCTTTTTTATCTTTGGGCTTCTATGAAGCAGGTAAAAATTATCGAATGTCCCCGCGATGCGATGCAGGGTATTAAGGAATTCATCCCTACAGAAAAAAAAACCGCATATATACAGGCATTGCTCCGTGTAGGCTTTGATACTATTGATTTTGGCAGCTTTGTATCTCCCAAAGCCATACCGCAGATGCAGGATACCGCCGAGGTACTCGCAAGACTCGACCTGAGCCGTACAAAAAGCAAGCTCCTGGCCATTATAGCCAATACGCAGGGAGCAGAAAATGCTTCTCAGCACAATGAAATCCGCTATTTAGGCTACCCGTTCTCCATCTCAGAGAATTTCCAGATGCGCAATACCCACAAAACCATTGCCGAATCCATAGTGACCCTGCAGGAGATACTCAACATAGCCGACAGGAGTAATAAAGAGGTGGTTGCCTACCTCTCTATGGGCTTTGGTAACCCCTATGGCGACCCTTGGAATGTGGAAATAGTAGGGGAGTGGACCGAAAAACTCGCGGCCATGGGCATAAAGATACTTTCATTGTCAGATACTATAGGCAGCTCAACACCCGAAGTCATTGAATACCTTTTTTCAAACCTGATACCCAAATACCCCCAAATAGAATTTGGCGCCCACCTGCACACTACACCAGACAGGTGGCACGAAAAAATTGACGCCGCATTCAAAGCCGGCTGCACCCGCTTTGACGGCGCTATACAGGGCTTTGGCGGTTGCCCCATGGCCAAGGATGAACTTACGGGCAATATGCCTACAGAAAAATTACTTTCCTATTGTACCGCCGCAAAAGCCGATACCAATACCCACGCCATGAGCTTTGAAAGTGCTTATAACGAGGCTACAAAAATTTTTACAGCATACCATTAATATACATCCTTTCCCCGTGAAGTAACCTTTTTTTATCAGGAGCAGGAAACCGTGCGCATTTTTGGCAACATCCGTCCCGCTCTCCACTCTATCTCCCCGCCTGCCAAAAGCAGGGCAGGCGGGGAGGATGCCGCTTCGATCGGGGCTGGCAGCAAAGCCCGTACTCCCCGGTTTGCTATTACCTAAAAAAAGTATCAGATATCCTTTTCTCATTACACGTTAATATCGTAATATTGCAATATATAAATATTAATCATGGGCTTTACAAAATCAGATCTCTTTACCCCAGAACAAAATACCGTAAGTTTAATCTTCAAAGCATTAGGCCATCCCGCACGGGTAGCCATACTGGATTACCTTCTTAAAGTTGGCGAATGTATATGTGGTGACATTGTGAACGAGCTGCCGCTCGCCCAGCCAACCATATCCCGGCATTTAAAAGAACTTAAAAACGCCGGGCTGATTAAAGGAAATATTGAAGGCACCGCAATATGTTACTGCATCAGCCAGGAAGCTGTAGCAACTATTGCATCATATCTTGACAGTATACTTACCCAGCTCAATAACAATAATAATTGTTGTTAACATCAAACAAAAATCAGTAAGATTATTCACAATTCTATATATAGCTTCCCTTATTGTGTTTCAAGTTGTTTTTTTAGATTGTTTTATAGAGTCAATTATTTATTATGAAAAAAATACTCGTATTATGCACCGGCAACAGTTGCCGTAGCCAGATAGCCGAAGGTTACCTGAAATACTTTGCCGGTAATACTGCTCAAGTTTACAGTGCCGGTATCGAAACACACGGTGTTAATCCAAAGGCGGTCAGAGTAATGGCAGAAGACGGGATAGACATATCCGGCCATACTTCCAATCATGTAGACGAATATGCCGGTATCCATTTTGATTATGTCATTACCGTGTGCGATAATGCTAACGAAAGCTGCCCTGTTTTTCCCGGTGGCGCACAAAAATTCCACCATAATTTCCCGGACCCTGCCCGCGCGACAGGTACCGGACAGGAAATTCTTGATGAGTTCAGGAGCGTCCGGGATATGATAAAAAAATACAGTGAGTCTTTCATTAAACAAATACAAAATGGATAACTGTGCCCCGGCTTACCAAAGGAAGCGCCTGCGCTTTCTTGACCGCTACCTCACCTTATGGATACTCCTCGCCATGGCCACGGGCGTGGCTGTAAGCTATTTTATCCCGTCTTCCGGCGCATTTATAAACTCATTTTCCTCCGGTAGTACCAATGTACCACTGGCTGTTGGCCTTATCCTCATGATGTACCCGCCATTGGCCAAAGTACAGTACGGCAGGATAAGCGAAGTCTTTGCCAATATAAAAGTGCTCTCGTTGTCCCTGGCCCTCAACTGGATCATTGGCCCTGTACTGATGTTCCTGCTGGCACTGATTTTCCTTCACGGTTATCCGGAATATATGGCCGGCCTTATACTTATAGGCCTTGCCCGGTGCATAGCCATGGTGGTAGTCTGGAACGACCTGGCCGGCGGCAACCGCGAATACGCTGCCGGGCTTATTGCGCTTAACAGCATCTTCCAGGTTTTGCTCTACAGTGTATACGCCTATATTTTCATAACCATACTACCCCCTTTTTTTGGTATGGAAGGATTGCACATTAATGTCTCAATGGCAGATATCGCATCAAGCGTGGCAATATACCTGGGCATTCCTTTCCTGGCAGGCCTACTGTCGCATTATATATTGATTAGGCTAAAAGGGGAAGAATGGTTCCAAAAAACATTTATACCTTTCGTTTCACCGGTCACCCTCGTTGCCCTGCTCTTTACCATATTTGTCATGTTTTGCCTCAAGGGCAATGTAATACTGCAACTCCCAATGGATATACTGCGGGTCGCCATACCCTTAGTTGTATATTTTATACTCATGTTCATGGTTAGTCTTATTGCCGGTAAAAAACTGGGGGCAGACTATTCAAAAAATGCTGCCATAGCCTTTACCGCTGCCGGCAATAATTTCGAACTCGCCATTGCCGTAGCCATAGGCGTCTTTGGCATAAACAGCGGTCAGGCATTTGTAGGGGTCATAGGCCCGCTGGTCGAAGTCCCAGTACTAATATCCCTGGTCAGTACTGCCTACTGGTTCCGTAAAAAATATTATGATGCCTGAGTTATACTCTAAAAGCCGCATTTGAACCACAGGCGTTTCAGCATCAGGAGCAGCCGGCTAAGCGCTTCTTTGGCAGGGAATTTCCCGCTGTACACTCTATCTCCCCGCCGCAAAAGCGGGCGGCGGGGAGGATGCCGCT
>NZ_NOXV01000179.1 GCF_002251835.1 Flavobacterium cyanobacteriorum
CGCACTAAAGAAATTTAATAAAATAAAAGTTTAAACCACTTCGTTATGTACTACAGTTCCCCAACCAGTTTACCCGTATAAAACTTTCCGGTAACTATATACTGAAGATACTGAATGATGACCGTGAAGTTGTCTTTAGCAGGAGGTTCATTATCTATGAGGATATCGTGAGCGTGCCCTTGCAAATAAGGCGTGCCCGTGCCATGGAGGATATTCCGCATAAGCATAATCTTGATTTTTCAATAAAAACTAATGCCATTTCTTTCCAGATGCCGATGCAGAATGTCAAGGTAGCGCTCTTCCAGAACGGGCGTTTTGATAACGCTATTTATAATGTAAAGCCACAGTTTACAATAGGTAATGACCTGATATACCGCTACGATAAGGAAACACAGTTTTGGGCAGGTAATGAGTACCTGAATTTTGATAATAAAGATATCCGCAACGCCGTGAACAATGTATTGCGTATAACAGCCGGCGAAATATATAACACCATTTTATATCCCAATGAAGCCCGTGGTAGCCAGCCCTACACATTCTTCCCCGATGTGAATGGTAACTTCCTTGTGAGGAACATTAACCTTAATGTCACCAACCCGAACCTGGAAGCAGATTATTCCTGGGTATTTTTTAGCCTCAGCGCACCGGCATATTTTGGAAAAGAAGATATATATATTGGCGGCATGTTTAACAATTATGCCAAGACACCCGAATTTAAAATGGATTTCAATAAAGAAACAGGCCGGTATGAAAAGGCAATAATGGTAAAACAGGGCTTCACCAGTTTTCAGTATATTCTTGCTGACAAAAACGGTAAAATAAATGGTGCCGATGCTGTTGATGGCAATTATTTCCAGACAGAAAATGATTATAATGTTTTGGTGTACTACAGGGAAAATAACGACAGGTACGACAGGGTTATAGGGATAGGTACGGCTAATTCAGAAAATATTATCAACTAATAGTCAAATAACTAATATTTATTTTTAATTTGACATACATCTGTATGTAGGTAATAAATTTGTATTTTTGGCATTATAATGAGAGATAAAGGCAAGTAGGTCATGGTATCACAAATAACGAGAGGAATCAAAATTTCAGTATCTACCGGTTTTGAAGGTACCTACTTCAAAAACTACAAGTTGCACTTTGCCTTTACCTACGAGATAACCATTGAAAACCACAGCAAAGATTCTGTTCAGCTGAACAGCCGCCATTGGGAAATCTATGATTCCCTTAATAATACGGAAGTGGTTGACGGCGAAGGTGTAATTGGGAAAAAACCGGTACTTAAGCCCGGTGAGAAACATACTTACAGTTCCGGCTGCCTGCTTTCATCGCCTTTTGGCGCCATGCGTGGCTATTATAACATGATCAACTTTACCACTACAAAAACCTTCAGGGTTATCATACCTGCGTTCAGGCTGAGCGCACCTTTCGCTTTAAATTAACATTATCGCAACAGGCAGCACTTTACGCTGCTTTTTTTGCAATTAGGGGAATTATTATTCTCGTATATTTGCATATCCTAATATTAATTGTTTAAATCAATCTATTATGCCAAAAGGAATTTACAATGTGCCTAAAGCATTTAACGAGCCCGTTAAATCATACGCTCCCGGAACAAAGGAGAGGGAACAGGTACTTGCAGCATTTAAAGAAATGTACAACAGCACAGTTGATGTGCCTTTATATATCGGTAGCGAAGAAATTCGTACCGGGGACACCAAAACCATAAATCCGCCCTTTGACCATAAAAAAGTGGTGGGGCACTATCACCAGGCCGAAAAACAGCATGTAGCGCAGGCTATAGAGGCAGCGCTTAAGGCTAAAACACAGTGGGCGGCCATGGCATGGGAGCACAGGGCGTCAATATTCCTGAAAGCAGCCGAACTGCTTGCCGGGCCTTACCGTGCCAAAATCAACGCCGCTACCATGATAGGCCAGGCAAAAACAGTGCACCAGGCTGAGATTGACTCGGCTTGTGAGTTTATTGACTTCCTGCGGTTTAATGTGGAGTTCATGACCAAGATATATGCTGAGCAGCCTGTATCATCTGAAGGGATTTGGAACAGGATGGAGCACCGCCCGCTGGAAGGCTTTATTTATGCCATCACCCCATTCAACTTTACAGCTATTTCGGGTAACCTTCCTTCAGCGCCTGCACTTATGGGCAATGTAGTAGTCTGGAAACCAAGCGCCACACAAATGCTTTCAGCCGGCGTTATTATGGAAGTATTTAAAGAAGCGGGACTTCCGGCGGGAGTTATCAATATGGTTTCAGGCAACTCCGCTATGATTAGCGAGGTGCTTATCGGCAGCCGGGATTTTGCAGGGGTACATTTTACAGGCTCCACAGGTGTATTCAATGATATTTGGGCTAAGATCGGCCAGAACATCAGCAAGTATAAAACCTACCCGAGGATAGTGGGCGAAACAGGCGGTAAGGACTTTGTGCTTGCACACCCGTCATCAATACCGGCCCAGGTGGCTACTGCGCTTTCAAGGGGCGCTTTCGAATACCAGGGCCAGAAATGTTCAGCAGCGTCAAGGGCTTATATTCCGAAATCAATATGGCCTCAAGTTAAGGAATTGCTTTTGGCAGACATGGCATCCATGAAAATGGGTTCGCCTGAAGACATGAGCAACTTTGTGTCGGCAGTGATTACCGAAAGCTCATTTGATAAGCTGGCAGCCTTTATTGATGCGGCCAAAAATGCTAATGATGCTGAGGTTATAGCAGGCGGTAACTATGATAAATCAGTAGGATACTTTATTGAGCCAACCGTTATTCTTACGGATAACCCTAAGTATGACACAATGTGTACAGAGCTTTTCGGGCCGGTGCTTACCATACATGTTTATGAAGACGCTAAGTGGGAAGAAACCCTTAAACTGGTTGACGAAACGTCGCCTTACGCACTTACCGGGGCTATCTTCAGCCAGGACCGTTATGCTATAGAGCAGGCTACCAAAGCGCTTGAAAACAGTGCCGGTAACTTTTATATTAATGATAAGCCTACAGGTGCAGTAGTAGGCCAGCAGCCATTTGGCGGTGCCAGGGCATCAGGCACTAACGATAAGGCCGGTTCAATACTAAACCTGCTGCGCTGGGTATCACCTCGCACAATTAAGGAAACATTTGTTCCGCCTACAGATTACAGGTATCCGTTCTTAGGGTAATGTTTAAATATAAAGAAAGGCTTCCGTAAGGGGGCTTTTTTTAATTCCCCTCCTTTGGAGGGGGTGCCCACAGGGCGGGGTGGTTTTTAACCGGCGGCATAAATTCAATAGGTAACCACCCCGGCCTTCAGCCACCCCCTCCGGAGAAGGAGAATGTGTTATTATTCTAATACCTTATACTTCATCGCCAGGTGCACCACCTTCTTCGTCTCAAAAAATTCATCTTCAAAATAATCTGAAAGATTATAAAGCGTAACCCGCTGGAAAACCTGCAGTTCTTGGGTCAGGTCACCGCCTTTCAGGTATAAAATGCCGTTGGGCAGGTCATGGTTCTGTTCCTTCTTTACCTTACCACGCACCCATTTTACAAAATCAGGCATGTTGGTTACGGCACGGCTTACAATAAAATCAAATTCTGCGTCAACCTTCTCTGCGCGTTTCTGTTCGGCGCGTACATTCTTTAGGCCAAGAGCTGTTGCTACTTCCTCTACTACCTTAATTTTTTTGGCAATGACATCAATCAGGTAAAAATTAGTTTCAGGAAATAATATGGCCAGCGGTATACCGGGGAAACCTCCGCCCGTGCCTACATCAAGCACGCTTGCACCGGGCCTGAATTTCATAACTTTCGCTATCCCAAGCGAATGCAGTACATGCCTGGTGTAAAGCGCATCAATATCCTTGCGGGATATAACGTTTATTCTGGCATTCCATTCGGTGTACAATGCTTCAAGGCGGCTAAATTGTGCCAGTTGTGTTTCGGTGAGGCCTGGGAAGTACCTGATTATTTCCTCCATTATGTTCGGGATTTCCGCAAAAGTAAACATTTGGCATGATATTATGTTT
Organism: Flavobacterium cyanobacteriorum; assembly: GCF_002251835.1. GTDB lineage: Bacteria > Bacteroidota > Bacteroidia > Flavobacteriales > Flavobacteriaceae > Flavobacterium > Flavobacterium cyanobacteriorum. The sequence goes on from NZ_NOXV01000179.1 coordinate 4,030, forward strand.
GTAGTCTTGGTTGGGGCATATATTATAATTACCTTTGAACTTTTAGATTAACTATTTTATGCATTTAAATCATCCCATTTTTTCCAAAAACGATTCTATAAAATTTTTCAGGACGCTTAATAAGCGTGTAAACGATTACTTCAAAGAAAACAACCTTAAAAAAACAGGCAACTGGAAGTTACACCTGAAAACATTCATAATGTTTTCACTCTTCTTTGCGCCCTATTTCCTCATCCTGGCACTTAACCTGCCCTGGTGGGCACAGCTGTTGCTGACTGTAGTTATGGGCATAGGCATGGCCGGTGTGGGCATGAACGTAATGCATGACGGCAACCACGGCTCGTATTCAGATAAGTCGTGGCTTAATAAATTTATGGGTGGCAGCATTTATATCCTGGCAGGTAATGTGTATAACTGGCAGGTACAGCACAATGTGCTGCACCATACCTATACCAACATACACGGCCATGATGAAGACCTTGATGCCGGGCGTGTAATACGCTTTACGCATACTGCCCCGTGGCACAGGTTCCATAAGTTCCAGCATTACTATTCGGTATTCCTTTACGGGCTGCTTACCTTTAACTGGGCTATTACAACCGATATAAAACAAATGAGGCGCTACATCAGGAAAGGCCTTTCATACGGCAAGTTCCGGAGCCCCGTGAAACAATGGACAGTTTTAGTGATAACTAAGCTTATTTATGTGGCAATATGGCTCGTTACCCCTATGATATTAGGCATTGTGTGGTGGAAGGTGCTGCTGGGTTTTTTTGTAATGCACTATACCGCAGGGCTGATTTTAAGCATTGTATTCCAGCTGGCTCATGTTGTGGAAGAAACAGCGAACCCCGTGCCTGATGAAAATGGAGAAATTGAAAACACCTGGGCAGTACACCAGTTATACACTACAGCTAATTTTGCTCCTAAAAACAGGATTATCAACTGGTTTACAGGAGGGCTTAACCACCAGATTGAACACCACATATTCCCTAATATAAGCCATATACATTATGGTAAAATTGCTGAAATCGTTAAGCAGACCGCAAGGGAACACAACCTGCCTTACCATGAATTTAAATCGATGCGTAGTGCAGTTGCAGCGCATTTCAGGCATCTAAAGGAGTTGGGAATGAAACCATCATTAAATTAATTTTTATAGAAAATGAATCAGCTTTCTGACAGGATTAATAATTTATCTACTTCACAAACCCTTGCCATGGCTGCCAAAGCCAGGGAACTGAAGGCACAGGGTATAGATGTTATTAGTTTAAGCCTGGGCGAACCCGATTTTAATACACCTGATTTTATAAAACTGGCCGCTAAAAAGGCAATTGATGATAACTACAGCACCTATCCGCCTGTAGACGGCTATATGGACCTGAAAGAGGCCATCTGCCGCAAGTTCCTCCGGGATAACGGGCTGGCCTATAAACCATCGCAGATTGTAGTGTCAACCGGAGCAAAACAATCGCTTTACAACGTAGCGCAGGTAATGATAAATGAGGGCGATGAGGTAATACTGCCAGCACCATACTGGGTAAGCTATTATGAAATAATAAAAATGGCAGGAGGTATTCCTGTTGAAGTACCTACAACAGTAGAAACCGATTTTAAAATAACACCGGAACAGCTTGTGGATGCCATTACACCTAAAACCAAGATGATGTGGTTTAGCTCGCCGTGCAACCCGAGTGGGTCGGTTTACAACAAAGAAGAGCTGGAAGCGTTAGTGAAGGTGCTGGAAAAACACCCGCAGATTTTTGTAGTGTCAGACGAAATATATGAGCACATTAATTTTTCAGGCACATTTTGCAGTATAGCATCGCTGCCGGGAATGATTGACAGGACAATAACCGTAAACGGTGTGGCTAAGGCTTTTGCCATGACGGGCTGGAGGATAGGTTATATTGGCGCACCTGAATTTATAGCGAAAGCCTGCACTAAAATGCAGGGGCAGGTAACCAGCGGTGCCAACAGTATTGCACAGCGCGCTACCATTGCTGCTGTTGATGCTGACCCAAGCGTTTTAAAGTATATGGTTGATGCGTTCCACAGCCGGCGAGACCTTGTAGTTAAACTGATAAAAGATATTCCCGGCCTTAAAATCAATGTTCCTGAAGGCGCTTTTTATGTATTTCCTGATGTATCTTCTTTCTTTGGAAAAACTTTAAAAGGTATTGATATTAAAAACGCCGATGATTTTTCACTATACCTGCTGGAGCATGCCAATGTGGCTACCGTAACCGGTGATGCTTTTGGTAACCCGGACTGCATACGCCTTTCCTACGCTACCAGCGAGGAGCAGCTCATAGAAGCTTTAAGAAGGATAAAAGAAGCGCTTGCTTAAAAACATACTGCCCTGCAAATTTGCGGGGCTTTTTAATTCCCCTCCTTTGGAGGGGTGGCTGAAAGCCGGGGTGGTTTAAAATGCAGGAAATTATAGTTACATACATAAACGAGCATCCAATTTACAGGTATTATCTGGAGAATCTTCCTTATAATCCTGCATTGTCTTTGCGTGCCAAAGCCCTCCGTAAGCAAGGTATATATTCGGAAGTTGTTTTTTGGCAGCAGGTGCATAAAAGAAAGTTCTATAATATAGATTTTGACAGGCAAAGGATTATTGGCAATTACATAGCTGACTTTTATTGTAAAAGCCTCAGTTTAATAATTGAAATTGACGGAGCAAGCCATAATGATAAGGAAATATACGATGACAAGCGGGATGCTTATTTGCAGTCATTAGGACTAAAACTCTTTAAAGTTACTGATTTTAGAGTTTTACATGATTTGGAAAATGTAATGTCAGAACTAGAGAACTTTATAATCACGGCCTATAGTAAACCACCCCGCCCTGCGGGCACCCCTCCACAGTAGGGGAATTAAAGATGATTAACAATATAAACAACAACACAATGAATAAAAAAATACTCCTCCTGGGTTCAGGTGAACTGGGTAAAGAATTTGTAATCGCAGCAAAGCGTATAGGCCAGACTATAATAGCTGTGGATAGTTATGAAGGCGCACCCGCCATGCAGGTAGCTGATGGCTTTGAAGTAATTAACGTGAGTTCGATTTAAGCCGCTAACCTATCATCAATGA
>NZ_NOXV01000180.1 GCF_002251835.1 Flavobacterium cyanobacteriorum
CAAGAAAAACGTAAAAAAACCGTCTCAAGTTGTGAGACGGCTTCCATATTATATTTTTAATTTTAAAAATCCCTGTTGATGTCCCATGCTTCCAGGTAATCTGCCACGCGCTTTACAAATGAGCCTCCCAGTGCACCATCTATAACCCTGTGGTCATAACTGTGTGAAAGGAACATTTTGTGACGGATGCCGATAAAATCACCATCAGGCGTTTCAATAACAGCTGGCACTTTGCGTATAGCGCCCAGGGCAAGTATACCTACCTGCGGCTGGTTGATAATAGGTGTGCCAAATACACTACCAAAGGTACCCACATTGGTTACGGTATAGGTTCCGCCTTGCGTATCATCCGGTTTTAGTTTACCGGCTTTGGCACGGTTACCTAAATCGTTCACTGCTTTTGCCATGCCTACAAGGTTAAGCTGGTCGGCATTTTTAATAACCGGAACTATAAGGTTGCCGTTTGGCAGGGCTGCTGCCATACCAAGGTTTATGTTTTTCTTTTTGATGATGTACTCGCCTTCAACCGAAATATTCATCATCGGGAAATCTTTAAGTGCCTTCGCTACCGCTTCCATAAATATCGGGGTAAAGGTAAGCTTCTCGCCTTCCCTCTTCTCAAATGCATTTTTAACCTTATCCCTCCATTTAACTATATTGGTAACGTCAACTTCAACAAAAGACTGCACGTGTGCCGAAGTCTGTACCGATTCCACCATGTATTTAGAGATAAGCTTACGCATACGGTCCATCTCCACAATTTCATCCTGGCCGTTAACTGATACCGGAGCAGCTTTAGCAGTTGCTGGTTCAGCGTTTTGAGTTGCGGGCTTAGCTTGTGGCTGTTGGCTTGTGGCTATTGGCTGAGCAGCAGCTTGCGGCTGAGAGCCTCTTGTCTTTAAGTAATCCAGTATATCATTTTTAGTAACCCTGCCTTCTTTGCCTGTACCTTTAATAGATTCGAGCTCAGCAAGCGAAACACCTTCTTCTTTAGCTATGTTTTTAACCAGAGGAGAATAGAATTTATCAGAATCTGCAAAGTTTACAGGTGCAGCAACGGTTTCTTTAGCGGTTTCAACCTGTTTTTCAATAGCCTGCACCGTTTGCTGCGCAGTTTCTTCTTTTGGTGCGTCTACCGCAACACCACCTTCGGTTTCAATATAGGCAATGGTTTGCCCTACCTGAACCACATCGTTCACCTGGAAAAGTATCTCTGTAAGCGTACCTGAAACTTCTGACGGCACTTCTGAATCTACTTTATCGGTAGCAATTTCAAGCACTGCCTCATCCGCTTCAATACGGTCGCCCACATTTTTTAGCCAGTTTGTTATGGTTGCCTCTGCAACACTTTCACCCATTTTGGGCAATTTAAGTTCAAATTTTGCCATATCGTTAACCTAAAGGTAAAATTAGTGTTTGTGTTTGCGAAATTAATACTTTTTTTGACTTATCACTTTTCCTTCCGTAATAATTCTTACTATTTTTACTACCAGGATATTACCTGCCCCCTGTCATTACTGCTGTTGCTGCCGATAATATAATTATATCCGGCAGGCTTTATCTTAAAGGTAACGCACTTTTTATTCTTTTCCATTATGGCAATGATCTCACCAAAAGAAAACATATCATTATCAAGTATCACCTCGGCGCCCTTATCCTGTGAAGGTACTACATTATGCTCGTACTGGGCTATGCGCACCACTTTTTTTTGCAACAGGCCTTCCAGTGTCTGCCGCAATCCTTCATTTTTAGAAAATAAAATATAGTATTCGGGCAGTTTTGGCTCCACTTTTTTATTTTTTTTGGCCAGTGCAAAAAAAGTAGCCCCAACTGCCATAAATCCATCAAATAAAGGCGAACTCCTGAAGTGCTTTTTATAGAAGAACTGCATGGCCTCGCGGAAACGCATCATATATGTACCGTCCTTAACCGTGCTTTCTCCCTTGTAGTGAATAATACTTGTCCCGCTGAAATAATAATTGTGCCAGCCTTTTTTAAGCACGGTATAAGACAGGTCTATATCATCGCTATACATAAAACAGTCTTCGTCAAACCCGCCTACGCTAAGGTAAAGTTCACGCCTCATGAGCATACATGCACCGGAAAGTATATCTGCCCTGCCGGTCTGGTTTTCCGGCAGGTGCTGCGCATAATATTTATTAAAGAGGGAAACAGCCGGAAACAACTTATACAACCCGGCAATTTTGGTAACAGCTACCCACGGCGAAGGTACGCCACGTTTGCTTTCGGGCAGGAAATGGCCCGTGCCGTCAATCATTTTCACACCAGTTATGCCAATATGAGGCTCCGTCTCAGCAAAAGCCAATAATTTAGTAAAAGTATCTTCGGCAACAACGGTATCGGGGTTTAGTATGCAAATGTATTTTCCTTTAGCTGCCGCTACCCCTATATTGTTCCCTTTGGGAAAACCTGCATTTTCTTTGTTTTCTATAAGGGTTGCTTCCGGAAAATACTGCTTCACCATCGCACAGCTGTCGTCATCAGAATTGTTATCCACTACTATTATTTCACCTTCTACAGCCGAAAGGGCTTTTTGTACACTAAGCAGGCATTGCTGCAAAAACCAGCGCACATTGTAATTTAGTATGATTACAGACAGCTGCATAATTCGGTTAAAGATACTTAAGTAGTTTTTCCGGATTTTGTGTGTTGTTAAACAACAACAAGATATCTATCCTCAAGATATCAGGGTAAACCTTATAAAAAAGTGTAGATTGTCTTGAAATAACAAGACTATAAATGTCTTTATCTGAATAAAACTTCCCTATAAAAGGATTCTGTTTTAGCTTTTCAATTACTGTACTAACAACTTTAATGAACCTTTCTACTTCCTTTTGATTCCATTTCCGATAAATAAAATCAACCTCATCTGCAAAAGTGGTTTCACCCAGTGTAGTCCAATAAATATCAAAAAGCATCAGGCAAGATTATATTTTTTCCTGATATCAGACACAACTTCGTCATGTGATTTAACTTTGCCTAAATCACTCTGGCCAAGGCTCATGTCAATCACTTTTTTAGTTTCTTCAGGCAATTCATGCCAGGATATTTCTGGTTTTTCACTTTGCAGAATAGCTTCGAGCCTGTAAAGCGTTTCTTCTTCATTTACCTGAAGGAGTTTTTCAATAACCCTGTATTTTCTTGATTGCATATCCATAGACCAAATATACAATTTAAAAATGAAAAAGCGCCCTTTGCAGGACGCTTTTTACCAACTAAACTAAACCTATATTACGCAATCTCAATCAGTCTTTTTGGCTTTGGCAAAGCCTCTTCTTTTTTAGGCAATGTTATCTTTAAGATACCATCCTGGTAAGAAGCATTAATATCTTCTTCTTTTACTGTTTCAGGTAATGTGAATGACCTCCTGAATGAAGAGTACATAAACTCCCTCTTTGTATACTTGCCGTTCTCATGGTTGTTCTCGTGCTTAATTTCAGAAGAAATTGTCAGCAGGTCATTATCAAGCTCAATATTAAAATCTTCTTTCTTCATACCCGGAGCCATCAGCTCTACAAGGTATGAATCTTCATTTTCCCTGATGTTTACCGGCGGAACCATCCTGTGCATAACCTGGGTACCGCCCATCCAGTCTTTAAACAGTTCATCCATTACTGATGGAAATAAGCCATTACTGTTACCATTTCTTTTTACTAAGTTCATAATATTATAAATTTAGTTAGACATTCATTTTATTGTTTTACACCATCATATAGTCAACTTTCATTCCACATAAATAAAATCGGCCATTTTGACACTTTGCGTGTCAAAATGGCCGATTTAGATGGTAATTAATCAGGCTTTAATGTAGAACCGCTCTTTTATCTCCCTGCCGGTCTTTGGACATTTGCCATAAAAATCGGCATAATCAAGTTTAGGGCTAAGCAGGCTGTCATTTTTTGTAGCCAGGAATATACGGTGCAGTATCATCTCCCTACCATTAATTGTAGTAGTAACAACATACCTGCCGTCGCTGCCATGTTTAAGATAAAGTTTTTTATCCGGAAATGATACCAGGCAAAATTCAAAAGTGCCGTTACTAAGCCTGCTACAGGTAACTCCATAAGCCAGTTTTCGCTGCATGCCTGACAGCTCTTCTTTTTTTCCTCCTTTAGTGTAGGCAATCCGGTAAATATCTATAGGCTCTTTAGCATTAAGGGTTTTGTTGGCCCCTACGTTAGCATCATATACAAAGGTATTATGATTGCGGTTATGCTGTATGTAGAACAGCCTGTCCGGTGATTCGGGAGGCACAGGGTACCCCTTTTGGGCATGCATGCTTATTGCACCTATCACTGAAATAACCAAAAGTAACACTGCTTTCATAGGCTTTATATATTTGGCTGTTGATTATCATAAAGATAGGAAAAAAATTGCGGTTAACGGTAATTTAACATTTATGGTTGGCACCAATGCTGTTTACTGTAGCACCCAACATGCAACAAAAAGCCTATTTTTGCAAAAAATATTTCTTGTGAATTACCTTTCAGTAGAAAACATATCAAAGTCGTTTGGCGAACGTACCCTTTTTGAAAACATTTCCTTCGGTATCAACAAAGACCAGAAAATAGCCTTTGTCGCCAAAAACGGCACAGGCAAAACCAGCATCCTTAAGATCATAAATGGCGAAGACACACCCGATACGGGCCAGGTGGTGATACGCAAAGATATAAAGATGGCATTCCTGAGCCAGGAACCTAACCTGGACCCTGAACTTAGCATTGAAGAAAGTATTTTTGCATCGGACAATGAAACGCTGAAAGTTATTGAACAATATGAAAAAGCGCTTGAAAACCCGGAAGACGAAGAGGCTTACCAGAAAGCTTTTGAGCGTATGGACCTGCACAACGCCTGGGATTTTGAAACCCAGTACAAGCAGATCCTTTTTAAATTAAAGATGGAAGACCTGAAGCTGAAGGTAAAAAACCTCTCCGGCGGACAGAAGAAACGCCTTGCCCTTGCTATTATACTTATCAATAAGCCCGATTTGCTGATACTGGATGAGCCTACCAACCACCTTGACCTGGAAATGATTGAGTGGCTGGAGAATTATTTTGCCAAAGAGAACATGACGCTTTTCATGGTTACACACGACCGTTTTTTCCTGGAGCGTGTATGCAACGAGATTATTGAGCTTGAAAACGGCAAGCTTTACCAGTACAAGGGGAATTATTCCTATTACCTTACCAAAAAAGAAGAACGCATTGCTGCCGAAAATGCCAGTATAGACAAAGCTAAAAACCTGTATGTAAAAGAACTGGACTGGATGCGCAGGCAACCTAAGGCACGCACCACAAAAAGCAAATCACGCCAGGATGATTTTTACGTTATAAAAGAAAAGGCCCACAGCCGCCGCAAAGAACACCAGGTAGAGCTTGAAATAAATATGGAGCGGATGGGCAGCAAAGTAGTGGAGCTGCATAACATATCAAAGAAGTTTAAGGACAAAACGATACTTGAAAACTTCAGTTACAACTTTAAGCGTGGCGAGCGCATTGGCATTATCGGGAAGAATGGTACAGGCAAATCTACTTTCCTAAACATACTCACCCAAACGCTGCCGCCCGATAGCGGCAAGGTAGTAGTAGGCGATACCATAAAGATTGGCTACTATACCCAAAGCGGCATCAACCCTAAGCCGGAGCAGAAGGTTATAGATGTTATAAAAGAATTTGGCGAATACATCCCGCTGGCGAAGGGACGAACAATATCGGCAGCGCAACTACTGGAACGTTTCCTGTTCGACCGTAAGAAGCAATATGACTATGTAGAGAAGCTGAGCGGTGGCGAGTTAAAACGCCTGTACCTTTGTACTGTCCTGATTCAAAACCCCAATTTCCTTATACTGGATGAGCCTACCAACGACCTTGATATTGTAACGCTTAATGTACTGGAAAGTTTCCTGCTGGATTATCCGGGCTGCCTTTTGGTAGTTTCGCACGACAGGTATTTTATGGATAAGATAGTAGACCACCTGTTCGTATTCCGTGGTGAGGGAGAGATTGAAGATTTTCCGGGTAATTACAGTGATTTCCGTGTTTATGAAGACAGTGCAGAGCCCGCGAAGGAAGAGCCTAAGACAGGCGCTCCGGCAGATAAGAAATCCTGGAAGCAGAACAATGTTAAGGCCGGCCTGGCGTTTAATGAGCAAAAGGAATTCCAGAAAATTGAAAAAGAAATAAAAGACCTTGAACAGCAAAAGCAGGATATTGAGCAACAGTTTTCAGACGGTTCTATAGCTGATGCTGACATCGCCAAAAAAGCAGATGAACTGCAAAAAGTAATCAATACTATTGAAGAAAAAACAGAGCGCTGGTTTGAACTGAGCGCTAAGATGGAGGAATAGATATATAGTAATCAGTTTTAAGTAATCAGTAATCAGTTTCCGTGTGAAGCTACTTTGTAAATGAGCAAACAATCGTACATAAACTTCCTTTGGAACTCGTCAAATCTACACGGGGTACATTCGCCGTTTGTATTCGGATATATTTCGAAAGCTTTTTATGCCAAAGCCGCACGCCTGACCAAACGCGAGCATAATGCTGCTACAGGTACTGTAAAATATCAACCGGCTGAACTGCTTTACCGTATTATAAGCAATACTAAGTCTTCCAAGCTATTCATATTAGGCGAAGAGGCCGTAGAAATCACTGAAATGCTAAGGAAACTCGGTGAAGCCAACAGCCTGCAATTATGGTTCTTCTCCCTGCTGGCACCCATACCCGGAGGTGCCGACCTGGCTTATATTTCCGGAAAAGATAAAGAAGAAATATTGCCCCTTTTTGAACAGGCCGTGCCTAACATGGGCAAGAACAAAGTTTGTATTATTGGCAATATCCATTCCTCTGCCGCAACAGAAAAAGCCTGGAGCACCATAAAAAATGACCCCCGGGTTACTGTAACTATTGATGCCTACTACATGGGCCTTGTGTTTTTCAGGCATGGGCAGGCAAAACAACATTTTGTCATTCGCGCCACTACCTCCTGGCTTACTGATGTAGTTTTAGGCTTCAGGAATCTATGGGGCTTACTCGGCTAGTGGTGCATGTCGCTTCAGCCGGTTCGGATTTATCTTCTTAAAACTTTTACTTGTTGGTATACCCTTTTTTTGAGTATTATCACGTTATATTTATCATAGGCTTCACAGTAAATAAAATTAGTTATCAATCCTGTCCTAAATAAAATTTAACACTATCAAACTTAACCA
>NZ_NOXV01000178.1 GCF_002251835.1 Flavobacterium cyanobacteriorum
CGCACTAAAGAAATTTAATAAAATAAAAGTTTAAACCACTTCGTTATTATTATGAGTAAATTATATCTATTTAAATGCCTTTTATTAGTTCAAACCATAGGACTATTTACATACACTTTAATAGTGTTTGAAAGAGAAGGCTCAGATTTGTTTAGTGTTTTTATCAATAACATCTTATCGGTGAGTTGGTCAGGTCAATTTAACCTTGATTTTTTGTGCTATTTATCTCTTTCAGGCTTGTGGATAATGTGGAGAAATAAATTTAATTCAAAAGCAATTATTGTAGGTATTTTGGCAATGATTTTAGGGATTATCTTTTTTGCGCCATATCTAATTTTTCTAATTTCAAAGGAAAACGGGGATTTAAAGGCATTCCTAATTGGGGACAGGCAATAAATTTAGTACCCTTAAATTTAGGCTGTAAGATGTTGGTTTAAAGTTTTTTACCTTTATAAAAATGTATATGGGCTTCTCGAAATGTGATTCTGAACATAATGTAATGAAATTGTAAAGTTTCAAGTAGATGATAGACACTATGTTGTTTATTCGCCATAAGCCTTGCGAAGTGGTTTAGCGAAGCGAATAGCAAAATGCCTGTTTAAGCATTCTTGAGGAGCCCCTTTTTTTATCCAATGTGCATTTTTACTTCTGAATTGAAGCTATTTATATGTCTTTATGAATTTTAAGAAATGTTGTGCCGTGTCGCAATATCTAAAGCCCCTGTGATTATGAAATCTAATACTATTTCTTTTAATAAGGTCTTATTGGTTAATGGTGCCGGAGTCATGTTTAGTGACAGGGTGATTTTACCCGCATACAGTTCGGTAACCCCAATTTATTTTGATAAACTCAAATCACTTAAGATGAGCAGGCACAGAAGCATTATTGTCAATATATTAAGTTTGATTTTTTCTGCACTTTTATGTATTGCCGCAATTATGCTTAGCAGTACCGCGTTAGAACAAGTCTTTTCCTTTTCATATTCACTAATATTCCTTTTTTTGGGGATTTTTTATAAAAATGTTAGTTATAAAATATGGCTGACCTACAGTGATTATTCTTTAAAAGAGATAAGGATTAAGAGGCACCTGAAAGAGGATACTAAGAATATGGTTAACAGCATTAATAAACTTCTGCGAAATAATAAATAAACAAGTACATTATTCTACTGCTGTGTACATTACGTTATAGAACCAAGGCAGGATAATGGATCAAGGTAAACTGTAATATTGTAAAACTTTAAAAATAAGCCCGTAGCTGCACACTGCCGGTATGTATGGCCTTGCTGGTTTCGCTTTTGCGCCCCTGGTAGTTTATGTTTATATCGAGATACTGGGTAAGGTTTTTTTGCAGCAGCAGGCGCCATGTAAGGTTTTCGCCGGCCTGCAGCCCTTCGAGCATCTGGTAAGCAGCGGGTGAAAGCTGGTTTCCTGCAAAAACATTTTTATAATATGAAAACTCACCATTTGCAGTAAATTGTTTCTCTGAGGCATAGTTAAATGAGGTGCCTATGCGCTGCTGGTTCAGCTTCTCAAGCCCGCCAATGCTGTTCCTGCTGTTCCGGTATTCATAAAAAACATCCCAACTCGCATTTTTAGAAAAAATATAGGATATTTTAGGCGATAAAATATAGCTGTCAATCAGGTAATTGCGGCTATCGTAGTTGTCCGACACAGATTCTGTTTCCAGCGTCTGCGCATTAAAACTGAAAAGCCACAGCTTTTGCACCAGGTGCGCATACTGCAGCTGGTGGGTATTGTTCCTGTTGTCCTGCGAGCCGATATTGAGCAGCGTACGCCCCATGTTGCGTATGTAAGTATAGGTCACGGAATGATCCTGCTTGCCACGGTTATAGAACAGGCTGTTGCGCAGGCTGGAAGTAAGCCCTAACAGGTCTTCACCGGAATATGAAAATGGGTTCAGGTCAAAGTTGCCGCTGTTGCGCCTAATCTTCCTCTCAATGAGGAACGATGACTGGTTATAAAAATAAGATATGAATTTTTTGAAACCTTTTTTATTTTGCCATTGCAGTGGGTTGAGCGTTAACGACTGCGAAAATTTATTCTGGTGTGTACGCACAAATACCTGGTTCGGCAAAAACACGCGTACATATTTAGCCTGGTCAGGAAAAGGCGCTATTTCAAATTCCTGCAATTCCTGCACGCCATTGCCATTATAGTCGTTCCAGGTATAGACACCCTGGCCCGCCTCTACTTCCAGATAGGTAAATTCCTGCTGTGCTATGGCCCCTGAAGTGGTTTCATAAGCTGTGGTGACCTGCACCAGCTGATTCCAGTAGCGGTCGTTATACAGGAGCCTGGAATTTAGCGAAGGCTCATTTTTAACAGCAGGATCTTCAAATTTGAGGTTACGGTAGTTTACAAAAAGGGACAGGTCGCTTTTATCTGTTTGTAACAGGCGCGACTTCAGGTAGTAGGAACGCGAAGTATTTACTTTTTGCAGTAATCCGTTCACAAGGCTGTCATTTGCCCGCCGCAGGTAGCCTATTTCTACAAAAACTTTTGTGCTGTCGCCACGTCCGGTAAAGGCGCCATACTCGGTGAAACGCTGGCTTAAGGCGGAGTAAAGACCCGACTCCTTAAGCCTTTCTCTGTTGTCTTCGAGGCGTACGGTGGCACCAACCCAATTCTTGCCAAAATGATATTTTGCGAGGGCTTCATTACGTATAAACTCCGATGTGGCATAGTTGCTGTCACTGTTGAGCCAGCTACCCCTGTCCTGTATTAAAAGGCCATTGTAATTATAGCGGGCATCAGCTACATGCCTTAGGCCGGAAAAGCTGCCGGAAAACTCCAGGTTCTCAATCTGGTAGTTCAGGATACCTTTTTGCGGTAGCTTCAATGCGGTGCCGGCAACCAGGTAGCTCTGGTTACCACCCGCAGTTGTAATACCGTTAAGGTTCCAGTCACGGTTAAACTCTATGTTAAAAAGCCTTTCTACCGTGCGGAACTCTTTTTGTATGTATTGATAATTTGCAAATACATCGGCTTCAAACCCTGTTCCGGTGTACAGCCTTTGTTTGGCATTGATTTTTCCTGCAAGCCCCCTGTTATCGCCATCATCAAACGGCGAATAAAGGTTAAGGTCGTTATTGCTGATGCCACCCTCAAAGTCAATAAGTGTTTTTTCATTCGGGTTATATTTGGCCAGTACTGTAGCAATCTGTAGTTTGGTGGGCGGTATAAGCCGTATTACCGGCTCATAATTCCCCTGCGGTATACCATCAACCGGAGCTACATATTCATATATTCGCCCTACAGCAGCCGCGTTGGCTAAAATATAATTGCCCTGGTTATTCCCTACAAGGCTGAAACGTACGTTGTACAGTTCCTCAGCAGGGTCATTAGAATATTCAAATATGTAGGTGCCCCCTACAAGCACGCGCCTGTATAGCACCTTATTATCAGAGTAAGTATCCCTGTATGCAGAAGGCGCTGTCATATTATTAATATTATCCCCTGCCTGCTGCAGCACGCTTACTTGTTCGGGCGAAAGGCTTTGTTGCAAGGGCTGGTTTTTAATGTCACTTTCAGAATATACAAACCCCCCGATGCTCCAGGTTTTTGCTTCATGTGTGACACCCCCATAGCCTACAAAACGGGTATAGCTTCTTTCCGCATACTGGTATTCAATGGTAATACGCATCTCTGAAGTGATGGGAAAAAGTGAAGTGAAAATGACCTCACCGGCATTATAATCTATGATGTAGTCATTATTCTCCCCGCGCTCCAGCAGTATGCCGTTCACAAACACACGTTCAGAACCCGATATCACCAGAATATACAGCTCATTATTGGGGCCGCGCAGTTTGTATGGCCCCTGGTTCCCTTCCTGGCCTATGAAGGTACTGCGTGCATATTGCCCCCGTACAATGGCACCGGCACCGAACAGGGTCGTTTTGGCCTCTTTGCCAAAAGATACCACTGTTGAGACGCCCTGCACTTTTTTATTGAAGTTAAGAAAACTTGACTGCCTGTTTTCAAGGAAAAGGTCGCCGGCACGGATACTCCAGTTTTTACTGAAAAGTTCCATGAATATCTGGTCAAATTCATCAAGCTTTTGCGAGTAGCCACCTTCCTGCAGCGGAATGTTGCTGTCCTGTATGGATGCCCTGAGGCTAACAGTTTCAGACAGCCTGCCGGTTATCTGGAGGTCCAGGTTAGAGTTGACCACAGCGTTTTGGTTATTCCCCACGGTTATCCCCCGGGTTATGCTTCCGGATGTAGTGAGCCCGTCAAACGGACGAAAAGTATTTAGCGGGTTGCGGTTTACCTTGTAAAGGTTAGTTGTACCGCTTTCATTGCTCACAATGCGGCTTTCATCGTAAATGCTGTATTTCCGTGTAAGATAATCAGGATAGCTGAGATAGCGCATGGTAAGTGTATCCGTCATGGTGTACCCATTCCGGAATATAAGCCTGCTTTTACGGAAGTCAACGCTGTAATAAGTGGTGTCGATATCGTTCCCCAGGCGGTCCTGCAGCCTGAAAAATACCTGGTTGATGCTTACGCTGTCAATCTGTATGGTGTCCTGCGCCGGGGCAATTTTGCGGGTTTTGTAAGGCGTAATTATTTCCTGCCCGTAAAGCACGGAAACACAACACATAAGCACCGGTAAGAACACTTTATTAAACATCACAGCACTATAACTCCAAAACGGCAAAAGTAGTGTATTATGCTTTAACACCCGTAAGTTAAAAATATTACTGCCACACCTTAAAGTTTAACATCTGTTAGCGGTTATTTTTTTAGCTAAATACTTAATTTTAATGCTGTTGAATAAAATTATTGAAAAATGTTGCCGGAAAAAACAAATCTTGTTGACGAACTGCTTAAAAAGCGAAGGAAAACGATACGTGAAGAGGAACTGCTGGCTGCAGTAAAAGCTATACTTACTGCCGATGAAGAGCACCGCGAGGCCATAAGGCAGCGCATAGGGGAAAATAATGGCGATGAAGGCTTCAACAAATTTAATTTTGACCTGCTGGAAACCGACAGGATATTCCATATCAGCCAGATAAAAGCTACGTGTATTGATTACAGGCTTCGTTTTCTTGACAGCAGCCTTTTTAAAAGCTACGTACCCGATGAGGCCGTGTCCCGGATTAAATCACTTGAAAAGGCACACGATACGGTTCTTAGCGGCTTTAAGATAATGGCGCCGTCAAAACAGTTCCACCTTAAAAACTATGATGACCCGCTGTTATTTGCTCCCATAGGTAATGATTATTATTACCTTATATACAAGTGGGGTAATGACCTGAGCCCATTCCGCAAGCTGCTGGTACGCCCGTTCCGCGATTTTGGAAGCCTGTTGGTATTTCTGGTAGCGGTAAGCGTACTGCTCACACTGGCTGTATCAGGCAAATCGGTTCATGGCGTGGCACAGGACACTTTTTTACTGCTCATGTTCCTGTTCATATTTAAATCGGTATGCGGGGTTGCGCTTTACTATTGTTTCTGGAAAGGCAAAAACTTCAATACCGCCATATGGGACAGCGAATATTATAACCGGTAACTGCTTTCAAAATAACTACGCAGCCAGGTGACAAAGCCGGCTGAAACAGGCAGCATGACCCTCTATCCATGGTGAGCGGCATCCTCCCCGCCGCTCCGGATGTTGTTATTTTTGGGCGTGTCCCTGCGGGCCGGGCTTTTTGCTGCAAGTCCTCATTCCGCTGCGCTGCTTTACGGGCTTTCCGCTACAATCCCTCACGCACATACACACAGTGGATATATTGCCATAGTTACAAAGAGTCCAAAGGCTTTTAACCTTTGGACTTTAATTCATTTCGTATTTTAATTTTTTTTTGGTAAAGATCAGGTGTTTTATTTGTCATGCGGCTTTATAAAATACGAAAGCTGTAATCTGCCATAAGCCTTTATTATTTAATTATTTATAAATTAGTAAGAAATATCCCCCGCATTAAAACTTTCATATATTTTTGTGTTACAAGCAACCCTATGACAAAAGAAACGCTCAATCATAATATAAATTTAGAAACATGAAAACAATCAAAATTCTATTCCTATTCGTAGGGATGTTAGTAAGTAGTGCAGTGAGTGCGCAAGAGTTTAATAAAAAAGACATCAACGGTATGTGGAAACGATCAGACGGACTGATTATAACCATCTCAGGTGTTGGAACATTTTCCGAAGGAGGAAACGCATTAGTCTTTGGCGTAGGCAACAGCGGATGGAGCCAAACTTGTGCAAAGCGTTGTTTTAAATTTAGAGAAATTCAATATGAAGGCGACAACGAATGGAGTGCCAAAAATAAAATGTACATGCCAACTGGTGATTACACCAAAGATGATGGAACAGTAACGATCGTATTAGAAGATGATAAAAAAAGTTTTACAGCAGGCGGATACACTTATTATAAATATTAATTCTTAACACTTAAATTTTTAAAACAATGAAAACAAATCTTAAAAAATCAATTGCCTTACTTGTTCTATGCTTTACAGCAATGGCGTTTAACCAAGTACAAGCACAAACCAAATACGGTTTTGCTACATTTGAAAAATTTGACACGGAAAAGGAAACGTATTATTTGGTCATTTCAGATCCTGTAAAAAATTGGTTTAGCAGTTTGTCTAAACAAGAACGAGAAGACTGGCAAACTGATTTTAGAACCTCAGCAAATAGACAAGCTGGCTTTGAATTAATGCCGAGTTACGATAAACCAGTACCCTATAACGGCGAGTATGAGAAATTCTCTTCTTTGTCTGATTGTAAAGCATCGATTCAAGACGTTGTAAATGAGTTTAAAAAGAAAAAAGGAGGTTATGATAAACCTGTAAAAGTAATCTATGTGAACTTGAACCGTTATTAACATGAAAACACTAAAAACACTTTTTCTATTCCTAGCATTGGTGTGTGCTGGAAATAGTTTTGGGCAAACGGAAGAGGAAAATCAGCAAATAAATTTTCAAGAGTTTGGTTTAGTCGCCTATCTAACGGATTTAAAGATAAATTCTGAAATTAAAATGAAGAAATTAGTAGATAATCCTCAATATAAATTTCAAACTGATGAAGCTAGGGAAATTGACCTTAATTATAATGAACTGAAAATCAATATTGATATTCTGATAAATCAAATATCGGCAGATATGAGCCAAAAAAATAGTTTAAGATTGTATCGACGATTAAACAACTTTTACAAGTATAGAAAACCACTGCCATCTAAATATTTGTACTATGAAAAACTTTAGTACACGACAAAAAATATAATTGATTAAAAATCAATAAAA
>NZ_NOXV01000184.1 GCF_002251835.1 Flavobacterium cyanobacteriorum
ATAAGCTGGAAATTAATTTAATACAATTTTTGTCGTGTACTTAACAACATAACCTTTACTGCTGGGCTGATAGCCTGGCAGTATTTAAATTATTTTTATGAAAAAAAACTTCATATTATTAGTATTAGCATCTGTTACGATGCTTTGTTTTGCGCAGCCTAAAAAAACTGATTTGAAGGTTGAGTACAAACTGTTCTGTGATACCGATGTCCCGGTTAAAGCAACACACCTCCTTTTTGTGAAAAATGATGTTGCTATTAATCAGGATAAGTTGAGTACAACCGAACGCTGGACTGAAAAACCATCAAAGTATGACATGAACATAGCTAAAATACAGGGTGATTATGAACCCTACATGAAAATAGACCGAAAGAAAAAAGAAATGCTTTTTTTTGGCGCGTTAGGGCAAAATATAGTTTTAGTAAAAGATATTTATACGGATCTTAAGTGGATTATTACTAAAGAAAGCAAGACTATTGCCGGATATAATTGCACCAAAGCAACCACCAGTTATAGGGGTAGGGAGTGGATAGCATGGTTTACAATTGAAATCCCGGTGCCGTTTGGCCCCTGGAAGCTGCATGGATTACCGGGATTAATACTGGAGGCATACGATAGTACCAACAGGTATACATATAAAGCTGTTAAAATTGAAATGGTTACAGATGATATTTTTAGCAAGGACTTTTCAACACTTATGGCTACTAGCCGCAAAAAAGTAATACCCATCAGGCAATTCATTGATGAAAATTTGGAATATAATGAAAATCGTTTCAAAGCGCTTATGGCTAATACCGAATTTGAGATTCAGGTAAAAAATGAACCCCGTAGTGGGGAAGAGCTCATATACGAATGGGAAGAATAGCGTTTTAAAAATTTAACATTTTTTTAGCCTACACCGCTTTTTATATAGTTTTTTTTGACTTACTTAGCAAGTATAACCTTTAATGTTTGTACAATATTAAAATGTATTTACACATTAGCATTTTTGCTAACCGGCATGTTTGCATTTGCGGACAATGATTTTTTTAAAGCTAATGAAAACACGTTTAAAAGCGAAAAATGGCTTTATTATGATACGTTAAATCTTGATAATCCAGAATGTCAACAACTTGTGGTGGCTTCGTGTGGAGGCTGGGTACAAATCCTTGATAAAGATGGGAAACCTGTAGCAAAGGAGTTGTATATTTCTAATGCTAAAACTGCGAAAGACTGTAATGCCGGTTTTGCCGAATTTATAGGTCAGATAGAGGGAAAATACTCACCTGCGGATTACACGTTGAGATCTAATGTGAGTTGGAATTAGTAACAAGGTTTAACAATGGCAGGAAACAGCAGTTTCCTGCCATTAAATAAAATTTTGTATGAAACATTTATTTTTTACATTTTTCTTTTTATTTATTGTTGGTGGTTATTCACAAAATGAATATAAAAACGTTCAAGTGAATTATAAGCTATATTACGATACTGAAATGCCCCGAATTATAAATGCTGTCTTGTATGCAAGTAAAGATAAAGCGATATATCAAACATTATATAGTACTTATAAAACATGGGATGAAAAAGAAAAACTGAGGGAAGAGAAACGGAAAAAAGAAAATGAGAATCAGAACAATAGCTTATCAATTACTAGAACAAGACTGTCTAAAAGCAATCCTGAAGACGATCCTTATATTATTGTAGATAATGCTGCTAAGGAAATGTTTTTTTACGATAATATATTATATAATCGTTTTCTGGTACAGGACATTTACCACCGTTTTAAGTGGAATATTACCGGAGAGACCAAAGATATAGCCGGTTTTTTATGTACTAAGGCCACTACAAACTATAGGGGGCGCGTATGGACTGCTTGGTTTGCTCCCGATATCCCCATACCCTTCGGGCCATGGAAACTGCACGGGTTGCCCGGATTAATCCTTGAAAGCACACGAGAACACCAACATTTATACCATAAAAGCCGAAAAAATCAGTTACGAAAAATTGACTATTTTAAATAAAGATTAAAAAACTCTTATGCCTACCAAAAATAAAGAACCCATTACCTATCAACAATTCATGAGCGACAAGGAAGAGGCAATGGACAATACGCTTAATAGTGTGGCGGCTGAATATAACTTCACCCTGACAAAAGTACCTGCAGCTCGAGGGGGGTTGGAACTAAAATTTGAATGGGAAGAGTAGTAGCACACCCAATTTTTATTTTATGTTTCATTGTAATTTATTAACCTGAAATAAGGTTCTAAAACCTGAGAATGGTAGAAGATAAAAAGAACTATTCGCCCGTATCCCTACGCACTGTATGGCCCATCATGCAAAACCAAACGTCAACCCATTACTTAAGCTATGTTGCATGATAAAACTGTGTAAATTAATTGACCTGTTTTTATAATCGGGTAGTTATAACCGTACAGCGAATGATTAAAAGTAAAGTAATACTACATAAAAAAGGGCTGGCCCTACTGTTGTTGTTTATATCGTATAACTCTTTTAGCCAGTATAGGTTAACAGGAGTAGTGACCGACACTACCGGAGCAGCGATATCCGGCGCTTCTCTTCTAGTTAAGGATAGTGGAAATAGTATTGTAAGCTACACTAATTCTGAAGATAAAGGCAAATATACTATTACAGTACCCAAGCCTGGAGAATATACGTTGGTTGTGAACCATTTGGGCTATAAAAAAATCGAGGACAAGCTAAAGGTTGCCTCACAAGAAGAAACCATAACCCGCAACTTTGTGCTTGAAGAAGTAGGATTTATGCTCAAAGAAGTCGTGATTGAAGCAGAAGCCCCGGTAAGAAGCCGCGGCGACACCCTTGTATATGACGCCAAAGCCCTGTCCACAGGAAAAGAAGCGGTGGTGGAAGACCTGCTGAAGAACATTCCCGGAATCACCGTACAAAAAGACGGCAAAATATTCTATGGAGACAGCGAAGTAGAAAAAGTAATGGTAGATGGCGACGACCTGTTTAACAAAGGCTATCCGTTGCTTACCAAGAACATGCCCGTGCAGCCCCTGGACAAGGTAGAGGTACTGCAAAATTATTCAAAAAACAAACATCTAAAAGGTATTGAAGATTCCAAGGCTGTGGCACTGAACCTTACTATTGACGAAAAATTCCGCAATATATGGTTTGGCAATGCAACAGCAGGCTATGGCAACGACAACCGCTACAAGGCCTCTGGAAACCTCATGAATTTTAGCAAGAACTATAAAAACTTCCTGAACGTGAATGGCAACAATGCCGGCTATGACTATGTAGGAGATATAGCGTCCATGCGCTATAATTCTGCCGATATAGAAACCATAGGCCTCAGCAGCCGTACCGCAGAAATTATGAACATTAGCAACAGCGTTTCCAGAATTGATGAGGCGCGTGCACGTTTTAACAATGCGCGTTCCGGTTCCTTAAGCACCATATTCCCTTTGGGACAAAATGCCAAACTAAGGCTAAACGGATTTTTGGGTTTTGATGAGCTCAACACCTACCAAAACGCTTTTACTGTAGCCAACTTTGAAAATACTTTTTTTGAAAATACCGAGGTGAATACTTCTAAAAACGCACTGCGAAAAGGGTATGTAAGCGCTTATCTGAACTATGATATTTCGGCAACGCAGATGCTGCAAACACTAAGTACTTTTAATTCAGGCAGCAATACCTTTACCAGCGATTATACCTTTAACGGGGACAGCACGAGGGAAAGGCTGGAAACCGGCAATACCTATTTTGACCAGCAGCTCACCTACACCCGCAAATGGAAAAGCCGTAACGTTATTTTACTGAAAAGCCGCTTCCTGACCGACAGGATACCTCAGGAGTATGGCATTGATGATTACCTGCTGGGCGGCCTTTTCCCGAATGACAACATTTCCGCAATAGGCAATGCGGTCAAAAGCAGCAAACAGTATGCCGGCCTGGAAGCCGATTTCAAATTAAAGCAAAAGAATAGCGACCTTATAGCTTTTACCGTAGGCTATCAGTATAACAGAGATAACCTGGCCACGCGTTTCAGCTTTTTTGCTGATGGCGCCACCACAGAGCCACAAGGTTTCCAGTCGGATACAGAGTATACAGTAGGCGACCTGTATGCCAAAAGCGGCTATACCTGGAAGATAAAAAAAATTTCTTTAGGTGCCAACTTCAATGCACACCAGTTGTTCAACCGCTTTGAGAATACCAATGGCGAAACGCGAAGCCAAAGCCCTTTCTTTATCAATACTGTGGTAAACGGGACATGGGAGGTATCGCCTGATAATGTACTTTCTGCCAATTATATATACAATATACAAAATAGCGGCATAATACAGGTAAATGATGCCTACCTGCTCACCTCTTCGCGAAGCTTTTCAAGGGGGCTGGGAGCGTTTAACCAGCTGGAAAGTTCATCTGCCGGACTGAATTTTACAACTAAGCATTACCTTAACCGGTATAGTTTTTCTGCCGGGATCACCTATGGCAGGCAAAACGACATTATAACCTACCGCAGCCAGATTAATCAGAATCTTTCATTGTCGGAGGCTTTTATTATCCGTGGCGGGGAACAATCTTCCATAAACCTGCGAAGCCATTTTGTTATAAAAAAACTTAAAGGTTCATTAGCGATTGATGCGCTGGGTACCCAAGCTATATATTACAATCAGGTAAATGAATCAGGATTGCGAAAAAACACTATGTACAGCCAAATATATAGCCTTAGATGGCGCAGCAGCTTCAAATCTGCTTTTAATTTTAACACGGGTACAGAATGGAACTTTAGCCAAATACAATCAGACAATACTTTTAACAACACCTCAAAATACACTTACCTGGACTTACAGTACACGGTGACAGATAAACTGCGTATAACGGCCAAAGGCGAGCACTACAATTTTGGGGGTGTTGACAATAATGATGATTATTTTTTTGCTGACATAGAGGCCTCCTACTCCTTTGATAAAGATAAATATTCTATAGGCCTTGATGTGCGCAACCTGTTCAATACCAAAGAATTTACCACTTACAGCGTGAGCGATATAGGCTATTCGAGCAATTCGTTCCGGCTATTGCCGCGGTACGCGCTGCTCTCGTTGCGGTACCGGTTTTAGGGAAATGGATGAAGTATCACCTGAATGAGAATAGCAACTTTACATCTCTAATACTAATAAAAAGTTGTCCGGGCCTGTAGGTTGTGCTACTTGTTTTCCATGAATCCGCGCTATTGCTGCCACCCGCCCCGCGTGAGGGATTGCAGAAAATCTTCCTTAAGGGAGCACTACTTCTTTAAAAGCTCTTTTTTGAAGCCAAAATGAACGTTTTTACACCTTCTTTTTTTGAACTATAACATCTTTAATCCAAAATAAATCTCGCTTAAAACTCATGAAACGAAGTTGTTTTTTGTAGTTTTTCAAAAAAATTATCTTTTGGAAGGGGTTGTGCAACGGTTACTGCTGTTGTGCGTAGGTTTTCTATTGGAAGTCAATGTCAATACCGTCATATTTTGCAATCAATTCTGGTAAAGTCATCGTATCAATTTCTAACTCTTTGCAAATTGCAGGTATCTTTTTGAAAAGTTTGTTGTCGTTACTGCTTTCAGTTTCTTCTGTTACTATAATTACCTGCTCACCTTGATTTTTTAAATTCAAGGACAAGATTACTTGTTTCATATCAGCACTTTCAATGAAAGCAGTCTTTCGATTTTCAAATTCAACATCTGACAATCCTTGAGACCTTTTAACGATATTATTTACAAAAACATTATTTAATTGATGAAAGAACTGTTTAGTATTTGGAACAAGGAGGCTGTCGGTTTTGTAAGGAAGTTTTGCCGATTTTAAAAATGTCTTTTCAGTTAAATAGGGTAATTTTTCAAGAACAAGTCCTTTGGAATTGTATGTGCATTCTTCAAGAACCTTGTCAATAATGATAATGTCACCGTTTTCGATTTTTGATTTGATAAATTTAAATAGAACTCCTTTTTTGTCAAATGGCAAGTAGTATCGAACCAACGACAAGAGCGAATTTGTGTCGATTACTACTTTCATTGCAAATACTTTTCTAGTTTATCAGGTGAAATATTCAGAGCCTTACATACATCATATTCGTTTATCACTCCTTCATAGAAAGCTGTCTGAATGGTTGATATGAGCAATGGCGAATTAATAGGCTTGGGCGTTGAGCCACCTTTTTGAATACCTTGTAATTTGTCAAGCTCTCTTTGTTTCTTTTCTTCTTCTTGACGTAACCTGTATTGTTCGTCAAAGTCTGTTTTTATTGTATTATAGTTGTTTTGAGATATTTTTTTCTGAAATAATAGCTTTGTAAATAGTGCAATTTGGCTTAAATGTGTATGCTTTGAAATGTTTTCAATCAGTTCAAAGTGATAGTCATTTGTTTCGTCAGCTTTGTCAATTTGTTCAAATGCTTTATTGTAATCCCCTGCTAAGAAATAGTATGCAAAGTCGTTGCACCATCTTTCAATGGCTGAAAGTTTGTTGTTTGCGAAGTTTGAAATATCAAGTTCTTCAATTTCTTCTTCGTTAAGCAAGTAGTGTCCTAACTCGTGTATTAGAGTGAAAATCTCTCTTCTGAAAGAAGATTGTTGTCGCTTTAGTACAATTACATTTGGTGCAAGAAAAAAGCCGTCAATATTTGCTTTCTCTTTTTTATTCCAAGTTTCTACAAACTCGAAAACCAAAATATTTTTTTCGGCAAGTTTTGAAATCAATGCTCGTAAAAATTCTTTTGGTATCGGGTTAAAGTCAGGATATAGTTCTTTTCTGATTTTAATCGCAACGGCTTTGGGGTCGTCTTTAACAGAAAAGACTGGCAAAGACCTGTCAATATTTATCTCAGCCAATTTTGAAATAGCCGAAAGCGATATTTTAAATTCTTCAAATTGGTTTACGATTTTCTTAGCCCCTATATTAAGTTCTGTCCCAAACTTGTTTTTTCTGAAGAAAATGCTGGCATCTTTAGAAACTTCTGGAGATTTTGGGTCTAAATAGTAGTGAAGTCCTTTGTTAAAAACCTTGTCTATCCGTTTTAAGTGACTAACATTTATTTCGTTAGATAAAATGTCTTCTTTGGTTAAGGGTTTTTTAAGTCCTTCGCTTACAGACAATAGCAAGTCTTCTACTGTCATTTTGTACAATGTCAGTAAGTATTTAAGTCTTGATATGTTCTGTTCTACTTTCAAGAAGTCTTTATTTGTTAGCTCAGCAAATTTACAATTTTAAAACGGTTCTTTTGTCAGTTCAGGTGTCTTCTGAACTGATGCATAACACCCCACGCGAAGTGATTTTGCATTTTGCACATCGCTTTGTTGTCAGACACTCCCGGGGGGCTGGACGGGGTAAATCGCTTGGGGCGCACAGCACACAAACTAATATACAAATGTTATAATGTCAATTTAACAAATTATTATGAAAACTGCCCACACTTCTTTCACGCTCGCCCCGCGTGAGGGATTGCAGCGGAAAGCCCGCAATGCAGCGCAGCGG
>NZ_NOXV01000137.1 GCF_002251835.1 Flavobacterium cyanobacteriorum
ATCCTCCCCGCCGCCCGCTTTTGCGGCGGGGAGATAGAGTGGACAGCGGGCCCGGGCGTTTATGACAGGCACCCTGATTGCTGCTCGTGGTGCTTATCAGCGTACTTGTGGGAGTTTTTGTGTTATGCCCCGGGGAGAAGTGCCTTGTTATACATTTTTTAAGTTAATCACTTCCTGCGCGGTGAGGAACCTCCAGTTGCCACGGGGAAGGTTTTTCTTGGTAAGCCCGGCAAAAGCGACACGGTCGACCTTAAGCACATCATAATTATACTGCTCAAATATGGCGCGTACTACTTTTACGTTAGGGGTACGCAGCTTGAGGCCTATTTCGGTCTTGGGCTGGCCTTCTATATAGCTTATTTCGTCTATATACAGCCGGTGCCCGTCAAGCGTAACACCTTCGCTTATCTTTTCAAGGTCTTCAAATTTCAGGTTCCTGTCCAGCGATACCTGGTAAATTTTGAACGACTTTTGGTTTGGTTGTGCAAACTTCCGTACCAGTTCGGTATCATTGGTAAATATCAGCAGCCCGGTAGTTGTAGCGTCCATCCTTCCTATAGGCTGGATTTTGGCCCCGGTAGCATTGCGAACCAGTTCCATAACATTGCGCATGCTTTTTTCCGCATCACCCGAGGTACTGAAGTTTTTCGGCTTGTTCAGCAGGATATATTCTTTAGGCTCAGGGTTTAGTATTTTACCGTCAAACTCCACTTTGTCACTCAGCTGTACCCTGTACCCCATTTCGGTTATAACCTTCCCGTTTACCTTCACATTGCCGCTTTGTATATATATATCGGCATCCCTTCTCGAGCAAACACCCGCGTTCGATATGTATTTATTTAGCCTGAGCTCACTAGGGTTGGCTGCCGGTTTTGGAGCCGGGGCCTCTTTCTTTTCGTATTTCTTTTTAGAAAATGCCTGCTTCGGCCTGGAAAAGCCATCTTTATTGCGCT
Source organism: Flavobacterium cyanobacteriorum (assembly GCF_002251835.1). Classification (GTDB taxonomy): domain Bacteria; phylum Bacteroidota; class Bacteroidia; order Flavobacteriales; family Flavobacteriaceae; genus Flavobacterium; species Flavobacterium cyanobacteriorum. Next base: position 954 of record NZ_NOXV01000137.1, read on the forward strand.
CTCCCCCCGCACCCGGTTTTGGTGCAGTCCTGCCTGGCGATTTGCCTGCCGGGGTGCTTTTCTTCCTGTCGCCGCCTTTCCCTGAAGCGTTACCCTTATTTGTATTGCCGTAAGCCATTGCTGTGAATTTATTGCGCAAAGATACACTATAATTGCCGCTGATTGCAAATATTATCAGTACAGCAGGTTGCGCCCGTTTACCAGCACGGAAGGATCGATAAGTACAATGCAGAAAACGCCGGTAACAATAAGGAACTTCAGGATGTTGTGAAGCCGGAGGTATTGCTTTTGGGTTTCTGCTTTCCACAAAAGGATAAGGAAATAGATAATAAATATCATTCCTGCATAAAAGTAAATGTCCATGTAGCCTACATCATATATTTCAATGAGCAGGTAAACAGGTATCAGCGTTAAAAAGGTAAGGGCGGTTATAAGCCTTTTAGACATAGCCTCGCCAAACATTACAGGTATGGTGCGGTAGTTAGCCACAAGGTCACCTTTAATATTTTCGAGGTCTTTTATAAGTTCGCGGGTAAGTATAAGCAGGTACAGGAAGGTGGCATGGGCAAAAATGACCTGGTAAAAGTTTTTAAAATACATAAGGATGCCAAAAAAAGGCAACACTGCCAGGAGGGCCGCAGTAAGGTTGCCTATTACGGGGTATTTTTTAAGCTTATGCGAGTAGAACCATATAAGGAAAATATAGGCTGAAAAGAACACTGCCGCCCGCCATGACACTAAAAATGCCAGCAGCGTTACCAGTATGTTAAGCGCAAAATATACATGCAGCTTGGTTTGCTGGCTTACAAGACGGTCAAGCATCGACTTTTTGGGTCGGTTAATAAGATCTTTTTGCGCATCGTAAAAGTTGTTAATAATATAACCTGAAGCTATGGTAAGCGATGACGCAAGCACAATGAGGAACAGGTTGGCATCAAGCAGTACATCAAGCGCCCGCTGCTCCGGCGCCAGGATAAAAATGGCCGAAAGGTACTGTGCCAGCGCTATTACAGGTATGTTATAGCCGCGCACCACTGAGAAAAGGCTGAATACCTTCATGAGTGTGAGCCGCGTTTTCCTTGAAGCCATAGAAATTTTAGTATTGTAAACTGTTACTTATGTGTTTTAGTATGGTAAAGATAGGTATAATGTTTTTTTGTAGTGTAGTTTGCTAATTTGTTTTGCTGTTATTTCCTGCACAGCGCAAATTTTAAAATCATGAGCGGTATTACAGGCGGCTTTCAAAAAATAAAAAACACTTAATGTTTTGATAACAAACCTGATACGCACACTTAACTTCTATAGCTTTATTTTGCATAAAACACTCATTATGAAGTTTTTCATCCTAAAATATTTCTTTTCATTCCGGCAGTGGTTGCTCATCAGGGCCATGCAATCATCTTACATGCATTAACAGCCCCACTGTTTGCAGCACAGGTTTGAATGGATAACAGTAATACAACTTTTTTGGACAGATCCGCTTTCGGGAACAACTTTAACTGGGGTGTGGCAACCGCCGCCTTCCAGATTGAGGGCGGGCACGATGCCGACGGAAAAGGGCCTTCTATATGGGATGATTTCACATCGCGTAAAAAAAGCATTAAAAGCGGCCATGATGCCCACATTGCCTGCGATTTTTACAACTGCTATAAAAAAGACCTGGACCTGGTAAAAGAAATCAACATTCTTAATTTCAGGTTTTCCCTGAGCTGGCCGCGCATTATACCGACAGGCCTGCACCCCGTAAACCAGAAAGGCATTGACTATTACAACAGGGTTATAGATTACCAGCTTGAACAGGGTATTGCACCATGGGTTACCCTCTATCACTGGGACCTGCCGCTGGCACTGGAACAAAAAGGCGGATGGACCAGCCGGGATGTGGTTTCATGGTTTACTGACTATACCCAAATATGTGCGGATAACTTTGGTGACAGGGTTAAAAACTGGATGATCATGAACGAGCCCTCTGTTTTTACCGGGGCAGGCTATTTTTTAGGCATCCATGCGCCGGGACGCAGGGGCCTGGTAAATTTCCTGAGGGCAGTGCATCATGCCACACTGGCTACAGCCGAAGGCGCACGGGTACTGCGCAGTTCGTTGCCTGACGCCCATATTGGCACCACATTTTCATGTACGCATATTGAGCCTGCCACCATACGCCCAAGGGACATTGCGGCGGCAAAACGGGTTGACACCCTGCTTAACCGTGTGTTCATTGAGCCTTTGCTTGGGCTTGGCTACCCTGAGGCCGACCTGCCCGTAGTGAGGAAGATAAACCGCTACATACTGCCGGGAGATGAAAAGCTGATGCCTTTTGACTTTGATTTTATCGGCCTGCAATGTTATACCCGCGAAGTGGTAAAATCATCATTGTTTACTCCTTATATCGGGGCTGCGCTGGTAAATGCCGGGGAGAGGGGGTGTGCCGGTTACAGATATGAAGTGGGAAGTTTACCCCCCCCTTCGTTATACTATATGCTCAAAAAATTTGGCGGATATAATAACATAAAAAATATAATTGTTACTGAAAATGGCGCTGCATTTCCTGACCGGGTGGAAAACGGCAGTGTTAATGATACCCGGCGGGCACAGTACCTGCAGGACCACATGGCAGAGGTGCTGAAAGCAAAACAGGAAGGCGTAAATGTTAACGGTTATTTTGTCTGGACCCTGACCGATAATTTTGAATGGGCTGAAGGCTATAATGCCCGCTTTGGGCTGGTACACGTAGATTTTGAAACGCAGCAGCGTACTATAAAGCAGTCAGGGTTATGGCTGCGTGATTTTTTAAAAGGATAATTAAGCATGAAGATACTATATGCTATACAGGGAACGGGCAACGGCCACCTGAGCCGCGCGCTTGATATTATACCCTACCTGCAGCAGCACGGCAAAGTTGATATTGTGGTAAGCGGTATACAGGGCGACCTGAAACTGCCTTTTGAGGTAAAGTACCCGCTTAGGGGGCTTAGCTTTATTTTTGGTAAAAACGGCGGTGTAGATATGTGGAAAACCCTGAAACGCACCAACCTGAGGAAGTTTGTGAAAAGCGTAAGGCAGCTCCCTGTAGAAAATTATGACCTTGTTATAAATGATTTTGAACCTGTAACAGCCTGGGCATGTTACTTTAAGAACAAACCCTGTATAGCCCTGAGCCACCAGGCAGCCGTCCTTAACCCTGCCTACCCGCCCGCAGAAAGCACCGACAAGATGGGCAGGCTGATACTGCAGCAATACGCCCCTTCAACTGAAGCTTACGGGTTTCATTTTTCCGGTAATGGCACTACTATTTTTACACCAGTAATTCGCGGCCAGGTGCGTGGCCAGCAGGTTACCAATGAGGGCCACTACACGGTTTACCTACCTGCGTATGATGATGCCAAGCTCATCAAGAGGTTATCAGAATACCCGGAAGTAAACTGGGATGTGTTTTCCAAACATAACAAGAAAATGCTTGTGGTTAATAACATTACGGTACAGCCCATAAATAATGAAGAGTTTACTGCAAGCATGGCTTCATCGGCCGGTGTACTGTGCGGGGCAGGTTTTGAAACCCCTGCGGAGGCACTTTATCTGGGAAAAAAATTATTGGTAATACCCATGAAAAACCAGTACGAACAGCAACTTAATGCAGCAGCGCTCAAAGCCATGGGCGTGCCGGTAGTGAAGAGCCTGAAACCTGACAGCAAACCTGTTATAAAGGACTGGCTGGAAAATGGGCAGCCTGTACCGGTAAACTATCCTGATATAACACAGGAAATTGTAAATAAAGTGGTGGCGCGGCATTTTAAAGAATCTGCAACACTAATGTAATAGCAGGAATAAGACAACTTTTTTTGAGAGGCAGGGGTGTATCTTTACAATAAGGTTCAGGGTATTCCACTTCGACAGTGGAGAGATATCCCAAAGATTTTTCTTTTCGCTATGCTTCATTCAAAATAAAACAGCTACTCCGCCAGTTTCTTCAGCTTACCTGTCCCTGCCATAACTGCAAAAACAACGAACATAAAAACCACAATATTAAGAAGCAGCTTTACAACAAAATCGCCCTGGTACATCATCCAGCTACTCGGAAGGTAATCTCTGTAAAAAGTTGTGATTATTATTAATAAGCGCTGTGAAGGAAGTATCAGCAGCATTACGGCAAATGTTATCAACGCCGCTTTTTTTATGTACAGCTTCTTTATCCAGAATAATTGGGAAAGCAACAAGTACATTAAAGGACTGCCCCATAAAGCAAACCAGTATTCATTAAATAGCGGCGACTGCACTATAACAACTTGGTTGCCACTATACATCGCTCGGTACTGCAAATAAGCATCAACACAAAAAAGGACAAAATACAATATGCCGGCAACCCTCAGCACCTGTACGGCACTAAGTATAAAGGCTTCTTTAACCGCTATCTTCTTAAGGTTGGAGGTACGCAATGAAGCTGTTATAGGTACAACAATGCCAAACCCAGTAAATACAGAGAGCAGCAGCGCGTTAAGGATAGAAAAATTTTCAGGCACAGGTTTAGAACTGGTATACTACTTCCAGCTTATGGCCTTTTAGTGATTCCTTTGCCCTGTCCAGGTCTTCGGTAAAGCCAAGTATGTAACCCCCACCGCCTGAGCCGCAAAGTTTCAGGTAATAATCGTTGGTTTCAATGCCTTTCTGCCACAACTCGTGGAACTGCTCCGGAATCATCGGCTTAAAGTTGTTAAGCACCACTTTACTTAGCTTTTTAGTATTGGCAAAAAGCGATTTGAAATCGCCATGCAGGAAGTTATCTACACAGGCATCGGTATATCTGGCAAATTCTTTTTTAAACATGTCGCGGAAACCTTTGTCTTTAAGGTTCTCCATAAAAATAGAAACCATAGGGGCGGTTTCGCCTACAATGCCTGAATCTAAAAGGAATACCGCACCTTTACCATCGGCAGCCTGGCTTGGTATGCCGGTAGTTTCGATATTATCCTGCGAATTGATAAGTATTGGGATACTCAGGTAGCTGTTCAGCGGGTCGAGCCCAGAACTTTTCCCATGGAAAAACGCTTCCATCTGCCCGAATATCTTTTTAAGCTGCAGGAGCTTGTCGCGGGTAAGGTTTTCAAGCACCGTAATTTTATCTTTGGCATAGCGGTCATAAATAGCCGCTACAAGCGCACCGCTACTGCCTACACCATATCCCTGCGGAATGGTAGAGTCAAAATACATCCCTTCGCCGATATGGCGGCTAAGTGCATCAATATCAAACTGTACAAGTTCCGGCTGTTCTTCCTGCAGGCCAGCAAGATATTCCGCAAACTTTTTAAGGTTTCGGTTTGAGTTAAGGGCTTCTGCGGATGTATTTCCATCCATCTTCAGCGCACCGTTATAAAAATTATAGGGAATGGATAAACCTTTAGAGTCTTTTATGATTCCGTACTCCCCGAAAAGAAGGATCTTTGAGTAAAATAATGGCCCTTTCATTAAAATAATTTTGATAAAGGTACAACAAAAAACGTTAAATACTGTAACTTATTATTACGTAAACTTTTATTAAAGAATAATTGCCCCATTTCCTGTGGCATCGCAAATGTACTGACTGTTCTGGCAATAGGCAACTAATTCTGCCTTAATAAATTCCATTACCTGGTTTGTATAGCTTTCGGGGTACAAAACATGTACGTTGGCACCGGCATCAAGGGTAAAGCATACGGGTATGTTGGTTTCAGCCCTGAATTTCCATATACGGTTTATTATTTCCAGCGTATTGGGCTTCATGAGGATAAAATACGGCTGCGATGTCATCATCATGGCATGCAGCGTCAGCGCCTCGCTCTCCACAATAGTGATAAACTCCTCAACATTGCCCCCTGCCAGTGCCTTTTTTATAGCCGAAAGATTTTCGTGCGCCTGGGCAAAGCGCTGCTGCGCAAACGGATGCCCGTGCATAAGGCCATGCCCCACAGTGCTGCTTACCTGTTTTTCGCCTTTGTCAACCAGCAGTATGGTGTCCTGGTAATTGTGGAATACAGGATGCACAGTACCTGTAAACGCAACCCCAAACAAGTCGCTGCTGCCGTTAATATCCTTGTGTTCACCCCATACCACGATATTCCCTTTAACGCTGCGGCAGGCACTGCCCGAGCCTAACCGCGCCAGGAAAGATGCCTTTTGGTAAAAGTATTCATCTGTCATTTCAGGGTTCAGTTCGCGCTCCAGGCTCATAAGGTTCATAGCCAGTGCCGCCATGCCCGAGGCCGATGATGCTATGCCTGAACTGTGCGGAAATGTATTTTCCGTATGTATAGTAAAATGATACTCTTTAAGGAAAGGCACGTACTGCTCTACCCTTTGGAAAAATTTCAGGATTTTCGGTTTAAAATCCTCTTTCGGTTTACCTTCGAACAGCAGATCGAATGAAAAATCACTTTTGCCTTCCTTTTTTTCAAAATCCAGCTTTGTTATTGTCTTACAGTTGTTGAGGGTGAAGCTGACCGACGGGTTGGCCGGTACCTGGCCCTGTTTCTTGCCCCAGTACTTTACGAGGGCAATATTGCTTGGCGCGCTCCAGGTGAAGCTGCCACGGCCTGCCTGGTTTGTATAACGGGTAGGGATAAAGTCCTTTTCGGTCATGTTTTTGAAAATTTGCTGCAAAGATAGTTTTTTGTAGCGGAATTTAGGAAAGAGGTTGGTATTGACAAAATTGTGGGGCGGGGCACCGGTGGTGGAGTGTGGGGGCTTGGAGCTGTGGTGGTGGTGCCTTACTGGCGGAAGCTGCGTAAAAGGCAATGTTGCTGTGGTATAGCCGCGATGGGAGCGGCATCCTCCCCGGCGCCGCGCTTATGGCGG
>NZ_NOXV01000183.1 GCF_002251835.1 Flavobacterium cyanobacteriorum
AGAAAAACGTAAAAAAACCGTCTCAAGTTGTGAGACGGCTTCTTTATGTCGGGATGACTGGATTCGAACCAGCGACCCCTAGCACCCCATGCTAGTACGCTACCAGGCTGCGCTACATCCCGAATTTTCAAGTGTGCAAATATATTGGTTTTGTACTAATAATAAAACAGAAGTACAAAAAAAGGTAACCGCCGGGGTTACCTTACATTTTTAAGAGGCATTTTCCTGCCTGTCAGCAGCACCTTTGTTCTTGCGGCGTTTGACACCGTAGGAGCCACGCCAAATTTTACCTCTTTTAGTTTTAGGATCTCCTTTTCCCATAAAAGATAAATTTTGAAGTTACTACACAAATTTAAAAATCCATTGGTAAAAAAAGAGCCCCGGATATGTTAAAGATATCTTTTCATTATGCTATCGTGTTAGATTCACTCCTCAAATCCCTGTATTAGTATCTCAAGCATTTTAATTGCTGCATCGCTAATCTTAGTTCCGGGCCCGAAAACCGCGACCGCGCCTGCATCAAACAGGTACTGGTAATCCTGGGCAGGTATAACACCACCCACAATAACCATGATATCTTCACGCTCATATTTCTTTAGCTCCTCAATAACCTGTGGCACCAGTGTTTTATGCCCTGCCGCAAGAGATGATACACCCAGTATATGCACATCATTCTCCACTGCTTGCTTGGCAGCTTCGGCTGGTGTCTGGAACAGTGGGCCAATGTCCACATCAAAGCCTACATCGGCATAGCCTGTGGCTACTACCTTTGCGCCGCGGTCGTGCCCGTCCTGGCCCATTTTGGCAATCATTATCCTTGGGCGGCGGCCTTCCAGCTTAGCAAACTCATCAGCCTGCTGTTTTGCTTTTTCAAAGCTTTCATCGTTCTTAATCTCTTTGCTGTACACTCCGCTAAATGATTTAATTTGTGCTTTATACCTTCCGTAAATCTTCTCCAGCGCATCGCTTATCTCGCCAAGGGTAGCCCTGTGGCGTGCGGCTTCCACAGCCAGTTCCAGTAAATTACCTTCGCCTGATTGTGCAGAGGCGGTAAGCTTCTCCAGGCATTCCTGTACTTTGGCAGTATCTCTGGTAGCTTTTATTTGTTCCAGCCTTTCAATCTGCTGGCGGCGCACCATCTGGTTATCTACATCCAGAATATGAAGAGGGTCTTCCTTCTCCAGGCGGTATTTATTAACGCCTACAATAATATCCTGTCCGCTGTCAATGCGTGCCTGCTTACGCGCTGCGGCCTCTTCAATGCGAAGTTTTGGTATGCCGGCTTCAATGGCCTTGGTCATGCCACCCAATTCTTCTACTTCCTGTATTAAGGCCCATGCTTTTTTGGCAATCTCATCCGTCAGGCTTTCCACGTAATAGCTGCCAGCCCAAGGGTCTACCGTTTTTGTTATCTTGGTTTCCTCCTGAAGGAATATCTGTGTGTTACGTGCTATACGTGCCGAAAAATCAGTTGGAAGTGCAATGGCTTCATCTAAGGCGTTGGTGTGCAGCGACTGTGTACCTCCAAAAGCCGCGGCAGCTGCTTCAATAGCCGTACGTGCTACATTGTTGAACGGATCCTGCTCGGTTAAGCTCCAGCCGCTGGTTTGGCAATGGGTACGCAATGCAAGTGATTTCTCATCTTTCGGGTCGAACTGCTTTAACAGCTTTGCCCAAAGCATACGGCCTGCCCGCATCTTCGCAATCTCCATAAAATGGTTCATGCCGATGGCCCAGAAGAACGAAAGCCGCGGCGCAAAATCATCTATTTTCATGCCTGCAGCAAGGCCGGTCCTTATATATTCCAGTCCGTCAGCCAGGGTATAAGCCAGCTCAATATCAGCCGTGGCACCGGCTTCCTGCATGTGGTAGCCCGAGATACTGATGGAGTTGAATTTAGGCATCTTCCTGCTGGTAAACTCAAAGATGTCGGCTATAATTTTCATTGACGGGGCAGGAGGGTAGATGTACGTGTTACGTACCATAAACTCCTTAAGGATGTCGTTTTGTATGGTACCGCTAAGCAGTTCAGGCTTCACGCCCTGCTCTTCGGCGGCAACAATATAAAAAGCCATGATGGGCAGTACGGCGCCATTCATGGTCATAGACACCGACATCTCGTTTAGCGGAATCTGGTCAAACAGCACTTTCATATCCTCTACACTGTCAATGGCCACACCGGCTTTGCCAACGTCGCCTACCACACGTTCGTGGTCAGAATCATACCCGCGGTGGGTAGCAAGGTCAAACGCCACAGAGAGTCCTTTTTGCCCGGCAGCAAGGTTGCGGCGGTAAAAGGCGTTGCTTTCCTCCGCGGTCGAAAATCCTGCATACTGCCTGATGGTCCACGGGCGGCGCACGTACATGGTGGCGTATGGCCCGCGAAGGTTTGGCGCAAAGCCGGCCCCAAACTCAAGGTGCTCCATGTTGGCAATGTCTTCGTCAGTATACGTGGGTTTTACAGCAATGCCTTCGGCAGTAACAAAAGCTTCCTGTTCGGTAGCAAGTGCTTTGTGTTCTGTAGCAACAGAATCTTTTAGGGTGATATGGTGAAGGTTTTTTCTCATCAGTATTTATCTTGGATACTTTGATGTATTTTTTGATGTATGAAAACAGCCTTTTATAATTACTGTATCATCGTCAATTAAAAATATAAGGATAAAAGGAAATCTTTTTAATGGCAGCACTCTGAAATCTTTATATCTAACTCTATAAAAAGGGTTAAGGGAGAGGTTTGAATATGCCTCTTCAATATCATTTATAAATCCTGAAGGGGCTGTTTCACTTCTTGTTGCATAGAAATCAAAAGCATCTTCAATGTCAACTTGGGCTTGTGGTGAAATAATAATTCTATAAGCCATTTCTTTTCTTCAACCTGTTCAGTGAATCTTCAGATGTAATATAACCTTCAGCAGGTTCGTTAAGCCTTTCATTTAAAGTTGCTTTCATCTCTTCAGTCAATTCGAAACCATCTTTTGCAAGTACAATAACCTCAACTTCATCTGCTATGAAGTCATCAGGAAGTACTACTTCCAGTGTCCTTCCCTTAACTTTCAAATATTGCCTGATAGCTTCCATATCCTGTTTTTAGTAAAATTACAAATTATTACTTTATGCCGGCTCTTTCTCCTGCTCCAGCCTTTCCTGCTCCATTTTTTCAGCAAGCCTTTTTTCTATAATGGGTGTAATAAGCGTTTTGCGCGGATTGGTTTTTACAAAGGGGTAAAGTTCCAAATCGCCGCTCATCCTGTCATTCTTGTTAGGATATTTGTTGGTGCCCAGCAGTATTTCTTTTCCACTATCAAACAGTTCCTGTTCTTTGGCGGCACTTTCCTGTATCTTCCGCTGGATGGTGCCTTCAATCAACTGCGTTATAAACCCACCGTTGGCTTCAATATCTTTAAACAAAGCAAGCGCTTTTTCAGCCAGCTGCTGTGTAAGTTCCTCAATGTAATAAGCTCCGTCAGCCGGGTTGTTCACTTTATCAAAATAGCTTTCATTTTTAAGTATCAGTAACTGGTTGCGCGCAATCCTGTCGCCAAACTCATTGTCTTTATGATAAATGGCATCATAAGGCAAGTTGGCAACACTATCGGCTCCACCCAGTATAGCGCTCATGCACTCGGTAGTAGTGCGCAGCATGTTTACGTTATAATCGTATAGTGTTTTGTTGCGCCTGGTGGGCGTAGTTATAATATGGCAGTCGAAGTTATGGTCATACTCCTTGCTTATAAGGTTAAACAACAGCCTTAACGCACGCAGCTTGGCAATTTCGAAAAAGTAGTTGGTGCCCACAGACACCTGTAGCACAACAGGCTTATTTATTGTAGCGACGCGGTTAAAGTATTCGTTGGCATGGGCCAGGGTATAAGCAATCTGCTGCACAATAGTAGCTCCCGCATTTTGGTACAGGCTGCCGTCGACACATAAAAAGTGAAGGTTAGGACAGGCGATGGCGATGGTATTGAGTGCATCGAAATCTTTTTCAAGGTTACTGAACCAGTTGCCTTCTTTTGCCAGCCGGCCCACAGGATCGAGCTGCACATAAAAGGCTGCATTCCTGTTTTTGGCAATGTCATCAAGCTTTTTAACGAAATCGATTAAAAGGAAATTCAAATAAAAATATACAGGCGTGTGTGCAAGAGGCAGTGCTGCCACCAGTTTTTCAACATCAGTGTTTTCGTCTTCAATAGTAAACCGTATGGCCTCAGCACCCCTGTTCAATGTGCTTAAAGCCCTTTTAGCCGATTTATCTGCATCATGTACAAAAATGTTCTGGCATATTTTAAACGCCGCAGCTTTTGTAGTTACATCCGCCCCGCCCTTAAACTCATCAATATGATAAAAAGGCTTAACTTTAATACCTTCGGGGCTCTCCCAAACAAGCGTTTCGTTGTAATCAGCGCCTTTAAGCTCATATTGTACCTGCTGTTTCCACTGCTTAGATGTAACGGGGCTGAAATCTTCAAATAGTTTTTCGCTCATGCGTGAACGGTTTTATAGGGATTTTGTTTTCTCTTCAGGAATACTGTCTTCAAATTCTATAATATAAATATCTTCATTTTCGCGCTTCATAAAATATTTTTCGCGCGCATACTTCTCAACCTGGTCAGGGTCTTTAAGCTGTTTTATGCTGGTGCTGTCCTTTTTGATCTCCTGTATGTAGTACTCCTTGTTTTCTTCAAGCTCATCAATCTGTTTATCAAGCACCCTGTGTTCAAGATAAGAGTAATTATCAAGGAATAAAATCCACACAATAAAGAAAATAGTAACCAATACATATCTGTTCCCTAATATTTTAAGGAAAGGATATGTATTGGTTATGTTTTTCAGTTTCATATGGCTAAAATAATAAATTCCAATGACCAAATCCCAAATTACAAACTGTTGCAGCTATATTAAACCAGGCACATATCAGGATTTATAAAGACGACTTTTCAAGAATTGAAGAAAATATTTTTTTTAATTCATCTGCCTCCCCAATGAGCAGCTCCATATCCCTTTCAAAATCTGGATTACAAACCTTTAACAAAGAAAGCCAATAAAAAGATTCTTTTGATTCTTTACGGCAAATTTTAATTCTGTAATAGAAATCTTTTTTGCTTAAAGCTTCATTTGCTTCAATATAATTAGCTCCCACTGAACCGGAAGACCTGATTAACTGTTTTCCATCTTCAATTACCTGGATTGTTTTCGGGATTTTTTTTAGCAAAAATCTGCAATCACGTGCAAACAGAAAAGTTCTTTGTTCCAAATCATATATCTTTCCTTCCATAAGAGCTATTAATATTTGGATTTTGTGATTTGGACTTTCCTATAGTATCCTCTGATTAATCACCGCCCTAACCACATCAATGGCCACCGTGTTATATTTATCGTTAGGTATTATAATATCAGCATAGGCTTTAGTAGGTTCTATAAACTGTTCATGCATAGGCTTCAGGGTGGTCTGGTAGCGGTTCAGCACCTCTTCCATATCGCGCCCGCGTTCGGCTATATCGCGTTTCAGGCGGCGTATCAGCCTTTCGTCAGAGTCGGCGTGTACATATATCTTTATGTCGAACATATCCCTCAGTTCAGCATTGGCCAGTATAAGTATGCCTTCTACAATCATTACTTTCCTTGGATGGGTAAGTATAGTATCGTCGGTGCGGTTATGGGTAACAAATGAATAAACCGGCTGCTCTACATTACGGCCGGCCTTAAGTTCCCTGAGGTGTGATACCAGCAACTCAAAATCTATTGACCTCGGGTGGTCAAAGTTTATCTTTGCACGGTCTTCATAACTGAGGTTTGATGTTTCCCTGTAGTAATGGTCCTGTGATATGATGCCCACTTCAGTTGAAGGCAGCTCGTTCATTATCTGGTGTACAACAGTGGTTTTTCCGCTGCCTGTACCTCCTGCAATTCCTATGATAAGCATTAAGTTGTATTGTTAAATTTTTTGCAAAAATAACAAATATGATTGCCGAAGTTAGTTTTTTAAGTTAAGAATTTGTGTGCCTGTGCGGCTTTATAATTTGCAAATGCATTACTTTTGGGAGTAAGACAAATTGCTTATGAAAAATCTGTATTTATTTTTTGCTTTATTATCTTTTCCCTTTATTGCCGGTGCACAGAAGCCCGATATACTGTACCAGGTGTCTCAGCGTAATTTTTTTGACAGCAACGGCGATGGCCTGGGCGATTTGAAAGGTGTGCAGCAAAAGCTGGACTACCTTGAACAGCTTGGCGTTACGGCTATTGTGCTTTCGCCGCTCTACCAATCAGGTTACAGCCATAACTACTTTGCAGATGATTTTGAAAAGATAGATCCGTCATTCGGAGGGCTTAAAGAATACCGCGACCTGGTGCTTGAGGTACACCGCAGGAAGATGAAAGTTTACCAGGAGATTGAAATGCAGTATGTTTCCCGGAAGCATGCCTGGTTTACCGGCTCCTTTAATAATCCGTCATCAAAGTACAGCAAATACATCATTTATACCGATAAAGCTAACCGGCAGCCCTATTTTTATGCTGCTACACCCATGCTTAAGGATAACACGGCCCTGAAAGATGAAATTGCCGTTGTAAATTTAAAAGAGCCGGCCGTAAAGGAGTATATTTCCAAAACATTGAAATACTGGCTTGACCCTAATGGCGACAGCCTTCTTAATGATGGGGCTGACGGGTATAAATTCAACGGGCTTGCTGACAATACCGGGAGCGACGGCAGGATGAAAAACCTTTTAAACGATTTTTGGGCGCCTGTTATGGCAGACCTTAGAAAGGCTAACCCTGCGTTGCGCTTTTTTGCTGAGCCTGCAGCCAGGGAAACCTCTTTCAGCAGTTATTTTACAGCAGGGATTGACGGGCTGTATGCTTATGAACCCGCAAAGGCCTTAGCATCATTTAGTAAAAACACCCTTGCGGCAGCCGCCGAAGCTGCCTTTAACCAGGTACCCGAAGGTAAAAATGTTATTGTTATGGCAGAGAATGATGATATGCCACGCATAGCATCAGCACAGGGCACGAATGAACAGAAACTCAAAATAGCGGCAGCGCTAAATCTGTTTTTAGGCGCGGTGCCATCTATACAATATGGGCAGGAACTTGGCATTAAAGCAGCGGCAACTCCGGTTAATGAGCCATTCCCTTGGTATGCACCGGGCAAAGGTACAGGAATGGTAACATGGAATACCGGCGCTTCGCCCGAAACAGTTACCGCTGAAGATCAGGCTGCCGATCCGCAGTCATTGCTAAATTATTACAGGCAACTGATAAAGCTGCGCAAAACCGACCCCGGCTTTATGGCGGGCAGCTATAAAGAAACACCTAACTCCGGTGAAAATGTATTTTCTTTCCTCCGGATCTATAAAAACCTGGCCACACTTGTGGTAATAAACCTTTCAGGAAATGAAGAGACAGCCATACTTGCAGATAACTCCTTAAAACTATCTTCCGCAAAATTGTTATTGGGTGACCGTGTAGATAATTTTAAGAACGGCAGCAGGGCGGTGGTGATGCCTCCTTATGCTGTACAGGTCTGGAGAATGAATTACGTACCCCGCCATACAGAATAAGTTTTCATCATAAGGCGCACAGCCCCTGGACAGCCTAATCATACTTGGCCGGTATGCCCTCATCTTACCTATAGCCCTGATGGAGGCGGCATCCTCCCCGCCGCCTGCTTTTGCGGCGGGGAGATATAGCTGACAGCAGGAAACGGCTGTTGCAAAAGTGCGACTGGCTTCCTGCTCCTGATGGCAGGTATCCCTAAAATTCGAAGAAGCCGTCTCACAACTTGAGACGGTTTTTTTACGTTTTTCTTG
>NZ_NOXV01000189.1 GCF_002251835.1 Flavobacterium cyanobacteriorum
CGTCAACCCTTTTTTATTTAACAAATAAGTTTAAACCACTTCTATAACTAAAATAGTCATATAATGACTAAAATCATCTGCAAGAAAATTTTGATTGTAACAAAAATCTGTATATTATTGCATCTTCATATTCCCCTTGAAAATTAGCAACAATTTAGTTATAGCGCCGTTGCAACATTGACGGTTTTAATATAAAAGTTATATGATAGGGGTAAATGATAAAGTAAGGAAATTCAGAAGAGAAAGGAATATATCGCAGGAAAACTTAGCCGATGAACTCGGTATAAGCCAAAGCCATTACTCAAAAATGGAACGAGGTAAAGTTGCAATTAAAATCAATGTACTGTCACAAATTGCAAAAATACTTAAAGTCGATATAAAAGAACTGGTATAAGTTCAGGCAAAAAGCCCTGGAAAAGCTGGCATAGCCTTCTCTATTACAGGCCGTTTCAAACATTCCATGAAGGCCTTACCTCCTGTTAGGCAATCCACACAAAAAATACATAGTTACCATTTGGAGCAGCCTGCTACCGCTCCTTTGGCAGCCATTTCCCGCTCTCCGCTTTATCTCCCCGCCGCCATAAGCGGGCGGCGGGGAGGATGCCGCTGCGATCGGGGCTAGTGGCAAAAGCCAGTGTACACAGCCTGCACATAGTAAAAACAATAAAGGTTTTTTTGCTTATTTTAGCAGGCACAAACCCATCATCATGAAAAAAATCCTCCCACTCCTATGCATCGCCCTATTGTCGGTCACGGCATCAGCACAGAAAAAAGAAGCTGCTACATCCCCTGCGTTTGATGAAGCCGTACTGGCCGAAACACTCAGGTTCCTCTCTTCTGATGCCCTACAGGGAAGGAAAGCAGGCAGTGACGGTATTGAAAAAGCAGCATTGTACCTGGAAGGGATATTTCAAAAAAACAGCGTCAAATCTTACTTCACAACATACAGGGACACCCTCTCAAATTATGAAAAGCCCGCCTACAATATTGTAGGTTACCTCGAAGGCAATGATCCGGTACTCAAAAAAGAATTTGTCATTTTTGGGGCACATTATGACCACGTAGGCACCGGCAACGCTATAAAGGGCGACAGTATCTACAACGGCGCCAATGATAATGCTTCCGGGTCGGCGCTCCTCGCCGGGCTGGTAAGCTACTATGGCAAAAACAAATCGAACAAGCGGAGTATCCTCTTCTGTTTTTTTTCCGCCGAAGAGGTGGGCCTGCTGGGCAGTGTACATCTTGCAGCAAAAATCAAAGCTCAGGGCACCCCGGTCTATACGATGCTTAATTTCGAGATGGTCGGCTCTCCTCTCGGTAAAGATATTGATGCCTACATTACAGGTTACAGCCGCAGCAACATGGTCGAAAAACTGAATGAATATGCCGGCCGGAAAATGATTGGCTATACAGATTTTGAAGTCCGGTACCAACTTTTTAAACGCTCTGACAATTATCCTTTTTTCCTGGAATTAAACGTGCCGGCCCACACCATTAGCACAACAAATATGGAAACGTATAAGCTATATCACCAGCCTGATGATGATTTCAGTAATATCAACATGAAGCATATGGTGGCTTTTGTACAAAAATTGATACCGGCAACAGAAAAAATGGTTAATGCCAAAACCAAAGAAATAGTCCTCACCAAATCATGAAAAACGTAATTATAACCGGAACCAGCAGGGGCATAGGCTATGAGCTGGCACTGTTGTTTGCCGGCTCAGGGCATAATGTTCTTGCTATATCCAGGAATATACCGCAGGCACTGGCAGAGCATGAAAAAATTACCTGCCTTTCTGTTGATATTGCTACACCTGAAAGCAGACCTCTGATAGAAACCTTCCTTACAAGCACATGGGGGACTGCCGATATTATAATACATAACGCAGGCGCTTTGCTGCACAAGCCTTTTACACAAATAACTGCGGAAGAATTTGAATATATCTATCGTGTAAATGTGTTTGGCGTGGCTAACCTAAACAGGGCAGCGCTGCCTTACATGAAGCAGGGCGGCCATGTAGTAACCATCAGCAGTATGGGTGGCGTTCAGGGAACAGTGAAATTTGCAGGCCTTTCAGCTTACAGCTCAAGCAAGGGTGCGGTTATAACCCTTTCAGAGCTTCTGGCAGAAGAATATAAAGACAAGGGAATTGCCTTCAATGTGCTGGCACTGGGCGCAGTAAATACCGAAATGTTGAGGGAGGCTTTTCCGGGTTATGAAGCGCCGCTTTCACCGGTTGAAATGGCTGAATACATTTATAACTTTTCGCTTACCGGTAACAAATTCTTTAACGGCAAGGTGTTGCAGGTATCATCAACTACTCCTTGAGAAATAAATGAAACATATTATTGCGCCATACCTGCCGGAACACGCTGTTGATGCGGTTTTTGAAATGATAAAGATATATGGCGTGCACCTCAAAATAGTTAATGACAGGGTTACCCGCCATGGCGATTACCGGCGCACGCCGCAGGGATATCACCAGATAACCGTAAACGCAAGCCTGAATAAATACAGGTTCCTGATTACCCTGATACATGAAATAGCACACCTGGCTGCGTTTGAAAAATATGGCAGGAATATAAAACCCCACGGAGAGGAGTGGAAACTTGTTTTCCAAAAGCTTATGGTGCCGTTCATAAGGCCGGAGATATTTCCGTCCCAGCTGTTGCCACTGCTGGCCAGGCATTTCAGGAACCCAAAAGCAAGCAGCGATACCGATGCTACACTTGCGCTTGCCCTGAAACAGTTTGACGGCCCTACCGATAAACATTATGTTTTTGAACTGCCTTTTGGCAGCCGTTTCAGGATACACAACGGAAAAATTTTCCGGAAGGGGGCACAGCGCATGAAACGGTATGAGTGTATGGAGGTAAGTACAGGTAAGATATATTTGTTCAATCCTAATGCTGAAGTAGAACTGCTGCCATAAATTATACATTGCCGGTAGGGGAATTGGTCAGTAAGATGTTTAATGTTAAATTTATGTTTACAGCCTAAACATGTTACTGATACTAATATCTTTACGCGATTTTAATCTTTCCTGAATGAAACTACCTTTATGCAAAACAACCGGTGCGTGGCTTTTGTGGCTGTTCTTCGGTTTACAGGCTTTCGCGCAGCTTCCTGACTTTACCCTAACCCTGACGAGTACTCCCGAAACATGTAATGGCAACGGGTCTATAGGTATTTCCGTAAGCGGTACAAATCCTGCCGCAACCATGATTTACACGGTTTACCTGCTGCCTGACGAAAATAATTATGTAACTCAGGTAAATGCAGGCCCGGTTTTAAACAGGGGGGCGGGAAACTATAAAGTAGTTGCCACGCAATCCCTTGGTGCGGAAAGCAATACAAGGACAGCGTTTGTTACCATAGCCAATAATACAGTACCGCTTTTGTTCGGTGCCACTATAACCAGATCACGTTGTGGCAATGATGGCGCAATTACGGTTAATGTAACTTCCGGTACTGCTGTTAGTTACCAGATTATTCAGCCGTTTCTCAGCCCCGTACAGGCCTCAAACGTATTTTCGGGCCTCGCCCCGGGACTTTATAAAGTTAAAGCTACCGGAAGTTGCGGGCAGGAGTTTAATATTGATGTTACCGTAACGGCTGCACAAACCCAGCTGGCCATAGATGCTCCTGAAATTGCAGGGGGCCAGTTGCCGGGATGCAACCAGATACAGATAAGCCATTTTTACGGCACCATCAATAACTTCGAACTGTTTTTTCCGCTTACTTTTACATTTTCGGTCAACAACCCTAATGGAGGGGCACCAACAGTGATAACCCAGACGGTAGCTTCAGGCTCTAACTTAGGCAATGATATAGTTGTAAATATACCGTTCTATAACAACCAGGCTTACAGCTACACATTGTCTGTAACCAATGCCTGCGGAGCCGTTACACCGGCGGGGACCTATTTTATAAACAGGAAATTGTCGCTTAATGTGGTAACAGATGAAGTTAGCTGTGGCGATAACATGTTTACCCTTGAGCCTGATTTTTTTGTACCGCCTTACACAGTAAGCTTTACCTCAACACCTGACCCTACGTTTAACCCGGTAGCGTTCAACCCTGCACATCCTAATTTTACGGGTTCAGCACTATATGGTGGCGCGGATAATACCGTACCCGAAGGCAACTATACCGTTAGTATAACCGATGCGTGCGGGCGCACGGCAACACAGTCATTTTTAGTAGAAGATCCCGAAAAACAATTATTAGCGTCCGGAACTATAACCGGGTGTGACCCAACAGGAACAATCCAGGCGTCAGTATCAGGCCGCAACCTGGTTTCGGTTATAGTAAATGCAGGCCCGCCGGGCTATCCGGTGCCGCAAAACATTTCTTCAAGCATACAGCTCGACGGTACGCTGGAAAGGGCAAATATGCCACCCGGCACGTACCAGATCACTGCTGTTGATGAGTGTGGTGAAGAGTATACCGAGCAGTTTACTATGGTGCCTGTGGCCGGAAATCCTACACTTACAATAGTTAACCGCCCAGGCTGCGGACCCGGTACAGGGAGTGTTAGGATAACACTGCCCGACGCCAATGCCAGCTATACCCTTGCCAGGATTATAGATGCGCCTGATGAATTTACCACAGCATTACCTTATGTAGTTACTTCTCTTGCGGTAGGCGATGATATTTACATCAATTCACTTCCTGCGGGCGCCTATGTTATTGAAACTGTTGATAATTGCAATATTACCCGAACCCAGGCGTTTGTTGTGGAAGGTTATGCCGTACAGGCCAACAATATAACCGTTACACCGCGCTGTGGCAGCTTTGAGCTTACTATACAGCATGTAAGCAATGGCACGCTTGCTGCTTCTTTTTGGCTGCAAAAATTCAATCCGGCAACCAACACCTGGGGCCATCCGGGCACAGGTGTGGCTTATCCTGAAAACACTTTGCCCACAGCCCTTAATTCGGTATTTTTGAACACGGCATCACAGCCCATTTTAAACCTACAGTATTCCGGCCAGCTCAGGATATTAAAGGTATTTTATACATTCGGCAACGGCACAGTGGCCAACCAGCGCTGCCACCAGGTGATACATAATTTCAATTTTTCCGGATTTCCGGATATTATTAACGCCTATAGCTTTCCATGTGCCGCCGGCCTTACCGAAGTAGCCCTTGAAGCGACCGGAGTGGCGCCTTTAACTTTCAGGATAACGGAAAAGAACAGCGTTCCTTTCGTTGTTAATAACGGCACATCAAACATTTTCGGCGGGCTTGAGCCGGCTACTTACATGTTTACCGTTACGGATGCCTGTGGAAATAGTGTGCCGAGGCCTTTTACCATTAATAATATAGCCCCGCCCTCCATAACCATGGCCGGTTTCTGCGAAGGTGAGAACAGTAGCCTTGCTGTACAGCAGTTTCCGTTAGTTAATTATGAATGGTATGAGGTAGGCAATCCCGGTACTGTGCTGAGCAATACCAATGTACTCAGCTTCCCGGCATTTAATTCGGCTACAGATGCTGGCACCTATACAGTCCGCCTTATTTCAGCAACCGCAAGCTCCTGTATAAACCAGGCACTGGCACCCGTAACAGTAGTGCCAAACAACCTGCCTAATGCCGGTGCAGATAACCCCGGTATAAGCATTTGCAGTACAATAAATTCAGTTAACCTGGCAGATTACCTTGTTGCCCCGTTTGATGCAGGCGGTAGCTGGCAGGATACTGACGGTACAGGGCAGCTTAGCGACAGCACCTTTACCACAACGGGGCTTTCGGCAGGTAATTACACATTTACATACGTAGTGGCGGGCGACTGTAACCTGACTGATGAAGCTATGGTAACAATACAACTGAAACAGCAGCCCGCGGCACCGTTACTTGCCCCGGTACCGGCAGTTTGTACCGGCAGTACTGTACAGTTGCAGGCGCCTGCAGTGCCGGGTGCAACTTACAGCTGGACCGGCCCCTCGGGCTTCACCTCAAACCAGCAAAATCCAGTTATTACTTCTGTCGGGGCCTCTGCAGGTGGCACGTACAGCCTTGCCGTTACAGTTGACGGCTGTACATCGCCGGTATCGCAGGTTGCGGTAACTGTAAATCCTTTGCCTGATTTCAGCATTTCGGGCAGCAGCCAGCTGTGTGCGGGCCAAAGCACTTCCTTAACAGTAGTTCCTGGCAGTGGGGCACCTGCGCCTGCGGTTGTGGCCTGGTATCGTGACGAGGCCCTTATTCCCGGGGCTTCGACACCTACAATTCAGGTTTCACAAACCGGTACGTACAGGGTGGAAGCTACCAGCCTTGGCTGCCCGGCCAGCAGGTCATTTACCATAACTGAGAACACGATTAATACTGCAATACTTACTGCCGGTGGCTGCGATGGCAATGACTATATGGTAAGGGTGACCAACACGGATGATTTTCCCGGAGGCACCTATTTATGGAGCGGCCCTGCAGGCTTTACTGCTGAGGGCGAGCAGGCGGTGATTACAGGCCTGCCTGCCGGTGATTATACTGTGACTGTGAACATAGGCGGGTGCGAAAGGGTATCAGAACCTATGGCAGTATCCAACTCTTTCTGCAGGATACCTAAGGGCATATCGCCCAATGGCGACGGATTTAATAACAACTTTGACCTGAGTAATTTTGATGTAAAAAATATTATAATATTCAACAGGTACGGGCTTCGTGTGTATGAGCAGGATAATTATACGGATGAATGGCATGGTCAGTCATCGGCAGGTGAGCTTCCTACAGGCACCTATTATTATGTTGTCTCGTTAAGCTCAGGTAAACGTATTACCGGCTGGGTTTACCTCCAAAGGGAAATATAGTACTGGTACAATACTATACTGAAGATGCCCTGCATTCCGGGGCATCTTTATATTTTTGGACATCCGCCTCCAGAAATGCTAAAAACAGGCACCGGTAGGGCCCTCTGTTTTTGCTCCATTATTTTTGCTGCCTATTTACCGTCTTTATCTACCACGGGCCTTTTATCACGGTTGGCCAGTTCCCACGCTGTTGCGAATGCCAGCTGTGCCCTCTTGGCCAGCAGGTCGTATTCAATTTTGTCCGGTTCATCGGTAGGCTGATGATAATCAGCATGTACACCATTGAAATAGAATATAATCGGGATGCCTTTTTTAGCAAAATTGTAGTGGTCGCTCCTGTAATAAAACTGGTTTGGGTCGTTCCTCTCGTTGTATTTATAATCAAGTTCCAGCTTAGTATATTTGCGGTTGGCCTCCTCATTTATATTGTGCAGTTCGGTACTTAGCCTGTCAGACCCTATAACATATATATAATTGCCGTTATCTTTATGTTCCTCGTCACGGCGGCCTATCATGTCTATGTTGAGGTCAGCAATAGTGTTTGCTATAGGGAACAGTGGATTTTCTGAGTAATAGCGTGAACCGTGAAGCCCGTGCTCTTCGCCCGTTACATGAAGAAAAAGTATAGAGCGCCTGGGCCCATAGCCGTCTTTTTTAGCCTGCATAAATGCCTGGGCAATTTCAAGCAGTGCTACCGTCCCCGAACCGTCATCGTCAGCGCCGTTATAAATTTCTCCATTTTTCATCCCTACGTGGTCGTAGTGGGCTGAGATAACCAGCACTTCTTCCGGTTTTTCGGTACCTTCAATAAAAGCCCATATATTTTCAGAGTCATTCAGCTTAGGGCTAAAGGCACGTGCCATATAGGCAGAAGGCACGTTTTGGTACCAGCCTGAAGCGCCTTTCGGAAAAGAGATGCCGTTTTTGGTATACTCAGCAATGAGGTATTTACCGGCTTTTTTTTGCCCCTCTTCACCCGTATTGCGTCCCTGCATTTCATCGGAGGCTACAATATACAAATGTTTTTTAAGGTCAGCCGCTGTTATACTGTTGATATACTTTTGTATATCGGCATTTTTAGGATCTTTTACAGCAACTTTACTAGTACTACACGAGGCAATGGCGAGAATGAAAATGATAAAGATTTTTTTCATCTTGATAATTTTTATAAAGATACTAATGCGTTGTCAATAAAGCATAAATTGAAGTGGTTTAAACTTATTTGTTAAATAAAAAAGGGTTGAC
>NZ_NOXV01000195.1 GCF_002251835.1 Flavobacterium cyanobacteriorum
ATCATCGCACTAAAGAAATTTAATAAAATAAAAGTTTAAACCACTTCCATATATAAATACTGTTAAAAGTTATGGTTGTGTATACCATGAAGCAAAGCACAAGCAATAATGAATGCGGGTAGAATTTTAAGGAGAAATTTGGCACAAGAAAACAGCAAGCAGATAAATTTCATTCAGAAAAGTAATCTGCTGCTGGATTATATCAAAAAAGAGTAAAAGCAAGTCTTGATATACGGGAAAATAAATTATTGACAATAAATGTTTATTTATTGCTTTAATGGAAGCGGTGCCTAAAGTCGCTTATCCATCTTGAATTACACTATTTCGGCGCTCAGGCCTGCCTCAAGCAGTTGTGTGCATTGCGGTTTAAGTTCGCTGTACTCGCCTGTTTTTACCGTGCATTTACCATTGTAATGCACAATAAGAGAGCATTGTTCAGCCTGCTCAGGGGTGTGGCGGCATACCCTTATAAGGGTGTCAATAACATGATCAAAGGTGTTTACATCATCATTGTACAGCACAATCTCGTTGTTAAAAGAAGCAGCTTCTTCAAGCAGCACTTCTTCTAATACTTTTTCTTTTGTACTCATAATCATTAATTCTTTGTTACTGCTAATTTAGTTACTACTAATTTATATATTTTAATGAAACCCAGTTATTTCGCTGTAATTTTTTTTCAAGCTTAAGCCCAAGGGTACGGCAGGAAGCATCAATGGCCGGGATATCGTCTTCATAAAAACCGCTTAGCAAAAGCACACCGTCCTTGTTCAGGCACGCGGCATATTGCTCCATATCATTAAGAAGTATATTACGGTTAATATTTGCAATAATTACATCATACTGTTTACCTTCAAGTAATGAGGCATCGCCTTCATAAACGGTTATATGGCTGCAGTTATTACGTTCAGCATTTTCAATGGAGTTGAGGTAGCACCAGTTGTCAATATCAATGGCATCAACAGGCCTTGCGCCTTTCATTTCGGCAAGTATGGCAAGTATGGCTGTGCCGCAACCCATATCGAGGGTTTTTTTATTTTGCAGGTCCATGTCAAGCAGGTGCTGTATCATCATGAAAGTAGTTTCATGGTGCCCCGTGCCAAAGCTCATTTTTGGTTCAATAATAATATCATACTGCACCTGTTTCTTTTCATGGAAGGGTGCCCTTACATAGCACGTATTATCCACCGCTATAGCCTCAAAATTCTTTTCCCATTCCTCATTCCAGTTCACCTGTTCTATCTCCTCAACTGTATAACTGATCTTAAATTCTTCTGATTGCAGTACCTGTATATCGCTAAGCAGGGCCTCGTCCCAGTATTGCTTTTGTATATAGGCCGAAATTCCTTCCTCTGTTTCCACGAAGCTTTCAAAATCGGTTTCGCCCAGTTCGGCCATAAGTATTTCGGCGCCCGGTTCTTTAGGTTCAACCCTGAAATGGCAGCCTATGTAGGTATTGGACATAAGTACATAAATTTTCGCAAAGGTACTGTATACATTGCAAAAAAATAATATTAAGTTTGCGCAAAAACAACACAACATGAAGAAATTGTTAACTTTTGTTTTGTGCCTTGTAACTGTGGGGCTTATGGCCCAGATAGACGTGAGGCGCACAACAAAAGATAATGACCTGAAGCTTTCGGCACTGCCTTACTACAACTACGGAAAAGGCCTCGGGCTTACTTCGCCTGACAGCATTTTTCAGTTCAATATCCGTTTCAGGATGCAAAATCGTGTAACTTACATGCAGGAAGAAGACCAGGATGCCACTATTGACGGGCAGGTACGCCGGCTAAGGCTGAGGTTTGACGGTTATGTTGGCGACCCGAGGTTCCTGTATGTAATACAACTATCATTTGCACCGGGTGATGTAGGTGAAGTAAAGGAAGGAGAAAACATTAATATTATTCGTGATGCTGTGCTGTTCTACAGGCCAAGCAGCAACTGGAGCATTGGTTTTGGCCAGACCAAGCTGCCGGGCAACAGGCAGCGAATAAACTCTTCAGGGGCATTACAGCTTACTGACAGGACCATTAATAACGCCCGCTTTACCATCGACAGGGATTTCGGCCTGCAGGTGCACAACCTGAATGAATACCTTGACCGTTTTTCGTATAACTTAAAAGGGGCAATAAGCATAGGCGAGGGCCGCAACTCTACCGATGAACCGGATAACGGCCTGGCTTATACCGGTAAAGTGGAGTTGTTCCCTTTTGGCGCTTTTGTTAAGGACGGTACCAATTTTGAGGGAGACCTGGTGCGCGAAAAGACGCCTAAACTCTTATTGTCAGGCGCTTACCAGTTTAACGATAAGGCACGGCGGACACAGGGCCAGCTGGGTAACGACCTTTTTGGAAAACGGGACATGCATGCTATATTGCTCGATGGCATGTTTAAATACAAAGGATGGTCAGCTATGTGGGCCTATATGCAGCGTATAGCCAACAATCCGGTAACAATAAACCCTGAGGATGCTACCGATATACAATATGTTTACACCGGGAGCGGTTTTGATTACCAGCTCAGTTACCTGCTGCCGTCTGATTATGAAATTATAGGAAGGTTCTCGACCCAGAAGGTGCATAAAGATATACAGGCGCTGGCGCCTGACCAGCAGCAATATAGCCTTGGGCTCACTAAATATATATGGGAACACGCTTTCAAAGCACAGCTTGAATTTACCCTCGATGATTTTGATTATTATGGCGGCAGGTCAATGTACGACTGGTATGTGCGTTTTCAGGTTGAAATAGGTATTTAGATTAATATATTGTTTAAATTTGCTATAAAACTGTATTATGCTTACAGCAACTAAAACAAAACTTCCGGATACTGCCCTTGAAAATTATTTTCTTCCTTTCCGCAATAATATTATAGGAATAGGGCAGGAGTTTGACTCACCTTTCGGCAGGAAAAAAATTGTTTATACCGACTGGACTGCCAGCGGAAGGCTGTATCGCCCTATTGAGGAAAAGATTTTGAACGATTTTGGCCCCTTTGTTGCCAACACGCATACCGAAACTACTGTTTCAGGCACGGCCATGACAACAGCTTACCATGAAGCCAGGAATATCATAAAAAAACATGTAAATGCCGGCCATGAAGACATACTGATTACAGACGGTACGGGTATGACGGGGGTTATTAATAAATTTCAGCGCATACTTGGCCTTAAAGTACCCGAAAACCTAAAAGAGTTTACCAGTATACCCGATGAAAAAAGGCCGGTTGTGTTTGTAACACACATGGAGCACCACAGCAACCAGACCTCCTGGCTGGAAACAATAGCCAAAGTAGTGGTGATACCTGCATGCCCGCAGGGGCTTGTGTGCCTGGATAGTTTCAGGCAGCTTGTGGAAGAACATAAGCACCACACATTAAAAATAGCTTCGGTAACGGCATGCTCTAATGTTACAGGCATTAAGACACCCTATTATGAAATTGCTAAAATAATGCATGGCTATAGTGGTGTTTGTTTTGTAGATTTTGCCTGCTCGGCACCTTATGTAGACATTGATATGCATCCTGAAGATGCCGATGCGTGGCTTGATGCCGTATTTTTTTCACCGCATAAATTCCTTGGAGGCCCTGGTACATCAGGCGTGCTGGTATTTAATAAAAAGTTATACAAAAATATGGTACCTGACCATCCCGGAGGAGGTACAGTTAGCTGGACAAATCCTTGGGGCGAGCATAAATACCTTGATAATATTGAAGAACGTGAGGACGGCGGTACACCCGGCTTCCTGCAGGTAATAAAAACGGCCCTGGCTATAAAGTTAAAGGAGCAGATGGGGGTTGACAACATCCTGCAGCGCGAAAAAGAGATAGTATCTTATGTTTTTTCAGAGCTTAAAGATATAGCCAATATAAATATACTGGCCCCACAACACCAAAACAGGCTGGGCGTGATATCATTTTATATTGATAACCTCCACTATAATCTTGGCGTGAAACTGCTAAATGACCGTTTCGGGATACAAACCCGCGGCGGGTGCAGCTGTGCCGGTACCTATGGGCATTACCTTTTGCATGTGGACGAGGAACAGTCGCACTACCTTACTGATATGATTTCCTGTGGCAACCTTCAACAAAAGCCCGGATGGATTCGCATGTCTATACATCCTACAACAACTAATGCGGAAATACAATATGTATGCGAAAGCATAAAATTACTGGCAGAAAATCACAAGGAATGGGCGAAGGATTATAGCTATGTTGCTTCTTCAAACGAGTTCAGGCATGTAAATGCACAGCCTGTTGAAGCCGGTATGGTTAAAGACTGGTTCCGGTTATAGCAGGCGGGTCATTACGGCGGTGTTTAAAGCGTTTGTGTGTCCATAAATAGTATTCCGGCGCTTCGCGTATAGTATCTTCAAGAATCCTTAAGAAACGGTCTGTTATTTCAAAATTAGGCACTTCCTGCGGGTTGCCTTCAAAACCTATGAACGTCGCTTTGTAGTGGCCACGTTTTATTTTTCCTCCTTTTACATATAAAACGTTCATATCAAGCTTTTTGGCAAGAAGCTCTGCGCCGCCGTGTACGGGTACTTCCATCCCGAAAAATTTCCCCCAATAAGGTACTCTGTGTATTTTAGGCGACTGGTCGCTGATAAAGCCATAGCAGCCCAGTATGCCCTTTTTTTTGTTCTCTTTCATTACACCTACACTTTCCTTAGTGTCAATAAGCGTAGCGTCAAATTTTCCCCGTATCTTCCTTACAAGATCATCAAAGTAGCGGTTGTTTATTTTTTTATAAATACCATACCCTTTATGGTTTACAAAATACCGGTTCATTACCAAAAGCCATTCATAGCTGCCATAGTGGGCTATCATTACGGCTATGCTTTTGCCCTTGCGTTCATATTCGTGCAGTAGCTCTATGTTTTCAAAAACAAAACGCTTTTTAATTTCCCGGTCAGATATGCTTATCAGTTTTACCATTTCGGCAAAAGTGTCGCAGAAATGCCTGTAGAACTTTTTTTCAATTTTTTTGCGTTCACCTTCTGTCAGGTTTGGCAAAGTTAACTTCAGATTTAGCCTTACTGTGCTTTTCCGGTAGCCAATAACGTAGTACACAAGCACATAGGCCATGTCAGAAAAAATATACAGCAGCCTGAAAGGCAGTACCGAAAGGAACAGCAGTATTGGATAGGCTATGGCAAAAGCCAGGAACTTCATGCGTAGATTTTTTTGCAAAGATACTTTTTATTTACACATTAGCGTTTTTGTAAGCAAACGTCTTACAAGCTGGCGTGGTTTTAGCTATTTTTACGGCACTTAATTTACATTATGGATACGAGCCTGGTTGTATATATTATCATCGCTGTTAATGCCATTGTTAGCTACAAGGGCTTTAACGACACAATGTTCTTCCGCAAGTATGAATTCCACATTGGCAGCATAAGGGCAGGGGAGCAGTACAGGATGTTTACTTCGGCATTCCTGCACGCCGACCTTGTGCATCTTGTGTTCAATATGCTTACGCTTTATTTCTTTGCACCTGTGGTAGTACATTATATGGGTACGGCGCCATTCCTGCTGGTGTACTTTGCCAGCCTTATATGCGGCAGCCTCCTTACCCTTTATTTTCATAAAAATGATTATTCTTACAGGGCTATAGGTGCTTCGGGCGCGGTTACGGGAGTGTTATATTCTGCTATACTGCTGGTTCCTGATATGACATTAGGGCTGTATTTTATTATTCCCGTACCGGCTTATATTTTTGGTATTGGCTACCTTCTTTACTCAATTTATGGCATGAAAGCCAAAAATGACAATATAGGGCACACGGCACACTTTGGCGGTGCCATTGGCGGATATATAATTACATTATCGCGTATGCCGGCAATGTTATATGATAACACGCTGATGGTGATACTTTTGCTCATACCTATCATTATTTTGTTTGTTTTGCAAAAGTCAGGGAAATTGTAGCCACAAAAAAACTGGCACGCATTTTGAAATTTCTTACAAAAAATTAATGCAAATAACTATGAAAAAAATTGCTTTAGTATTTTTTATGCTTTCGGCAGGCATTGCCGGCGCACAGGTTGCCAACGAAAAAACCATTCCTCAGATCAATGTTTCGGGCGAGGGAAAAGTAAAAGTAACACCTGACCGCGCTGTTATTACAATAGGGGTTGAAAACACAGGTAATGATGCTGCTGAAGTGAAAAAAAAGAATGATACCGCTGTTGATGCCATTATAAAATACCTTAAGGCCAACAACATTGCTGCCCAGGATTACCAGACGCAGCGTGTGTACCTGAACAGGAACTATGACTACAATAAAAAGAAATATAATTTTGTGGCATCGCAAACTATTGTCATTACGCTTAAAGACCTTTCAAAATATGATACGCTGATGATGGGTATGGTTGATGCGGGTGCCAATACCATAACAGGGGTTGAATTCCGCACTTCAAAACTGGCGCAGTATGAGAGTGAAGCACGCACCAAGGCTGTACAGCAGGCCCGCCTTAAGGCTAATGATTACGCAGCAGCTTTAGGCCAGAAAGCAGGGAAAGCTATTGTGGTGACTGATAACTCACAAACGTATTACCCCATGATGGCCCGGAACAATAACATGATGATGGAAGCTAAAGCTGCCGATATGCAAACCGAAACACTGGCTATTGGCGAAATTGAGATAACAGCTAACGTAAATGTAAGTTTTGCTCTTGAGTAAAATAATTTGAGATTATAATAAAACCCTGCATTTTGTGCAGGGTTTTTTATTTTATACTAATCTGTAAAATGTATACAATATTCCTGTATTTCTTTAAAAAGATCTTGTTATAAATAAAGAGTTTTGCTATGTAAAAGTCTATTATAATATAACAAAGAAATTAATATGAAATCAATTATTATTACAGGAGCTTCATCCGGGATTGGAAAAGAAACAGCAAAACTATTTGCTTTAAAAGGTTTTAAGGTTTTTGCAACTGCACGAAATGTGCAAGCAATGGCTGATTTGAAGGAGTTAGGTTGTATACTAATAAAACTTGATGTTACTGATGATGAAAGTATCCAAAAGGCTTTTAAGCAGATTTATGAGAGTACAAGTGTAGTAGACATTTTGATAAATAATGCCGGATTTTCGCAAAATGGTTTTCTTGAAGAACTGTCAAGAGACCAGCTTCTTCATCAATTTGAGGTTAACGTATTTGGATTAATAAGGGTAACACAACAGGTTTTGCCACAAATGCGAAGCTCGGGCTACGGCTTAATAATTAATGTTGGCTCAATGGGTGGAGATTTTACAACTCCGGGTGCGAGCGCATACCACGCCTCAAAATATGCGCTCGAAAGTTTTACTGATGGCCTCCGTCAGGAGCTTAAGGGATTTGGAATAAAGGTATCACTTATAAAGCCGGGCGGGGTAGCAACAAATTTTATAAATAATGCAGCTTTTCCACTACCAGTAAAAGGTAATCCTTACGGGTTAATGCGTGAGAATTACCAAAAAATGCTGTTAACTGTACTGGATCCTTCAAAAAGCTCTTTTGGTATTTTAAAGCCTGAAGATGTGGCTTTAAAAATTTATAAAACAGCTATATCAAAAAAACCGGTAACCCGTGTAAGAATAGGCGCTTCTGCAAAATTTATCCCTTTTGTAAAAAGGTTAATAAGTGATAATACTTTTGATGCCATGATTATAAAGCAATTGGGACTCAATAATGTTATTAAAACTAATTAATATCTTTACTGTAGGGTTATTTATAGCTATGGACGGTTTTATACATATCAAATCTATTAGTAAGCTGCATAAATTAATTGGCGCTGAAAATCCTAAGCATCCGCTACTGACAGTTATTGATTATTCAAAAATTTCAAATGCGCCTGATCATTACAATGTAAAATTTGTTACTGACTTCTATATCATTAGTATGAAAGAGCCTGCTGCGGATGCTATAATGTACGGGAGGCAGTACTATGATTTTGAAGAAGGCACCTTGTTTTTCATGTCTCCCGGGCAGGTTTTTTCTGTTGGAAAACCTTCTGCTACCCAATATAAAGGCTGGGCTCTTTTTTTTCATCCGGATTTAATAATAGGTACTGCACTTGCAAAAAGAATTAAATCATTTACATTTTTTTCATATGCAGTAAATGAAGCGCTTCATGTGTCGGAAGATGAAAAAGAAATTTTAAATTCAATTTTACAAAATATCGAAAAAGAGTATAAACTTAATATTGACGATTTTAGTAACAGTGTAATAATAACAGCTATTGAACAGCTACTAAATTATTCGCAGCGCTATTACAGCAGGCAGTTTATAACCCGGCGTAAAGAAAATTCAGATTTAATTACCCGTTTTGAGCAACTGCTCAGTGAGTATTTCAATTCGGCAGCATTACTATCTGCAGGTATGCCTTCAGTTGAATATTTTGCTGCTAAACTTAATCTTTCTCCTAATTATTTATCTGATTTGCTTAAAAAAGAAACTGGCAAACCTACAAAAGCCTATATACAATCAGAAATACTTGAACAGGCTAAATACAGGCTTTTAAACAGTAATGAAACTGTGAATGAAATAGCTTATTCTTTAGGATTTGAATATCCACAATACTTTAACCGCTTTTTTAAAACTAAAACAGGTATAACACCTTCATCATTCAGGAATTTAAATTAGGGTTACTTAAAGCATTGTCATGTTGCCCAGTTTATTAGTATCGGTAAATGATTATCTATAAGATTAAATTGGGTAATTATTGTATTTTAAAAATCGATTTCTACAGTAATGGATATTTTTTTTGAGGAATTTCATATCAGCCTTAAAAAAAAGGCAACCTAAACAGTTGCCTTTTTTGTGGGGAGAGCAGGATTCGAACCTGCGAAGGTTTCCCAACAGAT
>NZ_NOXV01000143.1 GCF_002251835.1 Flavobacterium cyanobacteriorum
TAAGCTGGAAATTAATTTAATACAATTTTTGTCGTGTACTTAAAAAATGTTGTTTTATTAAAAATGCCTTTGCTTGTGTCAAGTCTGCTTTTAAAGTCTCATTTCTAATTTCTCTATTTAGAAGATGTACATAATGGTTTACCTTATCAATACTTAAGTCATTAATAGTTGCTCCATCTACTTTAGTAAGTTCTTTGGCATATTCTACTTCAGCTTTATATTCTTTTTGATGTAAAATTTTAGAAGGTGGTATAATTCTATCCTGTGTTAGCTTTCTCTCATAATATTTACCATCAAAGCGTAAATATTTTTTATCATCAGAAACAGGATATACTACTATTACTACAACCTCACCTACTGTTAAACTCATATACTCAAAAAAAATATTTTCTGATAAGTCTATGAATTTATCGAAATCATCTTGAAAATACTTTGTGTGTAAATCTATCAATTTACTTTCATTATTTCTATTAAAACCAGTATAGGAATACTTTTTATCACGTTCTTTAATTCCGCAAATAATTATTCCTCCGTCAGTATTAAGGAAAGCACAAATAGTTTCATTAAGTGATTTCCACTCACCATTTGTTGATAAATCCTTTAATTCAATGTTGGATTTTTCAACATCTATAAATGAGTTACTCTGTATAGATTTTTGAATTGCAGCAATAGTATTTCGTATAAATTCTGATTTCATTTATCAGTTTAGTGTATTCGTTAACTTCAATAATATGGCTAATGTACGAAATACATGTATAACTTTAAATATAGTAAAGTCAATACTCTCTTCACCCCCCTCATCAGGCGGTTTCTTTTTATTTGTTTATATATACTGTTTTCACATTTACAAACTCTTTCAGCCCGTTCTCGGCCAGCTCGCGGCCATAGCCCTTTAGCCCCGATAGAGCCGGTATCCTGCCGCAGCCTGCGGAGGCAGATAAAGGCGAAAGCGGGAACAACGTGTAGCAATTGCAGGAAGAGGGCTGCTCCTGATATGCATACAGTAGCACAAAGGAACCCAGCTATCGGCAGCTTTTTATTATCTTCGCAGGGATGAACAAGCTTCTCGAAACTCCAATCGAATACCTTAAAGGTGTAGGCCCGGCGCGCGGCGAGCTGCTCCGGAAAGAACTGGGCATACATACATATTCAGACCTGCTGAACCTGTTCCCTAACCGCTACATAGACCGCACGCGCTACTACAATATAAACGAGCTGGTAGCAAGCAACAGCGAGGTGCAGGTGATAGGAAAGATAATTCACATAAAATCAGCCGGTGACAAACAAAAATCGCGTCTTGTGGCTACCTTTACCGATGAAACCGGGGAAATGGAACTGGTATGGTTCCGCGGGCAGAAATGGATACGGGATAACCTGAAACTAAACCAGCCATACGTAATTTTTGGGAAAGCTACCCCATTTGGCGGTACTTTCAGCATGGCACATCCCGAAATGGAACCCCTTGCCGAACACCAGGCCAGCCTGCGCAGCGCCATGCAGCCCATATACCCTTCTACCGAAAAGCTCACGCAAAAAGGCATCAGCAACAAGGTAATAAGCAAAATCATGCAGCAGCTGTTTATAGAGACACAGGCGCGGTTTGCGGAAACGCTTCCGCCATCGCTTATTCAGGAACTGCAGCTGATTTCTAAAAATGTGGCGCTGTTCAATATCCACTTCCCCAAGAGCCAGGAATGGCTCGCAAAGGCGCAGTTCCGGCTAAAGTTTGAGGAGCTTTTTTTTATACAATTACAACTTATCACCAAAAACATCATCAGGAAGCATAAGATAAAAGGCCTTCCTTTTACACAAGTGGGGCAGTATTTTAATGCCTTCTACCAAAACCACCTGCCTTTTGAACTTACAGGCGCACAAAAGCGGGTAATAAAAGAAATACGGAACGATATGGGCCAGCCGGCCCAGATGAACCGCCTGCTGCAGGGCGATGTAGGTTCAGGCAAAACCATTGTGGCGCTGATGAGCATGCTGCTGGCGCTTGACAATGGTTTCCAGGCGTGCCTTATGGCGCCTACCGAAATATTGGCCACCCAGCATTATTCAGGTTTAAGCGAACTGGCAAAGCCGCTGGGCATCAACATACGCCTGCTTACAGGCTCCACCAAAACGCCTGACAGGAAAATAATATACAGGGAGCTTGAGAGCGGTGAATTGCATATTATAATCGGTACGCACGCCCTGCTGGAAGACAAGGTGCAGTTCCGCAACCTGGGGCTGGCCATTATTGATGAGCAGCACCGTTTTGGGGTGGAGCAGCGCAGCAGGCTGTGGCGCAAGAACGATATTCCGCCGCACGTGCTGGTGATGACCGCCACCCCTATTCCGCGCACACTGGCCATGAGCCTGTATGGCGACCTGGACATATCGGTTATCGATGAACTGCCTCCGGGCCGCAAGCCTATAAAAACGGTACACAGGTATGACAGCAACCGGCTGATGGTATGGAAGTTCCTGAAGGAGGAGATTGCCAAGGGCCGGCAAGTGTATATTGTGTACCCGTTAATACAGGAAAGCGAAACGCTCGACTACAAAGACCTTATGGACGGCTACGAAAGTATATCGCGCGATTTCCCGCTGCCGCAGTACAGTGTAAGCATTGTGCATGGCAAAATGAAGCCTGCTGACAAAGATGCCGAAATGGCCCGCTTTGCTGCCGGGAAAACCAATATTATGGTGGCTACGACAGTTATTGAGGTGGGTGTAAATGTACCCAATGCCAGCGTTATGGTTATTGAAAGCGCCGAGCGCTTTGGCCTCTCGCAGCTGCACCAGTTGCGGGGGCGTGTAGGACGTGGCGCTGACCAGAGCTACTGCATACTGATGACCGGCCATAAACTGGGTAATGATACCAAAACCCGCCTGGACACCATGTGCCGTACCAATGACGGCTTTGAGATTGCCGAAGTGGATCTGAAGCTGCGTGGCCCGGGTGATATTATGGGAACTCAGCAAAGCGGCGTTCTAAACCTGCAGATTGCCGACCTGGTGAAAGACCGTGACATATTGCAGCTGGCCCGGCACCATGCGGTTAACATACTTAAAGATGATACTGCCATGGCCAAACCCGAACATGCTGCCATGCGGAATGCTTACCTGGAAATAACAAGAAAGAAAAACATCTGGAATTATATTTCCTGACTATAGAGGGTTTAGCTTATAAAAGAAATGATTAGGTTATGATTCATATCATAATCCTGGTTATACTTCATCATAATTAACAAACACTATACGAAGGGCAATTTCTGGTTCATTAGGGCTGTTTGTTATCCCCATTTTTCCCATTATACCCTCTAAATATATAGCTACCACTATTATTCTCCGTTTTATTGGCATCTTCAAAGCCTATGAGTACAACCTCTATATTTACCTTTTTGGCGTCACCATCCTTAAAATTCCTGATGAAATTAAGTACATCAGTAGTTATGTAACTTGTACCTGAAGCATCAATTACTGCTTTTGTATTACCGGGTATACTGTCAAGGATAGCTTTTATTGTAGTTATATTAAACGCGGAATCTTCATTGGCTAAGTCAATATGCATAGCGCCGGTACCGGGATATTTCTCTGCGGGGAACTTAGGGACACGTTTATTTTTGCCATACAAAATGAAAAAGAAATTTAGAAGTATCCCTACACCTACACCCCATAGCAAGCCATAAGCCACTACTACAATAAGCGTGATGATGAAGGGGATGAACTGGTATTTGCCTTGTGTCCAGAAGTACATGACTTTTAAAGGGCTTGCAAGTTTGTAGCCAACGAGTATTAGCACGGCAGCCAGTGTGGCAAGCGGGATTTTATTGAGTAAAACGGGTATGGCCAGTACGCAGATAAGTAGTAATATACCATGTATGATGGCAGCCATTTTTGTCTTTGCACCCGCATTGGCATTAGCGGATGACCTTACAACAACTGATGTCATGGGAAGGCCGCCTAATAATGCACTAAGAATATTCCCGATTCCCTGTGCCTTAAGCTCAACATTGGTGTCAGTGTATCTTTGCAGTAGGTCCATCCTGTCTGACGCCTCAATGCATAATAGTGTTTCAATAGAGGCTACCATGGCTATAGTACAGGCAGTTATCCATACTTTTAAATTACCGAAAGCACTAAAATCAGGCAGGATGATAATGTTTTGCAGCCCGCTGACAGAATTGACAACCGGCAGGTCCACAAGGTGTTCTTTTTCGAGTGCCAGTGGATTGCCCGTGGCTTTGAGTAATTGATTTATTAAAATACCTGCAACTACCGCAGCAAGTGCCCCGGGGATAATCCTGAGCCGCTTCAGCGTAGGTATTTTGTCCCATGCTATCAATATAACCAGGGAAATTATTGTTATTATTATGGCAACCGGCTCAAATTGCCGGACTATATCAGGAATATCCGAAAAAGGGTTGGAGCCGTCCAGCCTGAATAACTGCTCCCGGCCTCCATAATTATTATCAAAACCGACAGCATGCACAAGCTGTGTAATTATTATAATAATCCCAATGCCTGCCAGCATGCCTTCAATTACATTAGAAGGAAAAAGTTTTGAAACGCTGCCGGCTTTTA
Organism: Flavobacterium cyanobacteriorum; assembly: GCF_002251835.1. Taxonomy (GTDB): domain Bacteria; phylum Bacteroidota; class Bacteroidia; order Flavobacteriales; family Flavobacteriaceae; genus Flavobacterium; species Flavobacterium cyanobacteriorum. The sequence goes on from NZ_NOXV01000143.1 coordinate 4,573, forward strand.
CAAAACCAAGTACCAACTGCAGAACACCCGCAAGAAAAACAGAGAGCAGGAAAAGCTCAAATGACCCTAAAGAAGTTATTGCCACCAGTACTATTGATGTAAGTCCTGCGGCGGGTCCGGAAACACTTATAGGTGACTGGCTAAGTGAGCCTACTACTATACCCCCTATCACACCCGAAATAATTCCTGATAAAGGTGGCGCACCTGAAGCAAGCGCTATTCCCAGGCACAGCGGAAGCGCTACTAAAAAAACGACAAGCCCTGCAGGAAAATCAGATTTAAGGTTTGTAAAAAAATCTATCTTTTTATTCATGACCGGGATATGATGCAGAATAAATGTACAGGAATTGCAGGATGCCTGCTATCGCGTATGTATTACCTGTGGTGTTGAGGAAAACATACTGTAAGTACAGAGTTGATTTTTCTGGGGCTAACGGGTAATGATATTGAATAAAACAAGGGTAATTTACCATCATTCTAATGAATTTTTCCTGGCAAAAGCTGGGAATCCATTGTGCATTTGCTTTATTTTCAATTAAAGTTAAAACGGCGTAAGCCAAATTAAAACGAAAATATTAAAAATATATCCGGCAATACTTTTATATTGGCAACACGTATTCATGCCGGGCCTGGCGGCAATGAAAGTTGCTACACTTAAATTTCTTCCTCACTCCAGGCTTTCATCATCCAGATAGTTTTTTCCTGTTCTGTGATAAAGTCACTCATCATCGAATTGGTGCCCTCATCGCCTATATTGCCAGACTCGTCCAGGATTACCCTTTCAATCTTCAACAGGCTGGACAACGAACTTATGATAAGATGTACAGCTTCAGTATCTTTGGTGATATTCCGGCCTACATCAATCTTATTATTCTTTATATAATCATCAAAGGTATGCAGGGGCGTAAATCCCAGAGTCAGTATCCTTTCAGCGACAAGGTCAATCTTCTCCTGCGCGTCGTTATATAACTCTTCAAATTTTACATGTAGGTCAAAAAAGCGTTTTCCCCTGATATTCCAGTGCAGGCCCCTCAGGTTTTGGTAATATACCTGGAAGTTAGAAAGCAGTATATTAAGTTCTGCGGCAATAACCTCAGTTTCTTTTACAGGTAAACCCAGAATGTTTGTGGCCTTATTTTCTTCTTTCGTTTTCATATACTTTTTTATTAGGATTTATTGTCAAAGTTACTAAAAAATAACGGCTGCCACTATAGCTTATATCAGTCATTTTTATATTTTTATTGCAAAAATCTATTCAACTACAATTTAATGACAATCACGCAACTATATTATGTATTGGCAGTAGCCGAATATAAAAATTTTACACTTGCCGCAGAAAAATGCTTTGTTACCCAGCCTACGCTGAGTATGCAGATACAAAAACTTGAAGAAGAACTTGACATACAGATTTTTGACCGCAGCAAGAAACCCATACAGCTTACTGATGTAGGGCATATGATTGTAAACCAGGCTAAAAATATTGTGAATGAATCAGTAAGGATTAAAGATATTGTTGACCAGCACAAGGGCTATATCGGCGGGGAATTTAAAATAGGGATCATACCTACTGTAATGCCCACGCTACTGCCTATGTTTATCAATACATTTATAAAAAAATATCCTAAAGTCAGTCTTATAATCGAAGAGCGCACAACGGAAGAAATCATCAGGATGCTGAAAAACGGGCAGCTTGACGCCGCTATTGCAGCCACACCACTCAGCGAGGAAAGCATCAAAGAAGTTGTGCTCTACTATGAACCTTTCGTGGCTTATGTGCCGGAGAACAACCCTGCTTTCAAAAAGAAAGAATTTGATGTGGAAGACCTTGAGGCTAACCTTGACAATATACTGCTGCTGCAGGATGGCCACTGCTTCCGCAACAATGTGCTGAACATCTGCCGTAACAGTTCCTTGATAGAAAACAACCCCTTCCAGGTAGAAAGCGGCAGTTTTGAAACTATGGTTAAACTGGCTGACGAAGGAATGGGCATGACATTGCTCCCTTACCTCCACACACTTGACCTGCCGGAAAAATCGCTTGCTAAGCTGAGGCATTTCAGGGAACCGAAGCCCTCAAGGGAAGTAAGCCTGATATATGCTAAAAAAGAACTGAAACTCCATATCATAGATGCGCTCCGGAGTGTGATAGCAAGTGTCGTAAAAGGAGCCATAACGTTCCAGAATGTGGCGATAACAAGCCCTGTACAAAAAAAATAAGGGGAGCTTTTTAGCTCCCCTTTCTTATTGTTGAACATAAACCAAACAGGCTTTTAGCTCAGGCTTTTCATTTGTAAAATTATGAAGCCAGTCTATAAGTTCCTCGATTTCATAAGGCAATAAGTTTTTTATTGCTTTCTCCAGTTCTTTGCAAAACAGTTTTGGGTCAAAACTTACTCTTTCCAAAACCATCTTCGTGTAGCTAAACATAGGTCTGGGCATTCTTAGAATTTTTTAGTTTTTTATGATTTAGAAGGTATAAGAACGTGATGTAAAAATAATAAATTTTTATTTACAACACTACATATGTCAAAATTTTAGAAACTAATAATTTACAAATTCTTAAACTTTTAACAATAAATAATCACTTGTAACCTCTCAGCATCTCCCGTTTGCCGGGTGGCCCGGGTAGTTTTTCGGTTGTAAAACCTGCCTCCTGCATTGCTTTTTTTATCACTGTACGGCAGGCATAAGTTACAAGCAGCCCCTTAGGTTTTAAGGCTTTATACATTTTTTTGAATATTTTGGCAGACCAAAGTTCAGGCTGAGCATGATACCCAAAGGCATCAAAATAGATTAAATCGTATTGTCCCTCATCGTTAATTTCTTCAAAATACTGCTGCTTTTTAATTAACATAAAATTATCATTTAGCCATGCCTGCTGTCCCCATTCTGTAGCGTGCATTTGGAGGAAAATATCGCTATATTCCATAGCTTTAAGCTGTTCAACATAATTAAGGGCTGCCACTTCCACTCCATTCACCGGGAAAGCCTCTATACCTGTATAGTGTATAACCTTGCCTATGCCACGTGACTCCAAGAATGTTATAAACGCGTTGAGCCCCGTCCCAAAACCTATTTCCAGTATATCCACCTGTTCGTATTCAGAAAAATGCCTCAGCCCATTTTTAATAAAAACATGGTACGCTTCCTGAATAGCACCAAATTTAGAATGGTAGCTTTCTTTCATTTCGGGCAGGTGTATGGTTACTGAGCCGTCCGCGGTAGTTATTATTTCACGTTTCATATTTGTTGAGAAGGAATTGTTAGAGGCATTATAGTTTTTTGCCTTCAGCCGTAACCGTTATACCTGTTATGTAAGCCTGTTTCACATCATGATGCTTAAAGATCCAGCCAAAAAAGAAATTTAAACTTAAAAATTTATCCCAGCCATCCTTCCCTGTCAAGGCTGCGGTACTGTATGGCTTCGGCTATATGTTGAGATTGTACATTTTCCGAAGCATCCAGGTCGGCAATCGTGCGCGATACTTTAAGTATCCTGTCATAGGCCCTTGCAGAAAGGTTTAGCCGCTCCATGGCAGTTTTGAGGAGCTGAAGCGATGTATCATCAATCTGGCAATACTCTCGTATCTGCTTGGTGTTCATCTGCGCGTTGTAGTGGATATTATCCAGGTGCTCAAAGCGTGCCGACTGAATCTCCCTTGCCTTTGTAACCCGCCGGCGTATCTCCACGCTGCTTTCGGCTTTGCGGTTATCTGACAATTTTTCGAAAGGCACGGGGGTTACTTCAATATGAATATCTATCCTGTCGAGCAACGGGCCTGATATTTTGCTGAGGTAGCGCTGCATTTCGTGCGGCGAAGAGCTTACAGGCGCATCGGGGTCATTAAAATAACCGCCCGGGCTGGGGTTCATGCTGGCTACGAGCATAAACGATGATGGATACGTTATGGTAAATTTGGAACGCGATATCGTAACTTCCCTGTCTTCCAGCGGCTGTCGCATTACTTCGAGTACCGTGCGTTTAAACTCAGGCAGCTCATCTAAAAATAAAACGCCATTGTGTGCCAGCGAAATTTCGCCCGGCTGCGGGTAACTGCCGCCACCTACAAGCGCTACATCGCTTATGGTATGGTGCGGGTTGCGGAAAGGCCGCTGGTTCATGAGGCCAACATCTTTAATCTTACCGGCTACACTGTGTATTTTGGTTGTTTCAAGCGCTTCTTTGAGGGTCATGGGCGGCAGTATGCTTGGGAGCCTTTTGGCCAGCATGGTTTTACCTGCGCCGGGAGGGCCTATGAGTATTATGTTGTGCCCGCCTGCTGCCGCAATCTCCATACAACGCTTGATGCTCTCCTGCCCTTTTACATCGGCAAAATCAAATTCAGGGAAATCCAGTGTTTTATAAAATTCTTCGCGGGTGTTTATAACAGTAGGCTCAAGGGTGCCGCGCCCTTCAAAAAAGTCAATCACTTCGGTCACATTCTCCACACCGTACACATCAAGGCCAGCCACAATAGCGGCCTCTTTTACATTTTGCTTTGGCAGGAAAAAGCCTCTGAAACCTTCTTCTTTAGCTTTAATAGC
>NZ_NOXV01000145.1 GCF_002251835.1 Flavobacterium cyanobacteriorum
CAATAAGCTGGAAATTAATTTAATACAATTTTTGTCGTGTACTTAACCCGGGGAGTTAAAAATAGTTTTTTATGAAGCAAGGCAAAGCCGCTAAGAAAATTTTCTTATTTTCGTACGGTAATTTTTTTCCATGGAACAGCTTTCCACTGCCGCCGCGTATGCCCTGAAATTTATCAACCAGACTAACAGGTCGGTATTCCTTACCGGCAAGGCTGGCACCGGCAAGACAACGCTGCTGAAGGAAATACTACGCACTACCCATAAAAATGTAGTAGTAGCAGCCCCTACAGGGATTGCGGCGCTTAATGCCGGCGGGGTAACCATACATTCCCTGTTCCAGCTGCCCTTTTCGGGCTTTATCCCTGCCCATAACCTCCCCATGCAGTTTTCGGAGGGCGGCGTAAAATTTGAAACCAGGGACAGCCTTCGCCGCCACTTCCGCATGCGCGCTGACAAACAGGCCGTTGTGCAAAACATGGAGCTGCTGGTCATTGATGAGGTGAGTATGCTCCGGGCCGACCTGCTTGACGCTGTTGATTATACATTGCGGAGCACAAGGCGCAATGAAAAGCCTTTTGGCGGGGTACAGGTACTTTATATTGGCGACCTGCTGCAATTACCGCCTGTTGTAAAAAATGAAGAGTGGGAGGTGCTTAAAAACTATTACAAAGGGAAATTTTTCTTCCATTCGCATGTAGTACAGCAAAACCCGCCGTTGTATATTGAGCTTACAAAAATATACCGCCAGAGCGACAGCCGGTTTATCGGCATACTCAACAACCTGAGGGACAACATTGTAACACAGGACGACATAGAAGTGCTGAACACTTTTGCAAAGCCGGGGTTTGATGTAATGCAAAGCCCGGGTTACATTACCCTTACGACACACAATGCAAAGGCTGACGCCATAAATTCGGCCGCCCTGGAAGCGCTTGATGGAAAAGAATATGTGTACAGGCCTGATGTTGTAGGCGAATTTCCGGACAGGGCCTACCCCGTTGAAGAGTCGCTAAGGCTTAAGCAGGGGGCGCAGGTAATGTTCATAAAAAATGACCCTTCCCCCGAAAAACGCTATTTCAACGGTAAAATCGGCATCATTAAATCACTTTCAGAGGAAGAGATACTGGTACATTTCCCGGAAGAAGGAATCACTATTGAGGCAGAAAAGTACGAATGGAAAAATGTAAAATACTCTGTTGATGACAATTCCAAAGAGATTAAAGAAGAGGTGCTGGGGACATTTGTGCATTACCCCCTAAGGCTGGCATGGGCTATTACCGTACATAAAAGCCAGGGCCTTACCTTTGACAAGGCTGCGCTTGATGTAACGAATGTTTTCCAGCCGGGACAGGCATATGTGGCGCTTTCGCGCTTACGTTCGTTAGAAGGGCTTATTTTGCTTTCCCCGATAGGCAGGAGTGGCATTGCCAGCGATACTGAGGTGATGGGCTACGCCAGTGCAAAACCTGATGACAATGACCTGGAGCACTCCCTTCGGGAAGAAACTGTAAATTTTATTGCCGGATACCTTACAGCCAGTTTTTCCTGGGGAGGGCTTGCTACTGCCTGGCAGCGCCACCGCGCCGGATATGTGCAGGAAGGCTTCAAATCGCTTAAATCAAAGTACAGGGAATGGGCACAGCGGCAGGACAATGCCATACACGGCCTGCTGGATGCCTCGGGTAAATTTGTGGCCCAGTTGCAAAAGCTTTTCAGCAACCGGCCTGCTGACATGGATTTTATAAACCAGAGGGTGCTGGCTGCCTATAATTATTTTTTCCCCGTGATGGACAGCCTTGCCAGAGGCATCCTGGAAACCATGGAAGAGATAAAAAGGCTAAAGAAAGCAAAAGGTTTTTATGAAGAACTTGCTGATCTTGAGGAATTGCAGATAGCTGCAACTACCCGCCTCATGAAAGCAAAGCTGCTGATGGAAACGGTAATTTCGGGCAGGGAAATTACCAGAGAGCATCTTTTATCGCCGGGGGTACTGTCGTACAAACATGACATATTGCTGGCCCTACGAAGGAAACAGAAACCTGAGGCGGCTAATTTGCTTGAGGAAGAGCCGGAAGGATATACTTTGGAACGGTACACCCCGAAGAAGAAGAAAAAATCGCAGGAACCAAAGAAAACTACGCTGGAGGAAACACTGGAGCTGTGGCGCAGTAAAATGTCGGTAAAAGATATTGCCGCGGCCCGCAAGCTTACGGAGAATACTATCCTGGGACACCTGGCAAAACTGATTGAGGCAGGGCATGTGGCGCTTACCGAAGTGCTGCCACAGGACAGGATTGCCGCCCTGGCAAAAATATTTGAGGGGTATACCGATGTTTCGCTGAGCCCGCTTAAGGAGCAGTATGGCGATGAGTTCAGCTGGGGCGAACTGAAGCTGTACAGGGCGGCGCATCCTGTGGCACAATAAACCTGCCATAAAAAGAAGCAGGGCCGTAAAAGCTGTTGGCATAGCTTACCAGCAGGTGGCTACGCGGTGAATTGGTTTTAGCCCTGATGGGAGCGGCATCCTCCCCGCCGCTCGCTTTTGCGGCGGGGAGATATAGCGGACAGCAGGAAATAGCTCCAAAAAAGAAATTAAATCTTTTGAGCGGCATTTAGTGATTGCATTTGTGAATGTTAATTTTCGTTATTCCTGGGCGGTAACGTTATAGGCCTTGGGTACAACTTAGCTCACGTATTGGTTTTTGAGTTTTCTACCGCAATGATTACTTCAATTTTTTGGTTATTGGCTCTTTTGAGGATTTTGTCTAAAATAATCATTGCCAAAATGGTTCCTAATCCAATTGATTTCTTTTGTTAGGGCTTTTATTTCCTTCCCGCTTGATGCGGGGTTGATTGATTTTCTACTTAACCTGCCTATTGTCCTTATGGAAAGGGTGTGATATTTTTTTAAATTCTTAGTTCAACTGTTAAATGCAACACAATTGCATTTTAATTCCCTTTTTGTGCTACCTTTGCAGTACATGAAAAGAAAGTTTGCCTTATTTAACCTCGTGCTTATGGCTGTTGTGCTGCTAACCACAGCGTACAGGTCTTTTCATGCCTTCAGCCATGAGCATGCCGGAGGGCACAGCCATCATGAACGTAAGAAAGAAGCTAAGCACTTTGGCGCCGTCGGGCACAACCATGAAGAGGGAGAATGCGGCACCTGTGATTTCCACTTCGATTTTTTTGTGGCGCCACAGGAGTTTTTCCTTACCCTCAGCTTTCCTTTCAAACCCATACCTTACAGCTTTACCAGCATTGAGGGCAATACCTCGTTTGCCGGAAGCCTTTTTGCGCTGCGCGCACCCCCTGTATTGATGTAGCACACTACATGTTCTGTTTACCGGGACGGCCTGTGCATTTATGGCACCAGGCTAACATATCAATACATTCCATCATGAAACTTTACGCAATCATACCTGTCATGTTGCTGGCAGGGTGCTGGTGTACCTTTTCGCAGAGCATTAGCGGAAGGGTACTGACCACGCAGCAGCAACCGCTTGACGGGGCACATATACATACCGGGCAGCTGCACGCCACAAGCGCGCCGGACGGCTATTATGAAATAAATGGGCTTACCGAAGGGAGCCACCGGCTGGTTATATCTTACGTTGGCTACAAAAGCCTTGACACTATTATTACTATTTCGGGACATGTGGTGCTTGACGCGTTGTTACGCCCCCAGACTACAAAGCTGCAGGAGGTGGTAGTAAACCGGGCGGCTTCGGCTGAAAGCCCCATACGTGAAAAAAGGCTGAAAAAAGAAACTGCCGAACGCTACAGCAATGCTACGCTTGCCGATGCCCTTACCGAAATAGCGGGGATAAGCGCCCTGCGGACAGGCAGTACCATAGTAAAGCCTGTAATTAACGGGCTGCATAGCAGCAGGGTTCCCGTCATTACCAACAACATAAGGCTGGAAGACCAGCAATGGGGTATGGAACATGCACCGAATATTGATATTAACGCTGTGGGCAAAATCGCCGTGGTTAAAGGTGCCACAGCCCTGCAATATGGCGGCGATGCCGTTGGCGGGCTGGTGCTTGCCGAACCGGTACAGGTGCTTAAGGATACGCTTTGGGGCAGGAGCCTGCTCACGCTTGATACTAATGGTTGGGGAGGCACCCTCACAACCAGCCTGCATAAAGGGGCCGAAAATGGCTGGGCCTGGAACGCTACCGGTACCCTGAAATACCTGGGCGACAGGGAAGCGCCGGACTATGTACTGGCCAATACCGGAAACAGGGAAACCAATTTTGCCGGAGATGTCCGGTTGAGCAGGCCGGCTTTTGATGCTACGCTGGCCTATACGCTCTATGCTACAACAATAGGCATAGCCCGGACCATGCACAGCGAAAGCACGGCCGACCTTGTCAGCTCCATAAACAGCGGGCGTCCCAATGTAACTGCACCGTTTACATATGATATTGATGTGCCGAGGCAGGAGATTAGCCACCACTTTATTAAAGCCGGTTTTAACCGCAAATTTAGCAGCAGTGCACAATTGTCATTGCAATATGCGCTACAGCTCAACCAAAGAAAAGAATACGACATAAGGCGTGGGGCTTTGCGTGATGTGCCCGCGCTTGACCTGGCGTTGCTTACCCATTCCTTTAATGCCGACTGGAAAAGGCAGCAGGGGGCAACGACTTACAAGGCTGGCTTGAGCGCCCTGTTGCAGGATAATGAGGCAGACCCTGATACAGGAGTACGGCCGCTGATACCCAATTATACCCGTACCGATGCTGGGGCCTACGCTGCCGTGTCGCACAATTTCAGTGCCAGCCTGACAGGGGAAGCAGGCCTGCGGTATGATTTTTCACGGATGGAAGCCGATAAATTTTACCAGAAAACACGCTGGGACGCTCTGGGTTACAATGGGCGGTTTGACCATTTTGTAGTAGCCGATTATGGTACGCAATGGCTTACAAAGCCTGAATTTACCTACCACAATATTTCGGCGGGGCTGGGAATACGGAAAAAGATGGGTGGGCCACTTGAGCTGCTGGCAAACGCAGGGCTGGCGGTGCGCAACCCTAATCCGGCAGAGCTTTTCAGTGATGGGCTGCACCACAGCAATGCCACCATAGAACTGGGCAATTTGGGTTTAAGGCAGGAAAGGGCGTATAAATTTTCGGTAACCGGGCTTTATAACAGTGGTACTTTCAGTATGGAAGCCACGCCTTACCTTAATTACATAAGCAACTTCATTTACCTTGAGCCTTCAGGGATTGAGTTTACTATACGAGGTTCGTTTCCCGTGTACAATTACCGGCAGGCCAATGCTGTGCTCACGGGTGCCGATATAAATACGGAATGGGATATGGGTATGGGCTTTACACACAGGCTCAACCTGTCCTGGCTGCACGCCACTAACACAACAGATGATGAGCCGCTGATAGACATGCCGCCCCTAAGGGTAGTAAATACCATTCGCTATACCGGCAGCAGGGAGAACTTTTTTGCGGAACTGCGCAGCGAAGCGGTGTTCCGGCAGGGGCGTTACCCTGACAATAATTTTACCGCCGATGTACCTGTAAATGGAGAGCTGTTACCCGTACTTGTTGACATCAGTACCCCGCCCCCGGGTTACCACCTGGTTCACTTCACATCGGGTGTACAGTTCAGGCTGGCTAAGACTATCGCCTCGGTAAACTTTAGCATACACAACATTTTTAATACCGCCTATCGTGATTACCTCAACCGCCAGCGCTTTTATGCCGATGAACCCTGCAGGAACCTGCAGCTGCAACTAAAACTGAATTATTAATTTAAATTTTATACAATCATGAAAAAAGTAAAAATTATGCTCTTAATGTTTTCATCCATTGCGTTTTTGCCTTCATGCAGTGATGACGATACTCCCAGGGTAGTTAACGAGGAGGAAGTGATCACTACCGTAACCGCTACATTCACACCTGCTGGCGGTGGTGCTCCAATAGTCCTAACGTCAAAAGACCTTGATGATGACGGCCCGGGCGCACCTACAGTAACGGTATCAGGCAACTTTACTACGGGTGTGGTGTATAATGGCTCTGTAACATTTTTAAATGAACTCCAGTCACCTGCCGGCAACATTACCGAAGAAATTGAAGAAGAAGGCACTGAACACCAGCTTTTCTTTATCCGGAACGGAAACATAGGGAGTTTTGCCTATGCCGATAGCGATACTGACAACAAGCCTATAGGGCTGGCCTTTACCTATACCGCAGCTTCAGCCCCTGCCACGGGAACCCTTACCATAGCACTGCGCCACGAGTTAAACAAGAATGCGCAGGGTGTTGCCCAGGGTGATATTACCAACGCAGGAGGCAGCACAGACGCACAGGTGACGTTTCCGGTTTCGGTAACCGCCCCTTAATACATCGCTGCCCCGAAGGTGGTTTTTTTTGCGGCTCCTGCAGGCAGGCCATTTTTCGGGGCAGCTTTTTATTAACGCTGTATTAACAAACTGTGAATTAATTTTTTAAATTTATGGCGCACAAGTACCGAAAAATTTAAATTTTTAGCATATGAATTCACAGTTTACCAAAATCGTAAGGATACTGCTCGGCCTTATCCTTGTAGTGTTCGGGGTTAATAAGCTTTACCCGTTTATTCCCCTGCCCGAACCATCCCCTGCCGCCGCTGATTTTATACATTCGCTTCATGCCACAGGCTATGTCCTGGTAATTATTGCCCTTTTTGAAATAGTGATCGGGCTGCTCCTGCTCATCAAAAAATGGGTGCCTTTTGCGCTGCTTTTACTGTTGCCGTTATCGCTTAATATCCTGCTGTTCCACCTTTTTCTGGACGTGCCGTCTATAGGTACCGCCATACTGGTTGTGGCGCTAAATGTTATATTGCTGTACAAGCACAGGCAGAAATACACCCCGCTGTTTACCTAGTTCTGCCCTTTTTGATATATTTGTTAAAACCAACCAGGAGAGTATGAAAAAAATACTTACGGCAACAGTGGCCATTTGCACCCTAACACTACATGCGCAGATGCAGGATAAAAAAACTATACAATATCCCGTAACGGAAAAAACAGACGTATCAAACACGTATTTTGGCACCGTGGTTCAAGACCCATATTACTGGCTCGAGGATGACCGCTCCGAAGAAACGGCAAAATGGGTAAAAGCCCAGAATGAAGTTACTTTCCGCTACCTGGGGCAGATACCCTACCGGGGCGCGATAAAGGCAAGGCTGCAAAAAATCTGGAACTATGAGCGAATTTCAGCCCCGTTTAAGGAAGGCGCATATACCTATTACTTTAAAAATAACGGGTTGCAAAACCAGTCCGTACTATACCGTAAAGATGCGTCAGGGAAAGAGGAAATTTTCCTTGACCCCAATACATTTTCTGCCGATGGCACTACGTCTTTGGGTGATGTGGCATTCACACGCGACGGCAGCCTTATGGCCTACTCAATATCAGAAGGCGGAAGCGACTGGAGGACGATTTTTATAATGAATGTAGCCACCAAAAAGATTATTGACGAAAAACTGGTAGATATCAAGTTCAGTGGTATTTCATGGAAAGAGAACGAAGGATTCTTTTACTCAAGTTATGATAAACCCAAGGGTAGTGAGCTTTCGGCAATGACCGACCAGCACAAGCTCTACTACCACAAGCTGGGTACACTACAATCAGACGATGTCCTTGTTTTCGGGCAGGATACCAAGCGAAGGTATGTAGGCGGCTATGTGACAAAGGACAACCGCTACCTCATTATTTCGGCGGCCAACTCCACATCAGGGAATGAACTGTACCTGAAAGACCTTACGCAGCAGGACAGCAAAATCATCCAAATGGTGGATAACTTTGACAATGACCATACAGTCATAGGCAATGAGGGTAGTACCCTGTATATATCTACAAACTTTAACGCGCCCAACAACAAAGTTGTCAGTACTGATGCTTCCACGCCCCACCGGAAACACTGGAAAGACCTTATCCCTGAAACAGGCAATGTACTCACCGCTTCTACCGGGGGCGGCTATATTTTTGCGGAATACATGAAAGATGCCGTTTCAATTGTAAAGCAATATGATTACAACGGTAATGAAATCCGCGAAATACGGCTGCCGGGGCTGGGCACGGCCGGGGGATTTGCAGGGAAAAGAGAAGATAAAACCCTCTATTACACCTTTACCAATTACATAACCCCGGGCAGCATATTCTCCTTTGACCCGCAAACCGGAAAGTCAGCACTGTACCAAAAGCCAAAAGTAGACTTTAATACTGCTGATTACGTTTCGGAGCAGGTATTTTATACCTCAAAAGACGGCACTAAAATACCCATGATGATTACCTACAAAAAAGGCACAAAACTGGACGGCAAAAACCCAACTCTATTGTACGGTTACGGAGGCTTCAATATAAGCCTTACGCCATCTTTCAGCATCGGTAATGCCGTGTGGCTCGAAAACGGAGGCATCTATGCCGTTGCCAACCTCAGGGGCGGTGGCGAATATGGCAAAGCCTGGCACGTGGCCGGCACTAAAATGAAAAAGCAGAACGTTTTTGACGATTTTATTGCCGCGGCCGAATACCTCATTGCCAAAAAATATACCTCCTCCGCTTTCCTGGCCATCAGTGGCGGCTCTAACGGCGGCTTGCTCGTAGGCGCCACCATGACACAGCGCCCGGACCTCATGAAAGTGGCCCTGCCCGCAGTGGGCGTGCTGGACATGCTCCGCTACCACACCTTTACCGCGGGCGCCGGCTGGGCCTATGATTATGGCACGGCAAACGACAGCCCCGAAATGTTCGCCTACCTTAAAGGCTACTCCCCCGTACACAATGTAAAAGAAGGCACACAATATCCGGCGACCATGATCCTTACCGGCGACCATGATGACCGCGTGGTGCCGGCCCACAGCTTCAAGTTTGCGGCCGAACTGCAGGACAAGCAGGCCGGCCCTAACCCTGTACTGATACGTATTGGCGTTAATGCCGGGCACGGCGCGGGCAAATCAGTAGCGCAAACCATTGCCGAAATAGCCGATGTGCAGGCCTTTACGCTCTATAATATGGGGATAAAAAACCTGCCGGGTGCCGTAGTACGCAAAAAAACACCCCTAAAAAAATAACCTGAAAGCCTGCCGGGAACGCATTTTTTTTAAAAATTGGGGCGTGTCCCTGCGGGCCGGGCTTTCCGCTGCAAGTCCTCATTCCG
>NZ_NOXV01000196.1 GCF_002251835.1 Flavobacterium cyanobacteriorum
TAAGCTGGAAATTAATTTAATACAATTTTTGTCGTGTACTTAGCTATGAAATATAAAAATATCAGTATGAATAATGTAGATGATTTATTTTTAAGAGTGATTAATGTCTATGATATAAATTCAAAAGAGCTAAAATATAGGATTATAGATACAGAATTTTCAGAAAGTGGAATTGAAAATTTGCTCACGCCTTATAAAAATGATGAAGATTTATTTTTAAGATCTTACGAAATTACCTTAGAAATAGCGGCATATATTCAAAAGATGTACATAAATAAAATAGATTTTGACTTTTCTAAAAATCTTTATTTTTTAGAAACTGTAGCGCCAAAAGACTTTTTATATTCTTACAAGGAATTCCTGAATAATTTAAAAAATTTTTAGAACCTGATCTTCATTTATTATGTATGCCATTAAATAACATTGCCGCCATTCCTCGCAAATATTTCTTATATATTACATAGATTTGTTACCAAATCTTTACCCTCTTATCAGGGGCAATGTACATGCCGTCGCCGGGCTTAATGCTGAAAGCGTCATAAAATGCATCTACATTTTGCAGCGGCACATACGCCCTGTAGTTGCCCGGCGAGTGCGGGTCGGTCTTTACCTGGTTTTTAATGGCCTCATCGCGCGCTTTGGTCCTCCATATGGTTGCCCACGATATGAAGAAACGCTGTTCGGGAGTGTAACCATCGATTAATCCCGGATTGCCATTCTTTTTTAAGTGAAGCTGCAGTCCGTCATACGCCGCGTTAACCCCGCCAAGGTCGCCAATGTTTTCGCCCAGGGTAAACTTACCGTCAACATAAATGCCCGGCAGCGGCTGCAGCTGGCTGTACTGGTCAGCAAGGGCACCGCCAAGGCTGGTAAATTTTTCCAGGTCTTCATCGCTCCACCAGTTTACAAGGTTACCGTCGGCATTGTATCGTGAACCCGAATCGTCAAATCCGTGTGATATTTCGTGGCCTATTACCGCGCCGATACCACCGTAGTTAACCGCCTCGTCAGCTTTATAATCATAGAACGGCGGCTGTAGGATGCCCGCAGGGAAAACGATCTCATTGTATGACGGGTTAAAGTAAGCATTAACTATTTGCGGCGCCATGCCCCACTCTGTTTTATCTACAGGCTTGTTCAGCTTTATAATGTCTTCTTTAAACTCCCACCTGGTTATGGCCCTCATGTTGCTGAAGAACGAGCCGCCTTCGGCAGGGCTTTTAATTGTAAGGGCTGAATAATCTTTCCATTTGTCAGGGTAGCCTATCTTCACGGTCATCTTCCTTAGTTTCTGGATAGCGTTCTCACGGGTAGATTTTGCCATCCACGGCAGCCTGTTAATGCGGTTCTCGAAAGCCAGCATTACGTTCTTTATCATGTCCTGCGCTTTGGCTTTGGCCTCGGCAGGGAATTTCTTTTCCACATACAGCTTACCAAGTGCTTCGCCCACGGTACCGTTTATTGTTTGCAGTGCGTTCTTGTCACGGCTTTCTTCCTTAAGCGCTCCACGAAGCGTCTTGCTGTAAAACTCCCAGTTAGCGGTTTCAATATCGGTAGAAAGCTCATCGGCAACACTGTTAAGGAGTGTCCAGCGCAGGTATGCCTTCCAGTCCTCCACTTTGTTCTCCTTAAACATCCCGTCAAGCGCGGTCATGTATTTTGGCTGCGACACGATCAGTGTATCAATTTTGCTTACCCCCACCCCTGCAAGGTATTTGTTCCACTCAATTGAAGGTGTAAGCTTCTGCAGGCCGGCCACTGTCATGGGGTTATAGGTTTTCCTGCGGTCGCGGCGCTCAACCCTGTCAAGCCTTGGCTGTGCCATTGCTGTTTCCAGCGCAAGGACTTTGGCTGCCTGCGTTTTAGCATCAGCTTCTTTGTAGCCAAGATACCTGAGCATACGGGCAACATGCTGTACATACTTTTCGCGTTTTTCCTTAGAGTCGGCATCGTCAGACACATAGTAATCCCTGTCGGGCAGGCCTAACCTCCCCGGGCTGATATACAAGGCATTTTTATTACTGTTTTTGGCATCGGCACCCACACCAATGCCAAAAAAGCCGAGGCCTCCCTGGGGTTCCATCTCTACAAGCAGCGCCTGCAGTGATTTTACATCTTTTATTGCATTTATTTTAGCCAGGTATGGCTTCAGCGGTGCAATTCCGGCCTTATTACGGGCTACGGTGTCCATTATAGATTTATAAAGGTTGGCGGCTTTGCCCTGGTCAGTATCTGATTTCAGGTTTTTACCTGCTGCCTCTTTTAATATGGCAAGTGCGTCATTATTGGTATTTTCACGCAGCTCATCAAAGCTTCCCCAACGGGTCTTGTCTCCCGGGATTTCGGTCTGGTCAATCCAGGTACCGTTCACATAGCGGAAAAAATCGTCTGATGGCTTCACCTTCTTGTCCATATACTGCAGGTTGATACCCGGTTTCTGCGGGCCCTGCTTTGTGCCTTTCGTCTGGGCGGTGCCAATGGCAACACTTCCCAGCAGCAGGGCAGCAATGGCTACTTTATTTGTTTTCATACTTTGTTTTTTATTGAGTTATTACAAAAATAAAAAGTTAGGCGCTACGCCGTAAGACATTAGTGTTAAAACTCACCTGCGTGTTACAATTTAATGCTGCTCCGGCACTGTTAATTTCGTAATTTTGCAAAAAGTTTTATTGAAATGGCATCGTTTTTAAAAAAGTATAAGATATTCATTATTGTATTCCTTGCGCTTTCCGTTACCATCCTTTTACTTTTTTATAATGCACTTAAGCCTGAAAAATCGCTGCCGGTATACAACCCGTCTGACGTTAATCCTGAACTTGTTGACACCACTATACAATATGTAGCACGCGACCACAGGATTGCCGACTTTGCCTTTATCAACCAGAACGGGAAGACCATTACACAGGATGACTATAAAGGCAAGATATATGTGGCTGATTTCTTTTTTACTACCTGCCCTACCATTTGCCCCATCATGACAGATAATATGGCCTGGCTGCAGGACAAGATAAAGGATATGCCCGATGTGATGCTCCTGTCACACTCGGTAACGCCGGATACTGACACCCCTGCTGTGCTTAAGGAATATGGGAAGAAGAAAGGCGTGATTGACAGTAAGTGGAACCTGGTGACCGGCGATAAAAAAGATATTTATTACATCGCGCGGAAGTCGTACCTGGCCGTTAAAACCGGCAGCACCAAAGAGCTGTATGACATGGTGCATACCGAAAACTTTATCCTTGTGGATAAAGAAGGGCGCATAAGGGGCTTTTATAACGGCACGAACCTTGATAAAGACAGTGATGGCGAAAAGAACGTAGAGCAGCTGCTGGAAGACATAAAGTGGCTGAGAGAAAATGAAAAATAAGCCCCCGAATGGGATTTTATTTGTAATTTTGCCTTAATTTATTCTAAATAAGCATTGAAAACTACACTTGCAGCGCTTAAAAAAGGCCAAAAGGCTGTTATAACCGAATTTAATATTGATGCCATCCCTTTAAAACTGCTTGAAATGGGGTGCCTGCCGGGTAATATGGTGGAGCTGATACAAATAGCCCCGCTTGGCGACCCTATATACATCAATGTTAATGACAGCCACCTTGCCATACGCAGGGAAACAGCTGTGGAGATTGATGTGGAAATGATAACAGACTAAGCTTTAATGGCATCCCACACCATAAAAATTGCACTTATAGGTAATCCCAATACGGGGAAAACTTCGGTTTTTAACCAACTGACGGGGCTTAACCAGCAGGTAGGCAACTACCCGGGCATTACGGTGGAGCGGAAAGTGGGCAACTGCCGCCTTCCCGGGAATATAAAAGGTGCTATTATTGACCTTCCCGGCACGTATAGCCTTAATGCAAGCTCCATAGACGAAAATGTAGTGATAGAACTGCTGCTGAACCGCAACGATAAGGATTTTCCTGATGTGGCCGTAGTGGTTACCGATGTAGAAAACCTGAAGCGCAACCTGCTGCTGTTTACCCAGATAAAAGATCTTGAAATCCCGACCATCCTTGTTATTAACATGGCTGACAGGATGCAGAAGAAAGGCATTACGCTGGACATCCCTTACCTGGAAGAACAGCTAAAGACGAAAATAGCCGTGGTAAGCTCGCGCAAAGGGACAGGTATAGACAAGATAAAAGACCTTATAGTGGACTATGAGAACCTGTCGACCGAGCCATGCCTGCACGCTTCAACCATAGACCCTGATTACTTTAACAGGCTGCGCCAGGCCTTCCCCAGCCAGCTGCTGTACAAGCTGTGGCTGGTAATTACACAGGATGTAAACTTCGGTATATCAGAAAAGAAAGAACTGCTGGGTACTTCGTTCACTAAAACACGTTCAGAACTAAAAAGGCTGCAGCAGAAAGAAACCATTAAGCGCTACCAGTTCATAAATGATGTGCTGAAAGTAGGGCAAACCATTGATACATCAAAAGCAAATGACCTCAGGACAAGGCTGGACAGGGTGCTTACCCACAAAGTTTTTGGCTATGTAATATTTTTCGGGATACTGATGCTGATATTCCAGTCCATATTTTCATGGTCGGAAATTCCGATGGACCTGATAGACCGTGGCTTTGCATGGCTGGGTACCTATGCCTCAGAACACCTGCCCCAAGGCAAGCTGACAGACCTTATAGCCGAAGGGGTGATTCCCGGCATAGGCGGCATTGTAATCTTTATCCCCCAGATAGCTTTCCTGTTCCTATTTATATCGGTGCTGGAAGAAAGCGGGTACATGAGCCGCGTGGTTTTCCTGATGGACAAGATCATGAAGCGCTTTGGCCTGAGCGGCAAAAGCGTGGTACCGCTTATTTCGGGTACCGCCTGTGCCATACCGGCCATAATGGCGGCACGCAATATTGAGAACTGGCGCGAAAGGCTTATAACCATACTGGTAACGCCATTCACTACCTGTTCGGCAAGGCTACCTGTGTATGCCATAATCATTGCGCTTGTTATTCCTGAAAAGGCCATAGCAGGAATTTTTAACCTGCAGGGGCTTACGCTGATGGGGCTTTACCTGCTGGGCTTTGGCGGGGCTATACTTTCTGCTTACCTGCTTAACAAGGTGCTGCACACCCGGCACAAAAGCTTTTTTGTAGCGGAAATGCCCAACTATAAGCTGCCCCTTTTTAAAAATGTGGCGCTAAATGTGGTGGAGAAAACCAAAGCATTTATTACGGGAGCCGGAAAGATAATACTGGCGCTTTCCATAATTATCTGGTTCCTGGGGTCGCACGGGCCCGGTGAGCGTTTCGATAATGCGCGGCAGATAGTGGCTGAACAATCCAAAGCAGGCCTGATGACACCGGAGCAAATGGAAAATAAAGTGGCTGCTTACCAACTCGAAAACTCGTATATTGGCATTATTGGCAAAACCATTGAGCCTGTAATACGTCCGCTGGGTTATGACTGGAAAATAGGCATTGCCATAGTATCATCATTTGCAGCGCGCGAGGTGTTTGTAGGCACACTGGCAACCATATACAACATAGGCAGCAGCGATGAAAGTGAAGCCACCATAAAAGAGCGGATGAATGCGGAAGTAAACCCCGCAACCGGCAAAAAGGTATTTAACCTTGCCACCGGCGTTTCCTTACTGCTGTTTTATGCCTTTGCCATGCAGTGCATCAGTACGCTGGCCATTACCAAAAAGGAAACCAATTCCTGGAAATGGCCGCTTATACAGCTTTTCGGGATGAGCAGTTTTGCCTATTTGGTTTCGCTGATTGCTTACCAGTTATTAAGATAAAAGTTATGGATATACAGGAACTACTGGTTTACGTAATTGTGGCGGGTGCTGTTGCTTTCCTGATAAAGAAGTTCTTTTTTAAAAAGAAAAAAAAAGGCAATTGCGGCGATGACTGCGGATGCCATTAGCCCAGAGCTACATCAAGCGTCATCATTACCACGAAACCGCCGATAAAACCAAGCGTAGCTATATCGGTATTTTTATCTCGCTGCGTTTCGGGGATAACTTCTTCTACAACCACAAATATCATGGCCCCTGCCGCAAATGCCAGCGCATAAGGCAATATGGGGGTAAAAAAGGCTACGGCTACCGCGCCCAGTACACCGGCTACCGGTTCTACCAGCGCTGACGACTGCCCGTACATAAAGCTCTTTTTGCGGCTCATACCCATACGGCGCAGCGGCATGGCCACGGCTATGCCTTCGGGAAAGTTCTGGATGCCGATGCCTATGGCCAGTGTAAGCGCCCCGGCTATAGAAGCTTCGGGTATGCCTGCTGCCACACCGCCGAACAATACGCCTACGGCCAGGCCTTCGGGTATGTTATGTAGTGTTATGGCCAGCACCAGCAATGTGGTACGCTGCCACGGTGTTTTTGTTTTGATGCCCTCGCTTTCGTTTTCCCTGAAATTGATGTGCAGATGCGGCAGGGCCTTATCAAGCCCGAAGAGGAAAAGCGCACCCAGGATAAAACCCGTTGCCGCCGGGATAACCTTTACAAAACCTTCGCCCTTACTCATATCTATGGCAGGCGAAAGGAGGCTCCAGTAGCTGGCCGCTACCATAACACCCCCTGTAAAGCCCAGCATGCCATCGAGTACGGCACGGTTCATGGACCTGAAGAAAAACACTACTGATGCCCCCGCAGCCGTAAGGAACCAGGTAAACAAGGTGGCATATAAAGCCGCCAGTACGGGGGGTATGCTTTCAAAGTAAGCAATTACAGTATCAAACATATTATACCTGTTTTACAAATAGGTTTCCTGCTATTTTATTAGAAACGGTTACCTGCCTGCCGTTTACCTGTAGTGTTAGCGACAGGTCGAAATTTTCTTTGGCAACAACCTCTATAGCTGAACCAAGCGCTATCTGCTGCTTGTTGAGGTACTGCAGGAAAGCCGAAGAACTGTCCCTGACACCTACGCAAATCACTTTTTTGCCGGCAGCAACTTCAGAAAGCAGTTGTTTTTCCTTTTTGATGATCTTCCCGTTCTTGTCCGGTATAGGGTCGCCATGCGGATCTTCGGTGGGGTGGTCCAGGAACTCATCAAGCTTGTTAATCAGCTTTTCAGATTTTATATGCTCCAACTGTTCGGCCACATCATGAACCTCATCCCATGAAAAATCGAGCTTCTCTACCAGGAAAACCTCCCATAGCCGGTGCTTTCGCACAATCATCAGGGCGTTGTGCCGCCCTTTATCGGTGAGCAGCACACCCTGGTACTTTTTATACTCAACCAGCCCTTTATCGGCCAGTTTTTGTACCATATCTGTAACTGAAGACGGCTTGCTCTATGGAATTGGTAGTAATGCCCTTGAGTGAATGTAGGGAAAGGTGATAAATAACCTTCAGGTAATTTTCTTCGGAGTAGGTCATGCATCATTGTATTGCCTAACAAATATAGCTTAATAAGCCTTAATAAAAAAATAAATTTAGGCAAACCTAAATATTGTGCGGCGGTATGATTATTAATACCTTTGGGTATTGATGGAACACTACGATTATATATTTGCAGGGGCGGGGCTGGCTTCGCTGATGACGGTGCACCGCATGGCCGTTTCAGGGCATTTCTCAGGAAAACAGGTGTTGCTCCTTGATGCTGATGATAAAAAGATCAATGACCGCACCTGGTGCTTTTGGGAAAAAGAGCACGGCGGCTGGGATGCCATAGTAAGCAAGCAGTGGGAAAAAACTTTATTTGGCGGCACAGATTATAAAAAAAGCCTTGATTTTAGCCCCTACCGCTATAAAATGATACGCGGTATAGATTTTTACAATTATGTTTTTGAACATCTAAGGGGGTATAACGATATTGTATTCAAAACGGAAAGAATAACCGGGTTTCAAGAAGGGGGCGGCACCGTAACCGTAACAACAACCGAAAAAAGCTACACCTGCAACAAGCTGCTGAACAGCCTTTATGATCCCGGGGCTGCCCAAAGCAACCATAAATACCCTTTACTGCAGCAGCACTTTACAGGCTGGCATATAAAAACAGACAGGCCTGCCTTTAATGACCGTGAAGCTACGTTTATGGATTTCAGCATTGCGCAGAAGGGGAACACCCGGTTTATGTACGTGCTGCCTTTTGCACCCGATGAGGCACTTGTGGAATATACCCTTTTTTCTGAACACCTGCTACCGGAAGCCGCATACGGGGAAGCCATAACAGCGTACCTGAGTGAACGCGGCATATATAATTTTGAGATACTGCATAAAGAAAAGGGAAGCATACCCATGACGGTTT
Organism: Flavobacterium cyanobacteriorum; assembly: GCF_002251835.1. Lineage (GTDB taxonomy): Bacteria > Bacteroidota > Bacteroidia > Flavobacteriales > Flavobacteriaceae > Flavobacterium > Flavobacterium cyanobacteriorum. The sequence goes on from NZ_NOXV01000196.1 coordinate 8,235, forward strand.
ATCCTTTCTGGGAGCATAATACAAAGAACATCATCAATATAGGCAGTGCCGGCGGGTGGACCAAAGCCAGTACGGGATTTACCTTTATGAACACCGTAAAACAGTCGGCGCGGCTGGTACAGTTCCTCCGGGAAAAAGAGGATTTCAGGATGTTTGGCAAAAAGAACAGGTTTTGGTATTACGACCTGCTTTTGCTTGATATTTTGTACCGGACTAATGAGAAAGGCGCGGGCATTTTTTCGGCCATGTTCCGCAGGGGCAATGCCGCGCTCATTCTTAAATTCCTTGATGAGGAAACCACCTTTGCCGAAGATATAAGGGTAATACTGCAATGCCCTAAAATGCTATTTATTAAAGCCTTACTGAAACGGGCGCTGGGGCATAAACCGCATGGCAGATAAAGCATTTTACCTAAAAATTGCTTATCTTTGTACCGTATTTTAATTTAAAAAAATCATTATGTATCCTGAAGAATTAGTAAAACCGATGCGTGCTGAGCTATCAGAAGCCGGTTTTGAAGAACTACATACAGCAGATGCGGTTAAAGACGCATTATCAAGAAAAGGCACTACGCTTGTAGTGGTGAATTCGGTTTGCGGCTGCGCGGCGCGCAATGCAAGGCCGGGCGCCATTATGAGCCTTGACAGCGCTAAAAAGCCGGATAACCTTATTACGGTTTTTGCGGGTGTTGACAAAGAGGCCGTTGATGCCGCCCGTGAGCAGATGTTCCCGTTCCCGCCGTCATCGCCAAGCATGGCCCTGTTTAAAGACGGTGAACTGGTACACATGCTGGAGCGCCACCACATTGAAGGCCGCCCTGCCGACATGATAGCAGAAAACCTGAAAGACGCTTACGACGAGTTTTGCTAAAAATTAAGAGCCGCTGAAAAGCAGTCATGGAAGCCGTCTCACAACTTGAGACGGTTTTTTTACGTTTTTCTTG
>NZ_NOXV01000197.1 GCF_002251835.1 Flavobacterium cyanobacteriorum
AAAACGTAAAAAAACCGTCTCAAGTTGTGAGACGGCTTCTTTTTATTATTATAGGAACTTAGCTTTCATTTCAGGTGTCGGAATCATACATTCCTGCTTTTTGCCATACCATTTATACCGGTTACGTGCTACATAATCGTACACGGCATTTAAAATTGTTTTAGGTAAAAAAGAGAACATACTAAGCAAAGACACTGTACCTCCCAGTTCTTTGGCTATTAAAAGCGCGGCTTCTGCTTTATAATAGTATGCGTATCCGGGCTGGTACAAGAGTATTGAATCGGTTTTTGAAGTGTCTACGCCTATATGCCTGACGATTTGCTGCCCCAGTTCAGACTGAAGCGGTACAAAACGGAAAATATCTTTTTTATCATGCTTTATAATATACTGGACAGTAGCATCGCATAAATTGCATATGCCGTCAAACAATATTATTTTTTTATCTTTTGGCAGGTTTTCTGTCATCATTTTTTAGCTTCTACAAGTTCTAAGGAATCAAGGCTTACTTTAGATGTAAAGATACCGTAATTAACGGTAGCCGTATTTTTTTCAATAGTGTCAATTGAGCCTACCGCTTTGCCTTCAATCATCCGGACCCTGTCGCCGACCTTGAGCGGAACTTTAGGTTTCTCAACTGTTTTTTCCTTATTTTTTTTCTCTTTCTTTTCTTTGCGTATCTCCTCAACTTTTTGCTTTACTTCAGCAATTACCACTTTCTGCTGTATTTCCTTTTCTTTCTTTTCTTTTGGTGTTGCTTTTTTACGCTTTGAATTTTCAATTTCAACTACCTTAAGGAAATCCCCGATTAGCTCTTTCTTGTTTTTATTATTGAAGTACTTTGTACTCATATCGTCCAGCTTTTGCCCCAGATAAATAAGCCGCTGGCTGGCATCATACAACTCCTGGTAACTTTCCAGTTTCTGCTGTATCTTTGTATTTATTATTTCTAATTTTTTACCTTCTTCGCGCGCCCTTATTTCTTCTTCCTTAAGTGTCTGCGATGTTTTTTCCAGCCTGGATCGTTCTTTTTGCAGAGTAGCTATGGTTTTATCAAACCGCACTTTACTGCCTTCGATTTTTTTCCTGGCACGGTTTATAAGCCCGTAAGGAATACCGTTTTTTTGTGCAACCTCAAAAGTAAACGAGCTGCCTGCCTGGCCAACAACCAGTTTGTACATAGGCTCAAGCGAACGTTCATCAAAAAGCATGTTGGCATTTGTGGCAAATGGCAACTCATTAGCCAGTATTTTAAGGTTGGTGTAGTGGGTGGTTATAATACCGAAAGCCTCCCTGTGGTAAAATTCTTCCAGGAAAGTTTCGGCAAGCGCGCCTCCAAGTTCAGGATCAGACCCTGTACCAAACTCATCAATAAGAAATAAAGTCCTTTCATTACATTTCCTCAAAAAGTAGTTCATGTTCTTAAGGCGGTAACTGTACGTACTCAGATGATTTTCAATGGACTGGTTATCCCCTATATCAGTAAGAATCCTGTCAAACAAAAAGGTCTCACTCCGCTCATGCACCGGTATAAGCATTCCGCTTTGGAGCATTAACTGCAGCAGCCCGATTGTTTTAAGTGTTATACTTTTACCACCGGCATTGGGCCCGGAAATTACGATTATCCTGCTATCCTGTTTTAATTCAATGGTCTGCGGATAGGTAGGCTCTTGCTTTTGTTTGTTGCTGAGCAGCAGGATAGGGTGGAAAGCCTCACGAAAATAGAGCCGCTTTTCAGTAGTTATAGTGGGCAGAAGACCATTTATTTTGCGTGCATACCGTGCTTTCCCAGAAACAACATCAATATCAGTTAAAAATACCTGATACTCGTTAATAAGCGGCACGAATGGCCTTATACTGTTGCTAAGCTGCTTTAGTATCCGTTTTATTTCTTCTTTTTCTTCATATTCATAATTATTCAGTTCCCGTGAATACTTCAGTGTAGCCTCTGGCTCAATATAAGCTATACTGCCGGTTTTTGAGCTGCCTAATATAGCGCCTTTAACTTTCCTGCGATACATGGCAAGCACAGCAAGCACCCTGCGGTTTTCTACAACGCTTTCTTTAATGTCATCAAGATATCCAAGGCTGTTGTACTGGCTTAATGCACTTGCAAAACTCTGGTTGATCCTGCCTTTCACTACATTCATTTCACGCCTTATCAGGGCAAGTTCAGGCGAAGCATCGTCTTTTACCTCCCCATATTTATCAATCACATTATCAATACTTTTTTGTATTTCTTTTGTGTATTCTACCTGTTTTGCGCGGCGGTGTAGTGCGGGGTAGTAATCGTCAAATTTTTCGAGGAACTTTATAAGTGTATTGACCGTTTCAGAAAGTGTAGCTATCTTCCTGAAAGCAGGAGCGTCAAGATAACTGTCTTCTATAGCCAGGAATTTCACCTCGTTCGTAACAGGTTCAAAACCATGGTTCGGCAGCGCATTGTTATTATCGTATGATGCAACATATTCCGATGTTTGCTTTAAAGCTTCGGTCAGCTCATCCCTGTCATTATAAGGTACTATTTCCAGCGCTTTTTGTTTTCCGGGTTCTGTAGTGCAGCACGCAGAGACGGTTTCAAGCACCGTGGTGAATTCTAAATCTTTTAAAGTTTTATCTGTAATACTTATCATTCTTCAGCTAAAGCAAATATTATGCAAAAGTATTACATATTACGTTTCCTGCATATTTGGCAGATGCTATTAACTTTAATTACACGATTCAATGTGTATATTTGCCTTATATACATTAAAAATGAATGTAAACATAGAACAGAGTTGGAAAAAAATCCTTGAAGGGGAGTTTGAAAAGCCCTATTTTGAAGAACTTATAACTTTTGTAAAAAAGGAATATGCTACCGGAAGGTGTTTCCCTCCCGGAAAACAGATTTTTAATGCTTTTGAGCATTGCCCTTTTGATAAAGTTGAAGTGGTTATATTAGGGCAGGACCCCTACCATGGTTACGGGCAGGCGCACGGGCTCTGTTTTTCAGTTAATGATGGTGTACCTATGCCACCTTCTTTAATTAATATATTCAGGGAAATACAGAATGATATGGGCCAGCCTTTTCCCCCTACAGGAAACCTTACACGCTGGGCTGACCAGGGCGTACTCCTGCTCAATGCCGTATTAACTGTCAGGGAAGGCCAGGCAGAGAGCCATAAAGGAAAAGGATGGGAAAAATTTACTGATGCCGTAATACAAAAGATATCTGAAGAAAAAGAAAATGTGGTTTTTATGCTATGGGGCGGTTATGCAAAGAAAAAAGGCGCCAAAACAGACCGCACCAAACACCTAATCCTTGAGTCGGGCCACCCATCACCTTTAAGTGCCAACCAGGGCTTATGGTTTGGGAACGGGCATTTCAGTAAAGCTAATAAATACCTCCACGAACATGGCAGGGCAGAAATTACATGGTAAAGGTTGTTATTTTATTAACTCTTGTCAGAGAATTGCACAAAGAAAGGTTAGTAAAAAGTAAGCTCACCCAAAATTTCTTCACGCATAAATTTTCCTCCCGGATAACGGGCTGTATAGTCAAGGTTTAGCCACACCTGGCCGCGTTCGTCAATATGGTAATGCACCTCCTGGTCTTTACTTTCTTCCTTAAACAGCTGTTCTTTTATAAGGTAATTAGCCGTTTCAAGATCTGACTTTGTGCCAATCAGCATTTCAGGATACAAATGCCCACCTGTATGTATTATACGTGGCGTACCCCCGATAGCTTTTATAGCGGCAGACATCAGTATGGCGTGGTCATCACAATCGCCTGAAAAATGCTGCAATGATTCTGTAGCTGATGCGATATATTCTGTTCCGGTCGGGTCATTAACATAGCGCCATCGATTACGGATTTCCTTAAAAACGGAAAAACATTGTATTAGTTTACGGTGCTGCTGATAACCCTTTACATCTTTAAAATATTTGGTAGCTGCCATCACCGAAAAATTACGTACGCGTGGATCATCATAATTTACAGCATCAATTATCTGGCCTTTGTTAGGGAACGGCAACAGCTTAGAAATAATTATGTCCTGCGGGTTTGGGTCTTCAGCCATTGTATAAACCATGGAGCGGTAGTCTTCAAAAACGGCATTGAAACCATACCCACCAAATACAGACCCATACAAAAGTGCCAGCAGGTAAAGCGCCATGCATATGATTAGTATGGTCTTTAGGAGCCTCAAAACCAGCTGTATTGCCACAACAAGGATTATAAATATCAATATCCTGTCAATGTGGAAAGGCCACTCAGGGTCAACAAGGTTTTGATGGAGGATGATGAACAACGGAATGGCAATGAGGACGTTTAGGATAAAAATGATAATGGAGTCCCAAGGCCTCCTTACCTGAAGCTTAGCTTTAAGATTTTTTAAGGTAGTGGAGTCAGGTTTTATCATTTTAATGGGGCAAAAGCACGGTTATCCTGTAGCGCTTTCAAATGCAATTTTCTTTTCAATAATGTTTAGCTCCAGCAACTGCGCCTGTACTTTATCAAACGTATTTTTATCGAGTTTCTTTTGCGACCACCGTGTTAGCTTCAGCCATTCCTGGATATCTTCAATTTTCTGCCCGTAGCGCCCGGCAAGCGTCCTGTCAATACTCGGGATTTCTTTAAACTCTTCGGTAGTCTGGTTAATGATATCCAAAATTGTTCCAATACTATCAGCGTCATTTACAAGTGTCTCATTCCTTACAGCTATCACAAAACAGGGCCATGGGGTAGGGCAGTCGCCAACCCTGCGGAAGATGCCTTTATCAACCACCGGCTTTGTCATGAAACGCTCCCACATAAAATAATCAGCCCGTCCTTCAGTTAAAGCTTCAATCGCGCCGTCAAGTGTGTTTACTATTTCAAACTCAAGGTTGTTTATGCGCCATCCGTGCTGCTTTGCGTTAACATAAGCCATTAAATGTGAGCCCGACCCATACCTGCTTATGGCAACTTTGCCTTTTTCAATATCATCAACAGTTTTATAAGGAGAGCCGGCAGCCACATGTATGCCCCAAATGAGCGGCGACTGCACGTATACCTGCACAATTTTACTTGTATTTCCTGCTGCTATGTCTTTTATTATGCCTTCAGTAAGTAAAACTGCCATGTCAGTTTCCCTGTCACGAAGCATCTGGCACAGCCTGCCGGTACCTTCGGGCACGTCAGCCCACTCCAAATCAATTCCGGCATCTTCAAATTCACCATTTTCAATGCATAAATGCCATGGCAGGTTAAAATGCTCCGGTACTCCGGCAATTTTTATGTTTTTCATAAAGTTGCTTTTCTACAAAGTTACAAAGTGCGGCATTTTATTCATTTACAAAATTTCCTGAATCATCCTATAGCCAGTTTATTCAGGGTATATTCGATAAGATTGTTCACAGCAGCATAAGGGTCGGCGCTAAAAGTACCCAGCGCCCTGTTGGCTATAATAGCATTGAGTGAAAGCGCGTGGTGCCCCAGCAATGCCGAGAGTCCGTATATGGCAGCCGTCTCCATTTCAAGGTTTGTAATCCGGTTACCGTTGAAGTTGAAATTATCCATCTTACTATTTAAATCCATATCCTGGATGGGCAGCCTGAGTACGCGCCCCTGTGGACCGTAAAAGCCTCCGGCAGTTGCCGTAATACCTTTGTAAATGTGCCCGCTTTCAATAATCTTCTCCAGCTTTTCACTGCATTTTACTGCATAAGGCTTGCCCTTGCGGATATCCCAATGTGTGTGGTGTAAAAAAGCCTCTTCAAGGGCAGTATCAGTAACTTCATCAATGCGGTAGGAGCGGAGCATATTATCAAGCCCAAGCCCGTATTTAGACATCACAAAGCTATCGGTGGATATATCCGGCTGCAGTGAGCCTGATGTGCCGATACGGATAATATTTAGCGAAGTGAGCTGTTCTTTGGGCGTACGTGTGTCAAAATCTATATTAACCAACGCATCAAGTTCATTGAGCACAATATCAATATTATCAGGGCCTATACCCGTTGACACTACACTCATGCGTTTGTTTTTGTAAATTCCGGTCTGCGTTTTGAACTCCCGTTTTTGGGTGGTGAATTCTATGGAATCAAAATGTGCGGTGATTTTTTCAACACGGTCCTGGTCACCCACAAAAATAATGTCGTGCGCTATGTTTTCCGGCCTCAGGTTCAGGTGGTACACACTCCCGTCAGGGTTTAGTATCAGTTCAGATGATTGTATCATTTAATAGTATTCAGTGTTCCGTATTTGGTGTTCAGGGCACACATACCGAACAGGTTTGTAATTTGTTTTTTGATTACTTGAATCAGCCGCCTACGCGTTTAACTTTATAACCTTCTTTGGCCAGGTAGTCCATTATCTTATCCCGGAAGTTGCCCTGAATAATAATTTCGCCATCCTTCGCCGAACCGCCCACACCACACAGCGTCTTCAGCTGCTTGGCCAGCGCCTTCAGGTCGTCATCGGTACCTTCAAATCCTTTAATTACCGTAGCTACCTTACCGCCACGGTTCTTTTTATCCAGGTGTGCTTCCAGCTTCTGCAGGTTGTTGGGCAGCGTTTCCTGCCGCTCTTCGTTATTCCTAAACTCAAAGTCTTTGTTGGTGCTAAATACAAAGCCACCAAGGTCTTCAAGGCTGTTGCTTTTCTTTGCCATAGTATAAATTTTCAGATGGAACGCTGATGACGCTGATCAGGCGGATTGACGCGAATCTTTTTACTCGAATTTTTAAAAACTTTCCTTACGAATTCAGGCTCTTTGCCAAAATTAAGCAATAAACCCACCTCGCACCGTGTGCTTTTAAGGTAATTGATTAATTGATATTCAAACTCTTCAACTATTGTGTCACAAGCTTTAAGTTCAAGTATAACAGTATCATTTACTATAATATCTGCAAAATAATCTCCAACAAAGTGATCTTTATAATATACTGAAATACGTTTTTGAGCCTCAACTTCAAAACCACGCTCTTTAAGTTCAATAAATAACGCGTTTTGATACACACGTTCAAGAAAGCCATAGCCAAGCTCATTATAAACATCATAAAAAACTTTTAAAATCTCGCCGGTAAGTTCTTTGTGCAATATCATAATTAAAATCAGCGACAATCCGCAAAATCCGCGTTATCTGCGTTCCATAATATTAAAACAGAAAAGCATCAGGCTAATACCCAATGCTTTTTCCGCTATAAATTTATTAATTATTTTTTTATAAGCCCTAAGTCAACAAGCCTCTCATGCAGGAATTCCCCGGCAGTAATATCCTCATACAGCTTAGGATGGTCTTCATCAATACAGTTCTCCAGGCAGTTAAGTGGCATATCGCTCACCGGGTGCATAAAGAACGGGATAGAGTAGCGCGAAGTACCCCACAGTTCCCTTGGCGGGTTCACCACCTGGTGTATAGTTGATTTCAGCCTGTTGTTGGTGTGGCGGCTCAGCATGTCGCCCACGTTGATTACCAGCTCGTCCGGTTCGGCAATAGCGTCAATCCACTCGCCATTGTGGTTCTGCACCTGCAGGCCCCGGCCCTGGGCACCCATTAGCAGCGTGATAAGATTAATATCGCCATGCGCGGCGGCACGCACCGCATTTTCAGGCTCCGAAGTAATAGGAGGGTAGTGTATAGGGCGAAGGATGCTGTTGCCCTCCTTTACGTAGTTATCAAAATAATATTCGTCCAGGCCTAGGAAAAGCGCCAGCGCACGCAGCACATACACGCCTGTTTTTTCCAGCATCTGGTAGGCCTCTTTACCTACGCGGTTAAAATTGGGCAGCTCGGCCACCTCCACGTTATCCGGGTATTCGCTTTTGTATTTAGAATTTTCGCCCACATACTGGCCAAAATGCCAAAACTCCTTAAGGTCGCCCTCCTTGCGCCCTTTGGCATGCTCCTTACCGAAAGAAACATAGCCGCGCTGGCCGCCAATGCCGGGAATTTCATACTTTTCCTTTATTTCCAGCGGCAGGCTGAAGAAGTTTCTCACTTCACCGTACAGCTCATCTACCAGGCGGTCATCAAGAAAATGCCCTTTTAATGCTACAAACCCTATATCTTCATAGGCTTTACCGATTTCATTTACAAATTTTTGTTTGCGTTTCGGGTCGTCCGAAAGGAAATCACGCAGGTCAACACTCGGAATGTTTTGCATAAAAATAAATTTGTTAATAACTTTTAAAGCCCTAAAGCCTTATAAATACAAACATAATACTATTTTTTGAATGCGTGAGGGGGAAGTTGTTAACAATGACGAGGTGCCTGTTGTACACCCTGCTACGTCGGCTGTACAGGAACCCTATCTCATTACCAGGATAGGCAGTAATGTGTTGTTAGAGGGCATCTTCGATAATTTTTAGAAATACCAGGTACCTTTTTCCGGTGTCAGGCAATGATGATTTTGCCTGTTTTGTTATACGAATGGCTGAAGCAGCCGGACAATTTTGATACAATAAATTTTCTATGGATTTCATGTTGCCCCGGAAAAGTACAGGATCAGCTGATATAATAAAATGTATTTTGGATTATCCGCAAAATAAATAATAAAGAACAGATTTACAGAAAAATGAGTGATAAATTAATACAGTTTTACGGTATATACTAAAAGCGAAGAGGCTTGCTCATTGCATTTTATAGTGAAATGGTATAAGATTAAGTATTAAACCAAAAACTATCTTTTACAGTAGCTTTTTGAAAGATTAGTAAGTTCTTTTGCCCAGGCTGGCCTGTTGGGTTGGTGAGTGTTTATGAAAAAACCACCCGGGGGTGGTTAGTTATTATTCTTTTGATTTTAATGGTTCATAACCATCTTCTCTATCGTAATTACCATAGTATTTTTCTTCATCTTCTTTTGTAGCAGGGACTAAATATAATGGATAATTATAATCATAAAACTGTTTTATATTTTGGTAAAATTCATAAAAATAACGCAATGCTTTATCGAGATAATTTCTACCATTAATTACATACTTTTCTCCAAAAAATTCAACTTCTTCATCATATCGATAGTTTAAGTGTTCTAAAAACTTTCTACATTGGGTTTTTAATAAATCTTTTAACTTCAATTCCATTTCTGTTAGCAATTTTAAAAACAAAGAGCTTTTCGGTTCTAAAATAATGGCTTCATGTCCAAATTTTTCTCCAAATACTTTTTCAAACACTATTCTTCTATAATTTGTTAGATTTCGAGGTGATTCTTTACCACCTGGATAGTCTTCGACAACAATCAGGTATCCTTTATCTGTATGTAATGTATTTGAATAACCATGCACTCTGTAGTCTTGCACTGCTACAATTACATATTTTAATCTTTTATCTTCCATTTTACTATTATTTTACAAATATTACTTCTAATTCTGTTCTAAGTTCAATTCATAAGTGCAACACATAAATCTGCTGGAGTTT
>NZ_NOXV01000146.1 GCF_002251835.1 Flavobacterium cyanobacteriorum
CCTATAGGCGGCGATGTAGAGGCAGTAACAGTACAGCTTGAAGAGTACAGGACATAAAAAAACAGGGTTTATAGCCCTGTTTTTTTGTTCTTTTTAATTTTGTATTTACTGTCATTATACAAATTATAAGCGGCCGTAACATGGGCCAGTGCATCGCGGGCCAGCTCATTATCAAGCTTTACCGGCTGCATAACCGTATCATTAAGTAGCCGGAACTGCAGCGGTTCTTTGCCGGGCTGGAGTATTACTACCTGGTCTTCTACCCTAAAGGCATTTATATCATGGAACTGCATTATAGCCCTGCCTTTGGTATCAGGCTTACAATTAAATATATTACGTCCGGGCATAGGTGTCTCAGCTTTTATGCCTAAAAGGCTAACAAGTGATGGCGGAAGATCAATCTGGCTGCACAGTTTATCATATTTTTTGCCTTTAGGCACGTTTGGCCCTATCACAAGCGCCGGAATATGGAATTTATTTACCGGCACAAGGTTGTTACCGTATGTCCTTGTATTGTGGTCAGCCACTACTATAAAAATGGTATTTTTAAAATAATCTTCCTTTTTGGCAAGTTCAAAAAATTTGCCTATTGAAAAATCAGCATACTTCATTGCATTGTTCACCGTGTTCTTCTTTTTATCATACAGTGTGATCCTGTTGTCAGGAAACTCGAACGGCTCATGGTTTGAAGTGGAAAACATCAGTGAAAAAAAGGGTTTCCCTTTTTGAGATTTAAAATAATCATTTGCCTTTACTGCCAGGTCTTCATCACTATAGCCCCAGGTACCTTTCAGCGCATATTTCCGGCCATCATTATCAAAATCTTCTTCATCAATAATATTTTTAAAGCCGTTTCCGTTAAAAAAAGACGCCATATTATCAAAATTGGCCATGCCACCATAAATAAAACTGGTATCATAACCCCGCTGTTTCATAAGATCAGCCAGCGTAAAAAAGCCTGTCTGGGATTTACTGAGCTTTACAACACTTTCTGAAGGTGAAGGCAGAAATCCCGTAACCACTGCTTCGATACCTCTTACGCTTCGTGTACCTGTACAGTACAGATTAGTAAATAATAAACCCTCTTTGGTAAGCTTGTCAAATTCCGGTGTCAGGGGAAGCCCGCCCAGCGCACCCACATATTCAGCGCCAAGGCTCTCCTGAAGGAAAATAACAAGGTTATAAGGCTTATCAGCAGTAGTGCCAGGGGTTTGCAGGTGCAGTAGTGGAATATCAGCATCGGTAAATTCGGCATCTGTTGCGGTCATGTATTTCTTTACCCTGGCATAGGCTTCTGCTGCTTCCATTTTACCATACATTTTTACTGAATTATCTTCATTTTTCAGTGAGTAAGCCGCAAAAGCCACAGTGTAAAAGGAATTAAGCCCGAGGCAGTTGGTAAGCTGGTCAAAAGAAAAAACAGCATTGCTGGCATTAATAGGCCTTTTTGAAGTAAGGCTCGACCTTGCCCCGAAAAATACCATAAAACCGGCCATAGGAAGTATCATCAGCTTGTATTTCCAGGCAACAGGCATACTGCCAAATAGCAATTTACGCTTCCTTATCATTAAGAACAGGAACAAGGCGCCTACAACAACTGTGACTACAATAGAACCAAGGTAGCTTTTTAATAAAGTACCTGCGACCTCTTTAGGATAGATGAGGTAATCCAGGAATAACCGGTTAGGGCGCGTGTCGTATTGCTTTATGAAGTCAGGGCTGGACAGCTCCATAAGCAATATAAGCGACAGGAAAAGGATAAAATACACATTGAGGAATGCCCTGAAATATTTTAGGTATTTATCCGGTATAAGTGATAGCAGTGCAACAGGTAAAAATGATAAATAACAAAGAAGTATAAGGTCAAAACGCAGGCCGTTGGTAAATAAATGCCAATATTCGGGTGTTTGTTGTATCCGCTCACTAAACATTAAAAACAGGATAACCCTGCTGATGGTTGTTATACATAATCCTACTGCAATAAAAATTGCAACGGGCCTAAGGTGCCTGAACTTCTTCATCTTAAAATTTTACTAATAAATAGTTAACTAATTGTTAAATATTAAATTTCAGGCAAGTATAGGAATTTTAAAATTTAGGTGCAATTTTTCTTGCGTTAGTGTAAAATATATGTAAATTTGCCAACCACTCAAATAATGGCATCGTGGCCGAGGGGCTAGGCAGAGGTCTGCAAAACCTCGTACAGCGGTTCGAATCCGCTCGATGCCTCAACAAAAAAAGCTATCGGTTTATCGATAGCTTTTTTTATTCTGATGCATTTTTTTCCAGGGTTTCTAATGCTGAGTTAACCATTTTCCTTTCTCCGGGCGACCATCCTTCCACTAAGAGCGCCACACCAAAAATGATTAGGATTATACAGATAATTTTCTTTATCCTGATGATATTCTTAGCAGTCAGTTTACTCCGTAATTGTTTGGCCAGAAGTATCTTGAAGAGGTCAGTTATAAAATAAGAGGCAATAACCGAAGTAAAGAAAACCAGCATGCGTGTGGGCTTCATGTCAAGCTTGGGCCCTATTGTAATAATAATGGCAAGCCAAAACCCTAATACACCAATATTTATGAAGTTAAGAAGGAACCCTTTTAGGAAAAGGCTTAAATAGTCTTTGCGGATAATCTCCCGTGAATCATCATCAATAATCTCATTTTTGGAGGCCCGGTTTACTTTTACCAATGAGATGATGCCGTAAGTAAGCATAATGAGCCCGCCGAAAACAAAAAGGGCGGGCTCATCTTTAATATTTTGTATCAGCCTGTAGCTGCTGAAATACGCAATAGCAATAAAAACAGCATCAGCCAGTATAACACCAAGGTCAAACACCATCGCTGCCCTAAATCCTTTTATTACGCTGGTTTCCAGGAGAACAAAGAAAACAGGCCCAACCATAAAACTCAGGAAGAAGCCTAAGGGAATGGCGGTTAAAATATCGTCAATCATGAATTGCGGTTAAAACCCGCAATTTAATATTAAAATATGTAATGCGCCAAAAAAGTGTTAGCCCCTTATGTCAATACTTCCTCCGGCTGTAGTTTTTTTATTAACCTGCTTAGGGCTGCCAAAAATAGCTATAGTACCACCGCCCATAGTCCTTGCGTCAACCAGCTCCGTGGCATTCACGTCAGCCTCCCCTCCGATATTGATTGAAACTGTAGTTTGTGAAGTTGCCATATTCCTGGCTTTTAAAATACCACCGGTATGAATTTTTACATCCTGGTTTGAAGCCCTGCCGGCAAGCTCAATTTCGCCTCCTGTACGCAACTTTGCCTCAACTTTCTGCACATCAAGGTTCAGCTTTATTTTAGCGCCCTCTTTGGAATTAAGATTCATTGAGGTTACTTTAAAAGTATCGTCTGAAACTACGTAAGCGCCTTCACTGGCTTCTACTTCATCAATAAATTTATAGTATACCGTAGCCGTAATATCTTCACCCTGGAGTAGTTTGGTCAGTTTCATGCGGATCTTAAGGTCGCTGCCTTTGGTTACAATTTCCACATCATCAGCCCTGGAGCCTGATACTTCAATCCTGTTTTCATTTGATTTGACCAGTTTCACACTAATCTTGTCAAATACCCTTACCTTCGAAAAATCACCAAGGTTTTTTGTTACATCCTGTGCACCGGCTGTGGTAAATACAGCTAAAAACGCAGTTACAATAAACTTTTTCATAATTATAATTTTTTAGTTGTTGACAATTTTATTCGTTCTTCCTCAAGTAGTAGAAATCAAGCTGTTTTTTAACCAGGTCGGCATTTTTAACTTTTACATATACCTCATCACCAAGCTGCAGCAAGTTGTGCGTCACTTCCCCTACAAGGGCATATTGTTTTTCATCAAAGGTATAGTAGTCATCCTTAATTTCACGGATGCGGCACATACCTTCGCATTTGTTTTCAATAATCTCAACATAAATGCCCCATTCCGTAACACCTGATATTACACCAAGAAACTCCTGGTCCTTATGGTCTATCATGTATTTCACCTGCATGTACTTAATGCTGTCGCGCTCTGCATTGGCAGCCAGGTTTTCCATATTGGATGAGTGGGCACATTTTTCTTCATATACTTCATCATCTACTGATTTTCCTCCGTCCAGGTAATGTTGCAGCAACCGGTGTGCCATAACATCAGGATAACGGCGTATAGGTGATGTAAAATGCGAATAATACTCAAATGCAAGGCCGTAGTGGCCAATATTCTGGGTAGAGTACTTAGCCTTGCTCATACTCCTTATGGTAAGGGTATCCACAAGGTTCTGTTCCTTTTTACCATGTGCTTCTTCCAGCAGGTTATTTATGGATTTAGCCATAGCTTCTTTCGATTTAAAGCTGATGCTGTAGCCAAACTTTGATATCACGGTTTGCAGGTTGATCAGCTTATCCTGGTCCGGTTCATCATGTATACGGTACACAAAAGTTTTGTTTTGCTTTCCTATAAATTCAGCAACTTTTTTATTAGCCAGGAGCATAAATTCCTCGATAAGTTTGTTTGAATCTTTGGCTTCTTTAAAATATACCCCTACCGGTTCCGCCTGCTCATTAAGGTTGAACTTAACTTCTACTTTATCAAATGAAATAGCTCCACTGGCCATACGCTTTTTACGCAATATTTTTGCCAGCTGGTCCATTTTCAGGACGGCATCTTTGATTTCATCACTTACGGTATAGTCTTTACCCGATAAAGAAGTTTCAGCCGGTATGGCATTGCCTTTAGTTTCAATAATATGCTGGGCTTCCTCATAAGCAAAACGCTGGTCAGAGTATATAACCGTACGCCCAAACCATTGCTTCTGTACTTCCGCTTTTTCATTTAATTCAAAAATGGCAGAAAAAGTATACTTTTCTTCATGAGGCCTTAAAGAACACGCAAAGTTGGATAGTACTTCCGGCAGCATGGGCACAACCCTGTCAACCAGGTAAACCGATGTGGCACGGTTATAAGCCTCTTCATCCAGTATAGTGCCTTCCTGCACATAATGCGAAACATCGGCAATGTGGATGCCAATTTCATAATTACCGTTCTCCAGCTTTTGGAAAGATAATGCATCGTCAAAATCCTTTGCATCCCGGGGGTCTATAGTAAAAGTCAATACATCGCGCATATCCCGGCGCCTTGCAATCTCTTCCGGATGTATGGCTGTGTCCAGCTTTTGTGCAAAGGCTTCTACTTCTACAGGAAAATCATAAGGCAGTCCGTATTCAGCCAGTATGGCATGCATTTCGGTATTATGCTCACCCGGCTTGCCCAATACCTGCAGCACCTCGCCAAAAGGGCTGTCGGCTTTTGCAGGCCAGTCTTCTATCCGTACAAGCACCACATCGCCATTTTCAGCTTCTCCAAGCTTGTTTTTAGGAATAAAAATATCAGTATACATTTTAGGGTTTGCGGTGGCTACAAAAGCAAAATTCTTCTGTATATCAATCACGCCTACAAATTCAGTTTTATGGCGTTCCAGTATCTCCACCACTTCTGCTTCAGGCCTGCGTCCCCTCCTGCGGTTATAGATATACACCTTAACCCTGTCCCCGTCAAGTGCATGGTTAAGGTTATTGGTAGGTATAAATACATCATCTTCAACCTCGGGCGATACGAAATAGGCTGTTTTACGTGTGGTCATGTCAATAGTGCCCTCCACGTAATCAGCTTTTGAAATTACCCTGTACTTTCCTTTATCGGTCTCTTCTATTTTTTCTTTCGAAGCCAGGTACTGCAGTTCTTTTATGATCTGGTTGCGGCTGTTGGTGTCATTAAGCTCCAGTACTGCCGCAATCTGTTTATAGTTAAATAATTTATTAGGGTTCTTTGACAGTACCTTAAAAATCTTGTGTGAGAAATCTTTCTCTTTTTTTCCGGATGGTTTTCCGTTTTTCTTACTCATAAATGCTATCTAAATATTGGTGAAAATTACGAATTAACCGCAGATAAAACCCTATTTTTAAACAAATAATAACTTTTCTTACAGGAGTGGCAGTTCCTGAACCTATAAGTTAACATTACAAAATGGTACAACTGCCGGTAAATATTACCTATCTTTATACAAATCAAGATAAATGGAAGAATTTGTAACCGCAGCGGTATTCAGCTACCCACACGAGATCACGATACTGAAACACCTTCTTGAAGAGGCCGGCATACGCTTCGTTTTCCGCAATGAAACGATGGCTTCAGTAGCCCCTATGTATTCTTTTGCCCTGGGAGGGATCCGGCTTATGGTACACCCTAACGATTTGGATACCGTAAAACAAATCCTAAATAACTTTGAAAATAACAGCAGCCTTACTATCGTGTAGTTTTCAACAACTATTAAAATCAAAAAAAATATTCTTTTTAAAATTTTAATTTTTTGATGGTTATTATGTAGTGTTGATAAGGCTGAAAACTTTTTCAGATAAAATTGCTTTTTAATTTATTATTACTTTTTAAGGAGATGTCAACAATGTTAAGGGAATGTAAATTGCTGGCTGTTAGTATATATAATATTTTTGATTTTAGTTTATCAACAACCGTTAATTTCACTATTACCTGTTATGGTTTTAATA
Organism: Flavobacterium cyanobacteriorum; assembly: GCF_002251835.1. Lineage (GTDB taxonomy): Bacteria > Bacteroidota > Bacteroidia > Flavobacteriales > Flavobacteriaceae > Flavobacterium > Flavobacterium cyanobacteriorum. The sequence goes on from NZ_NOXV01000146.1 coordinate 6,558, forward strand.
AGTTTACCTGTTAATTTTTGTTAATAAAAGCTGTTAACGTTTTCATAACATTCTCTTAAAAAAGTATAAATAATTTTTGAAATCCGGTAATAATTTTGAATTAGCAAAAAATATGTACCAAATAAAATATTCTTTAAATTTTCATTGATAAGTTGTCAACAAGTAATGTTAATTTAAACGTGCCTGAAATGCAGGAGGTTTTATTTTTTATCAACATCGCTAAATTTTAACATATATGTTATGTAAGTACTTCATTTTCAAATGTTATTATTATGTATGTAGGCATAGCATGTTTGCTTATTCTTGGTAACTTTGCCACTCAACATAACACACAACAACATGAAAATTTCAATTGGCAATGATCACGCAGGGCCTGACTATAAGAAAGCTATTGTAAAGCACCTGGAAGAAAAAGGGATCGAAGTAATTAATCATGGTACAGATACTTCTGACAGCGTTGATTATCCCGATTTTGTACACCCCGTAGCCAGTGATGTAGAAAATGGTGTGGCCGATTTTGGCATCATTATCTGCGGGAGCGGCAACGGCGTAGCCATGACGGCCAATAAACACCAGAAGATTCGTGCGGCACTGTGCTGGACCAAGGAAATTTCGGCGCTGGCGCGCCAGCATAACAATGCCAACATCATCAGCATTCCGGCACGTTTTACCGCCATACAGCAGGCTGTAGAAATGGTTGATACCTTCCTGGACACACAGTTTGAAGGCGGCCGCCACCAGAACCGAATCGATAAAATTTCCTGCTAATATATTAATTTTGAGCCAAAGCCAACCGATACACAAGCACAACGTGGGCGGAAAGAACCTGATTCTTTCCATCCTGCTTAATATCCTCATAACGGTAGCCCAGGTAGTGGGCGGGCTTATTTCCGGCAGTCTCGCATTATTGTCTGATGCGCTGCATAACTTTAGCGATGTGGTTTCGCTTGTTATCAGCTATGTGGCGCACAAGCTGTCCAGGCGCAAAGCCTCCAACACGCAGACATTTGGTTTAAAGCGCTCCGAGCTTGTGGCCGCTTTTGTAAACTCGCTTACACTTGTGGTGCTGGCCATCTACCTTAGCTACGAAGCCATCACCCGGTTTTACCAGCCGGTCTTCATACAGCCGGGACTGGTAATATGGCTGTCCGTTTTAGGGATTGTAGCTAACGGCTTATCGGTGCTGTTGCTGCAAAAGGACGCCGGCCATAACCTGAACATGAAATCGGCGTACCTGCACCTGCTTACAGACATGCTGGCCTCGGTAGCCGTTCTGGTGGGCGGGCTGATGATGAAGTATTTCCAGCTATACTGGGTAGACAGCCTGATGACGCTGCTTATAGCTATTTATTTATTAATAGTAGGCGCCGGCCTGCTGAAGCGCTCCACCAAAATGCTGATGCTTTTTACGCCGGAGCATATTGACATTAAAGAAATTGTGCGTGAGGTGCACAAGATACCCGGCGTAAACAAGCTGCACCACATCCACGTATGGCACCTTAATGAGGAAGAGCTGCACCTGGAGGCGCACCTGGACTGCTCCGAGGATATTACCATGACACAGTTTACCGCATTATCAATAAAGGTAGAAGGCCTGCTGTATGAAAAGTTCGGGATTAACCATGTGAACATACAGCCGGAATTCCACAGGGAAGACCCCAAGGATTTTATTGTGCAGGATTGATTATTTATTCATATTGATTATTATCCGTTAGCTGTTGCTTGTCAGCCGGTATCTCCTGACACCTTCTCAAAGCGTCTGCTACCCACTCATCTTGTCGCGGATTTATCCTGATAATCTATAAGCATCGATTAAGCACTCCAGGTAAATTAGCTATTATACCTTTAAAAGGTGTCAAGGCTTTGAAATAAATTTATGGGTCATAGAAACCTCTTTTATATAAACTTACAAATGCTTGTATAATACAATTACCTACAGCCTGTTTATAAAAAAATTTATACTACCTACATTTGCACCATGCTGCCCATTGCCTACCACCCCATATACAAGCACCCGCTGCCGGAGGGCCACCGCTTCCCGATGATGAAGTATGAACTGCTTCCCCAGCAGCTGCTGCACGAAGGAACCGCTGCCGAAAGCGACTTTTATGCCCCCGGCCTCCCCGACATGCAGTATGTGCTGGCCGCGCACCGGCAGGAGTATGTGGACGACCTGCTGAACATGACGCTTGACCCCCGTGCCGCCCGGAAAATAGGATTTCCGCTTTCGGCAGCGCTGGTAGAACGCGAACTGCATATAGCACAGGGCACTATATGGGGAAGCGAAGCGGCTTTGCAGCACGGCGTTGCTTTTAATATTGCGGGCGGCACACACCACGCCTACAGCACCCACGGCGAGGCTTTCTGCCTGCTGAACGACCAGGCCATTGCCGCGCAGTACCTGATTGCGAACAAACTGGCAAAGAAGATACTGATTGTAGACCTCGATGTACACCAGGGAAATGGTACTGCCGAGATTTTTGCCGGCGACCCTGCCGTGTTTACCTTCAGTATGCATGGCAAATCCAACTACCCTTTTAAAAAAGAGACCTCTGACCTTGACATTGCCCTGCCTGACAACACTACTGATGCCGAGTACCTGGCCCTGCTGGAGGCCACCCTGCCGAAGCTTATAGGCCAGCAAAAGCCGGACTTTATATTTTACCTTTGCGGGGTTGACATCCTGGCTTCGGACAAGCTGGGCAAACTGGCCTGCACCCCCGAAGGCTGCAAAGAACGCGACAGCTTCGTGCTTAGCCTGTGCCACCGGCTGCAGATACCTGTACAGTGCAGCATGGGCGGCGGCTATTCTCCGGACATAAAAACTATTGTGGAAGCGCATGCCAATACTTACCGGGTGGCCGCTCAGGTTTATTTGTAAAAGGCTGAGCAATGTTTAATATTTTGTTAAACAAATAAGACATTTACAGTATATCTTTCCCAAATCAAAATTCTATTACAGCAGTATTATAAGCCATAATTTTTATAATTTTATAAAATTATAAGTAATATTTTTTAGTACACGACAAAAAATATAATTGATTAAAAATCAATAAAA
>NZ_NOXV01000201.1 GCF_002251835.1 Flavobacterium cyanobacteriorum
AGCGGCATCCTCCCCGCCGCCCGCTTTTGCGGCGGGGAGATAGAGCGTACAGCAGGCACGGCGCTTGCAAAAGTGCGCTTAGCCTACTGCTCCTGATTGTAAAGAAAATGGGGCGGGTACGGCAGTGATTGGCAAGGAGGCGCACCTTCCAAACCGGGCGGTGCGCTATGGGGAAAACGGGGGGCCTGGCTTACTTTTTCAGGTACAGGCACAGGTTGTAATAATCAATGATTGCTTTCCCCTTCATCAGTATGTCGGCACCTATAATGCCCTGTACGGGTTTCACTTTGTACTGGCTCAGGGCCTCGTTTACATGGCTCATGTCAAAAATTACCAGGGCAAGGCTTTTTGTAGACCAGCGCCCCAGCTTGAGCGAGTTATTTTCGGAAGCCTGTGTGGCCATGCCGGTAGCGCCTGCCCCCGCGGCAAGCGTTTTTGAGTCGGATGCGCTGAGCCCGAAATAGCCTATGCCTTCCAGCCCCACACAGCTGTTTGACGCGCCGGTATCTAATATGAATTTTCCGGGTATGCCGTTAATCTTACCTTTTATGAGCAGGTGCTGGGTTTTTACTATTTTGAACTTTATTTTTTTGTAGCCTTTCGGTTTAAGGTTACGGTAAAGATTTTCCATGGTAAAATAATTCTTTCAAAAATACTTTAAATACACATAAAAGTGCTTCACAAAGGCTGCAACTTTGTAATTTTGCGCCATGCAACATGATATTTTCCTGACTGATACCCACACGCACTTATATAGCGAAGAATTTGATACTGACAGGGACGACATGATAGCGCGCGCTATCAGTGCCGGGGTGCGGCGGTTTTATGTACCGTCTATAGACTCATCCTATACGCAACAGATGTATGAGCTGGAAGCTAAGTATCCCGGGCATATCGCCCTCATGATGGGGCTTCACCCCACTTACGTAAAAGAAAATTACCTTGAGGAGCTTGCGCATGTGGAAGAGGAGCTTGCCCGGCGGAAATTTGCCGCTGTGGGGGAGATAGGCATTGATCTTTACTGGGATAAATCGACACTTAAACAACAGCAACATGCGTTTAGCTACCAGATCCGGCTGGCTAAAAAGTACAACCTGCCCATAAACATCCACTGCCGGGAGGCCTTTGATGAGGTTTTTGAAGTACTGGAATCTGAAAAAGGAGAGGGTCTTTATGGTATTTTTCATTGTTTTACCGGAGATTTTGAACAAGCCCAAAAGGCTATCGGCTACAATATGAAGCTGGGAATAGGCGGTGTGGTAACCTTTAAGAATGGTAAGATAGACCAGTTTATAAAAGATATTGGCCTGGAGCATATTGTGCTGGAAACAGATGCGCCCTACCTGGCGCCGGCGCCATACAGGGGCAAAAGGAACGAGAGCGGCTATACCCTGCTGGTTGCTGAAAAGTTAGCGGCGCTGTATGGTGTGACAACAGCAGAAATTGCCCGTATCACTACGGATAATGCCTCTGAAATTTTTGCCATTTAACAAAGAATTTCAGCTAAATTCACTATTTTTTTGTTCTTTTGTGGGATTATTTAATTTAGAATAAGCACATGTCGAAATTTGATCATATCAGGCCGTTTTATGATACAGAAGTAAACCAGGCTATCCGTAGCATAATGCACCACCCTATGATGAAAGCACTCATGAGCTTTACGTTCCCGGATGTGGATGACGCGGTGTGGATGGCGCAGCTGGAACGTACGCATTCCAAACGCGATTTCCAGGTAAATTTTATTTACAAAGCCGTACAGAAAGTACTTGAAAAAAGCTCGGAAGGGCTTACTTCATCAGGCTTTGAAAAGCTTGAAAAGCACACGCCTTACCTCTTCATATCCAACCATAGGGATATCATCCTTGACACGTCATTGCTTAACGTTTGCCTTTATGACCACGGGCTGATAATGACGGCTTCGGCCATAGGCGATAACCTTGTGCAGAAAGCATTTTTACATACGCTTTCAAAGCTGAACAGGAACTTCCTTGTGCAAAGGGGGTTGCCGCCGAGAGAACTGCTGCAAAGTTCAAAACTGATGTCTGAATACATATACCAGCTTTTGGTGCATGAAAACAGGTCGGTATGGATTGCACAGCGCGAAGGGCGCACAAAAGACGGTAATGATGCCACACACCAGGGTGTCCTGAAAATGCTGGCTATGGCAAGCGACAATGAAAACCTGATGGATTACTTCAAAAAGATACGTATTGTTCCCGTATCTATTTCGTATGAATATGATCCCACAGATGCGCTGAAAATGCCACAATTGATGGCAGAAGCTAACCAGGAAGTCTATATAAAGGAAAAGAACGAGGATTTTATGACCCTGCTGAGCGGTATCATGGGGCAGAAGAAAAGGATACACATCCACGTAGGCGACCCGCTGGCACATGAGCTTGACGAGATAGCCTCCCAAAATGATAATGCCAATAAGCAGATACAGCTGCTGGCACAGGTAATTGATGATTCTATACTATCAACATACAAGCTATGGCCCACAAACTATATAGCTTATGATATACTGAACGCTACTGCCCAATTTAGCAGCAAGTATACCGAGAAAGAAAAGCTGCTGTTTGAAAGGAGGCTCGAAATGCGTATCGATATAGATAATAAAATGATGCGCGAAAGCTTCCTGGCAATGTATGCTAACCCTGTTATGAACAAAATGAAGTACCAGGATGCCCTCTAAGCCTAATATCCTGTTGCTGTACACAGGCGGAACTATAGGCATGGTGAGGAACTTTGAGACAGGCGCCCTCAAGGCTTTTAACTTCAGGAAGCTCCTGCAGCACATTCCCGAACTGAAACACCTTGACTGCCATATTGATACAGCTTCTTTTGAAAACCCTATTGATTCTTCGGATATGGATCCGGAGAAATGGGTCAGGATGGCGGCTATAATAGCCGATAATTATAATACATATGACGGCTTTGTTATCCTGCACGGGTCGGATACCATGTCCTACTCAGCATCAGCACTCAGCTTCATGCTGGAAAATCTCAGCAAACCGGTTATTTTCACAGGTTCACAGCTTCCTATAGGCGATTTGCGGACTGATGCAAAAGAAAACCTTATAACGGCCATACAAATCGCCTCGCAGCAAAGCCGGGGGGAGGCTGTAATACAGGAGGTTTGCCTGTATTTTGAGTATAAGCTTTACCGGGGGAACCGCACCACCAAAATCAATGCGGAACATTTCAATGCGTTCGCCTCACCTAATTACCCGCCGCTGGCCGAATCGGGCGTGCACCTTAAAATAAACACCGAGCTACTGTTGCGGCAAAAGGGCCCCGTGATTGTAAACCCCGATATGGATAACAATGTAGTGATAGTAAAAATGTTCCCGGGTATTAGCGAGCAGGTTTTATCCTCCGTGATTAACATACAGGGGCTTAAGGGCCTGATACTGGAAACCTATGGCTCCGGCAACGCCCCTACCGAAGCATGGTTTATAGCCATACTGGCAAAAGCCATACAAAACGGCATACATATAGTAAATGTAACCCAGTGTTCCGGCGGCAGCGTAGTGATGGGCAATTATGAAACCAGCACAAAGCTAAAGGAGATTGGGGTAATATCAGGAGGCGATATAACGACCGAAGCCGCGATAACCAAACTGATGCACCTTATCGGCAAAAACAGCCCCGCAAACCAGTTTAAAGTTTTATTCGAAACCCCTTTGCGCGGAGAAATGTCGCAATAATTTTTCAGTATTGTTTTTTAATCCTATTTTTGCAACCGTAATTTAGAGAGGTGGCCGAGTGGTCGAAGGCGCACGCCTGGAAAGTGTGTATGCTCCAAAAGGGCATCGAGGGTTCGAATCCCTTCCTCTCTGCTGAAACCTGCAAAGCTGTTCTTTTGCAGGTTTTTTAATTGATTAGGGGTAATCCATCATTTCGATTGTATATATGGCTATTTGCCCTGCAATTTTAGCAACACACTACAGGCCGTACAGGGAGAGCCGGAGCTGTGCCTGGCATTATTAAGAAAGTACCATAACTGCACTCAGGCCATTAACAGGCGGAATCATTTATAATTTATCATGGGCTGAAGCCCTGCAACCCCTTGCCTGTGGGTTTTCTTGTAAATTATTTGTATATGTTCTTCATCTTAAGGTAGGGATATCTTTGGTGTAGCTGTTTAATTAAATATTTGATTTGCAGGGTATCAAAAAATAAAAATTATTGCCCTAAAATGATAAACAAATATTTTTTTTAATATTTTTGGGTAGAAAATTCAGCGCATTATGAAAAAAAACTACGCATTTATAATATTTATAAGTGTTTTATGTGTTTTTACAATTCTTTCCTGTTCTGACTCTGAAGACGGGGGCTACATACCTGTTGTGCCGGTATCGCCAGTTACGGTAGACCTTACTGCCGTGCCCTATCCCAAGCTTTCAGATTATAAATTTTTTGAAGGCCAGATGAAAAACCTGCAGCCTGCGCTTGATGTGCTTCCTTATGAGCCTGTAAGTTCACTTTTTTCTGACTACGCCCATAAAAAACGTTTTGTCTGGATGCCAAAAGGTACCCGCGCAACATATGATGCGGACGGTAAAGTACTGCAGCTTCCTACAGGCGCTGTTCTAATTAAAAATTTTTATTATGATAATGTCCAGAATGTGCCACAACCGGGCACTTCTCGTATTATTGAAACACGATTAATGATACGCAAGGCAGACGGATGGATATTTGCAGATTATGTGTGGAACGCTGAGCAAACCGAGGCATTCTATGATATGGCCGGAAGTTATACCACAGTTACCTGGAAAGATGAAGCCAATATCACGAAAACTGTCCAGTACAGGATCCCTTCCGGGGAACAATGTTTCGTATGCCATAAGTCAAGCAGGCTTGTAAACGGCGCCGTAGTAACCGAAAGCCTGCCTATAGGTATAAAACCCCAAAACCTCAATTTTAATTACAACTACACAGACGGCCCACAAAACCAGCTTTCAAAGTGGATAGCGCAGGGTTATCTACAGGATAATTTTGCATTTCCATCTACCACTAATACGGCCATAAATTATGCCGATGCCTCCAAACCTCTTGAACTCAGGGCCCGTTCATATGTAGATATTAACTGTGCACACTGCCACTCGGCAGACCGGCATTGTGATTACAGGCCTATGCGCTACGCCTTTAGCGAAACGGGAGTTGACATCACCAATATGGGTGTGTGTGTTAATACCGAGGATATGCAGGGCTTCTCTCCAAGCCTGGGGAAGATTGTGTCAGGCAGGGAGCCTGAAAATTCTATGATGTTCTTCAGGATTAATACTACAGATGAAACGTTCAGGATGCCGCTTCACGGCAGGACCTTAATTCATGATGAGGGCATAAATCTCATACGCGACTGGATAAACTCCTTAGACTCCTGCGAATAAATAAACAAACTACTTACTATATTTCTAAACCCTAAAAAAAATGAAAAACAATTACTTCAGTAAAATTTTTGCCATACTCTGTTTTGGCTCTGGTACATATAGTGCCGTTGCCCAAAACAGCTGTGCGCAGGCGCTACCGGCAACTGCAGGTACCATAACAGTATCAGGTATTGACGGTACAAATACTACAACCGCTTGTTTGACACAGGCAAGCATGGCAGAATGGTATGCTTACACACCAACACAAAACTATAGTGTAACCGTGACTTCAGACCTGGCCCAGAACATCTGTAAAGACACCCGCTTTAGCGTTTACACCGGCACCTGTACAGGGCTTGTTTGCCTTACAAGCGATGACGATTCCGGTGTTATTGCGTGTAACTCGGGAAATACGAATTCGTTCCTTTCCAAAAAAACATTTGAAGTTACGGCGGGAGTTACTTATTACATCGCCTGGGATAACCGGTGGAGTGCCGCCGGCTTTGATTTTCAAATAATAGAAGCGCCAATCGTGCCCAGTCCCTGTGCTACGGCTACAACAGTTACAGCAGGTATTACTACGGTTAATGCTATTGATGGTACAAATGTAAATACTACCTGTTCTACTGCCTCTCAGGCAAAATGGTACAAGTATGTGCCTACACAGAACTACAGGGTAACTGTAAGCTCTGACCTTCCTGAAAACCTTTGTAAAAACACTAACTTCAGTGTTTATACGGGTAGTTGTTCCGGTACGCTTACCTGTGTGACAAGTGATGATAATTCCGGTGTTTTAGAATGCAATGTCGGAAATACAAATTCTTTTCTTTCAAAAAAGACTTTTGATGTTACGGCGGGTACAACATATTACATAGTGTGGGATAATAAATGGAGTGCCGAGGGCTTTAATTTTGAAATTACCGAGCAGGTAATTGTGGTGCCGGTAGCTTATTCATCGCAATCGGTATCAACAATAAACAGCCAGTATAATATTTGCGTAATAGATATGAATGACGATGGTCGTGACGATATTGTTGGTGTAAGCCCTAACACGCTTAAAGTTCACTATCAAAACGCTGATGGTACATTCACCATATCTAATATTACAGTACCCGGCACCAGTAAAATGCCTACCTGGAGCCTCGCCGCAGGCGATTATAACAGGGACGGCTACAGCGACCTAATCCTGGGTTCTGGTAACGGCCTTAGTTTCTGGCAATCAAATGCTACGGGTACCGCCTACACCAGTATTACACCAGGGGAGTATATATTCTGCCAGAGAACAAATTTTGTAGATATTAATAACGATGGCCATCTTGACGCTTTTTCCTGCCATGATATTGACCCTAATGTCTATTATCTTAATGACGGGGCGGGTAACTTCACCTACTACCAGTCAGGCATAACACCGGGGGCTTACAACCTCGGCATTATTCCGAGTGGTGGTAACTATGCTTCATTGTGGACAGACTTTGATAATGACGGCGATGTAGATATGTTTGTATCAAAATGTTCAGGCCCGCCGTGTGAACTTCACAGAAATGATGGCCCGGCAGGATATACAGATATTTCCGCCACGGCCGGAATCAATGTTACGCCGGTACAGTCATGGTCTTCTGCTATTGCTGATTTTGATAATGATGGAGACATGGATATCCTTGTAGGCTCAAACGGTTCAGTAAAATCAATGCTTTTCAGGAATAACCTTGATACAACCAATACTACTGAAGAGGCTTACAGCAACGTTTCTTCAGGATCAGGCTGGGATACCGATACTACCATTAACAGGGACTATATAGCCTATGATTTTGATAATGATGGTTTTGTAGATGTTATGGGTAGCGGCAATAAAATTATGTTCAACCAGGGGGACCTTACCTTCCTGCCTACAAACTATCCTTCAGGTATAAGTGTTGGCGCGGTAGGTGACCTGAACAACGATGGTTTCCTTGATGTGCTTAACGGCAGTAACATCCGCTATGCAGTGCCAAACGGCAACAAATGGGTAAAAGTAAGGCTTAAAGGAATTCAGAGCAATATCAACGGTATAGGTGCCCGTGTTGAAGTTTATGGCAGCTGGGGTAAAATGATCAGGGATGTGCGCAGTGGCGAAGGCTTCCAGTTTATGAGTACATTATCGGCACATTTTGGCCTCGGTACAGCTACAACTATTGATAAAATAATCATCAGGTGGCCTTCAGGAACAGTTGATACGTTACTAAATCCTAATATCAACCAAACTCATTTAATTGTAGAGGGGGCTACATTAAATACTATAGGGGCAGCCAGCAGCATGTTTATGGTATATCCTAACCCTGTAAGTGATGTTCTTACCATCCGGCCGGGTACTTCTGCGCCACAGATTAAAAGCGCGGAAATATTTGACCTTAATGGCAGGCTTGTACAAAAATCAGATGTTCTGAATAACGCAATCACGGTTAAAAACCTTGCTGCAGGAAGTTATATCCTTCTGCTTAATGCAGTGGATGGAAGCAAGCATACACAAAAATTCCTTAAAAATTAATTACAATAGCGCAAGTAAATAAAAAGGGGCTGTCTCACTTTTGAGACAGCCCCTTTTTATTTTAATGGTTTACTTTTCCCAGGGCATGCTCGATGGCATGCTTCAGTTTTGGGATAGCGCCCATTATGGCTTTTTCAATAGTATCGGCGTGGTTTACCACAGCTACATTTTTTAGTCCTGCTATGCGGGCTTCAAGCATACAGCGTTTGTCATTATCACCTTTTTTTACGCCGCTGTTTTCATCGCCTAATTGTACTTCAAGGCGGGTTATACGGTCTTCAAAACGCTTTAGTGAATCGGAAAGAAGCGATTCAAAATATACTTTCATCCTTTCTTTACCTTCAATATGATTATCGGTATTGACTTCTATAAGCATAATTTTTAGTTTTTAAGGTTATACACAAATATAGTAAACATAACTATGCCGAAAAATGATATAAATCAGCTTAACGCCTTGTTGTGACAATTTTATTTTTCTTTTCAGCAATATAATCTTACGCAGGTACTACCTGTAGTGAGCCGTATACATCTTTAAAAGAAACTAAATATAACCCTTTATCCAATGGCTTTTTGTAATTTAAAAAAAATTGAATCATTTACACCCGTCAACCGGCTATTAGTACCAAAAAATTTCGATATTTGCGCACTAACACAACTATAACGTTTTCGTAATGGAAGAAAGGCACAAAACCTTAGGGGAATTTATTATTGAAAAACAGGAAGACTTCAAATATTCTTCAGGTGAACTATCCCGGCTTATTAATTCTATCAGGCTTGCTGCCAAGGTAGTAAATTATAAAGTAAACAAGGCCGGGCTGGTGGATATCATTGGTAAATTTGGGGAGCAGAATGTGCAGGGTGAAGACCAGCAGAAACTGGATGTTTATGCCAATGAAATTTTCATGCAAACCCTTATCAACCGTGAAATTGTATGCGGGATAGCTTCTGAGGAAAATGATGATTTCATAACCGTACAGGGGCAGGATGGCTGCCACAACAACAAATATGTAGTGCTTATTGACCCGCTGGACGGCTCATCAAACATTGATGTAAATGTTTCGGTGGGTACTATTTTTTCTGTATACAGGCGCGTTACGCCCATCGGGACCCCCGTTACCATTGAAGATTTCCTGCAGCCCGGTATTAACCAGGTGGCGGCAGGCTATGTAATTTACGGTACATCAACCATGCTGGTGTATACTACCGGGCATGGCGTTAACGGTTTTACCCTCAACCCTGCCATTGGTACTTTTTACCTTTCGCACCCTAACCTGCAGTTCCCAAAAGAAGGTAATATCTATTCTATAAACGAAGGCAATTATGTACATTTCCCGCAGGGGGTTAAAGATTATATAAAGTACTGCCAGCTCGAGGAAGGCGACAGGCCTTACACTTCGCGCTATATTGGCAGCCTGGTAAGCGACATTCACCGCAATATGATTAAAGGCGGCATATACATTTATCCCACCAGCGCCAAAGCGCCAAAAGGCAAACTGAGGCTGCTGTATGAATGCAATCCCGTAGCTTTTATAACTGAGCAGGCCGGGGGCAAAGCCTCTGACGGTTTTACCCGTATCATGGAAATAGAGCCTACAGAGCTGCACCAGCGTGTACCGTTTTTCTGTGGGAGTTATAACATGGTAGAAAAAGCAGAGGAGTTTATGGCGAAGGCCGGTAAATAAAATTAGCCATAAGCCAAAAGGGCCATAAGGCAAAAATAACCACTAACTATTCATACTACAGTAAATAATAGAAGCCGTCTCAATACTTAAATTTTGAGACGGTTTTTTATTTG
>NZ_NOXV01000149.1 GCF_002251835.1 Flavobacterium cyanobacteriorum
CTATCCCGGGGCTGTTTTTTTTGTTCATACGGCTCAAAGGATTACTTTGGTATGCTCGGTTATTTTAAAGGTAGCCAGATCTTTTTCAAGGGTAAAATCGTTAACAATAACTTATCCCACTCCCTGTAATCTTAGGCTTCCCTCTTCCTCGCCATATCCCTGTGCCATTCAGCAGAAAGCCTTGCCAGCGCTGCCCATGTACGGCCCCGCATGCTGTAAGCCGGATTTTGTCTTTGCATTTGGAAAACATATTCCAGCACAGGCTCTACCACATCAATCGTAAGGTTTTCAGGCACCCGGGCTATAAACTGTATCACCTCAGCCTTAAAAGCTTCGTTTTCAAAATTCCTTTGCAATGATGACCATGCCAGCACTTCGGCTCTTAACACATTTGCGCCAAAACCGAGCGCCTGCGCCCGCCTTATAGCCTGCTCCACCGTAAATTCAAATGGCGTAGCCCTGAACTCGTGCGCCATACGCTTTGTAAACTGCACCGGAAAGCCACTTAGTTGCTGAACGCTTTCACCACGGCCCAGCTGCACATACCACAACATGTGTATTTTGTTGTCTCCTGCAAATACGTATTCCAAGAATTCAGGAACATCGTACTGTGCAAAACAATGCCTTATCAATGATGCCAGCTGGCCTTGTGGTGTCAGGCTGTCTTTCCTCCAGGTTTCAGGTTCGCGCACCATTGTATTACCAAAGGCGCTTATGTTGGCCAGCACTCTTATATACTCCGGATTTTTAAGCACTGCAAAGCACTTTTTAGCATACATGTGCAGTAACAGCCTGCGGAATGTGTCCCTTTTCCACAAGTGGTTTCGCGCGCTCATCTGCGCAAAGTGCATCCTGATGCTGCTTTCCAGCGTACCCTGGTAACCCTGCAATGAGGGCTCTTCATGGTATAGCCTTTCTACCATTGCGGCAAAGTTGCCTTTAAATGCTGTTAGTACTTTTGTGCTTAGTGTTTCCATCGCTTTTTCATTTGCGGCAACACGTAATCTTTAAGTGGTGCCTGTTGTAATTCTTATCATTTATTTAATTTTTATTCTAAAATAAAAAGCCCGGTTCTGTTGCAGAACCGGGCTTACCTCATAACTGGGTATTCCTCCTTTCACAAGGGAATATGCGGTCCTGTATCATTGCCATGCAGCCATAAATCCATGGGGCTGATGCTGTTTCCTGTATGTTTGGACGTATTGTATCATCGGTAAAATAAAAAACCCGGAGCCAGTGCAGGTCCGGGTTCGGTATATCATCAGATTAATTACTATCTAAAATTATTACACACACAACCCGGAACCATTACAGAATTTTCTCTGCACTGATCAGCTGAAAATTTGAAGTTGTGAAACGCATGGCTATAAATTTTATTTGTTTGTGAAACGTGGTGCAAAACTATATTAATTTCCTTACAAACAAAATTTTCTGTGTAATTTAGATTATACAAAATAAAAAAGGACTGCTTGAAGCAATCCTTTTTACCAGATACTAAACTAAACCTATTAATCATGAAATTACCTTACTGCGGCACTCTGCCGGTAATGAATTCCCTGTTAAACTATATGCAAGATGCATAATATATAATAAGGTTGCGTAAGAAATTAAAAAAAAACCGCTTCTTTTTTGTAAGAAGCGGTTTTTCTGTTATTGCTTTTATCTTTAAACAACTATAAATCAAAACGAATACCTTGTGCCAGTGGCAGCTCAGTACCATAGTTTATAGTATTAGTCTGCCTCCTCATGTAGGCTTTCCAGGCATCAGAACCGCTCTCGCGGCCACCACCGGTTTCTTTTTCACCTCCAAAGGCACCGCCAATTTCAGCGCCGGATGTACCGATGTTAACATTGGCTATACCACAGTCAGACCCTGCATGGGACAGGAACAGCTCCATTTCCCTCATATTGTTAGTAAATATTGAAGAAGAAAGCCCCTGCGGAACATTGTTCTGCATATCAATAGCCTCTTGTATGGTTTTGTACTTCATGATGTAAAGTATCGGCGCAAATGTCTCTTCCTGAACAATGTGGAAATGGTTTTCCGCTTCAATGATGCATGGCTTTACGTAGCAGCCACTCTCATAGCCTTCGCCTTCCATTACGCCGCCTTCAACAATGATTTTGCCGCCTTCAGCCTTCGCTTTTTCAATAGCATTAAGGTAATCCTGAACGGAGCCTTTGTCAATCAGCGGGCCTACGTGGTTATTGCTGTCCAGCGGATTGCCTATCTTCAGTTGCCCATAAGCGTTTTTAAGCACTTCAACAGTCTTGCCATATACACTTTCGTGGATGATAAGCCTCCTTGTTGTTGTACAACGCTGGCCCGCTGTACCCACGGCACCAAATACCGCACCTACCAGTACCATATTAATATCGGCATGTTCTGAAACAATGATGGCATTATTACCGCCTAATTCCAGGATGGTGTTCCCAAAGCGTTCCGCTACGGTTTTAGACACGTGGCGGCCTATCCTTGTGGAGCCTGTGAATGATACCAGCGGGATGCGCTTATCATTATTGATAAGGTCGCCGCTCTCGTTACCTACCACAAGGCAGCTAACCCCTTCAGGTACGTTATTTCTCTCCAGTACTGTTTTGATGATGTTTTGGCAGGCAACTGCGCAAAGCGGGGTTTTAGAGCTTGGCTTCCAGATGCAAACATCACCGCAAACCCAGGCAATCATAGAGTTCCAGCTCCATACCGCCACCGGGAAATTAAAGGCAGAGATAATACCTACAATACCAATGGGGTGCCATTGCTCGTACATGCGGTGCATAGGTCTTTCGCTGTGCATGGTAAGGCCGTAAAGCTGGCGTGAAAGTCCGACTGCAAAATCGCAGATGTCAATCATTTCCTGAACTTCGCCAAGCCCTTCCTGAAGACTCTTGCCCATCTCATAAGAAACGAGCTGCCCAAGTGGTTCTTTATATTTGCGAAGCTCGTCGCCCATCTGGCGCACTATTTCACCTCTTTTAGGAGCAGGAACCAGCCTCCAGATTTTAAAAGCTTCTTCGGCTTTTGCCATGGCAGCTTCATAATCTTCTTTGGTGGAAGCTTTTACTTTGCCTATCAGCGTACCGTCAACCGGTGAATATGATTCTATGATTTTGCCGTTCGCGAAGCTTCTGCTTCCGGTGGATGTACCTTCGTTTATTTCCTGAATGCCCAGTTTTGCAAGGGCTTCCTGTATACCAAATTGATCGGTTAATGTTGCCATTTGTAACTATATTGTTTTGTAATGTTATATTTCACAAAGATATAGTTTTTTTGCAGTTTTGATAACCGGGAGATGATTATGTAGCTGTTAAGTAAAAAATCCTCAACAGGGCTTATGCCTTTACGTGTATCTTGGGTCGGTTTCCATAACATGCCCGCATTTGGCGCATGTGCGTAGTGCTTCGGAATTGTAAAAATGCCTGTAATGCGGCAGGAAATCTTTTTCTATATCATGCAACTCAAAGAAAACTTCATACAACTTGTGGTTGCAGTTGTCGCAAAACCATAAGAGGCCGTCAGTAAAGCCTTTGCCGGCACGCTTCCGCTCTACCACAAGCCCTATTGAGCCTTCATCCCGCACCGGCGAATGCGGTACTTTAGCGGGATGCAGGTACATATCTCCGGCGTTTAGCTCCATTTCTTTCCTTACACCTTCATCCTGTATAATAACCTTTATGCTGCCTTCCAGCTGATAGAAAAGCTCTTCGGTTTCGTTGTAGTGGTAATCTTTACGGGCATTAGGGCCGGCTACAATCATTACAATATAATCCTCGGCATCACGATAAATGTTCTTGTTACCTACAGGCGGCTTAAGCAGGTGCCGGTTTTCCTCAATCCATTTATTAAGGCTGAAAGGTTTCATTACGGCCATAGCAGGAATTTTTAAAATAAAGTGCCAAGATAAGAAATAAAAAAAGGTTAGCCGAAGCCAACCTTACTATTATTTGTGTTCTTTTATCAGATAAATATAAACCGGGAAGTGGTCGCTGAAGCCGACTTCACCCCTTGAACTTCGCAACGGGTAGCCTTTGAACTGCCCGGATGTCTGGGCAAGGTATGGCTTGTTGTAAACGCCTGCTTTCCAAAAACGGTAGGAAGAATAATCTTTCCTGATAAGCGGTTCGGTCATAATTATCTGGTCAAAAAGGTCCCAGGCATCCCGGTGGGCAAGCGTGCCAATACCTCTTTCTGACATTTCTTCCATAGGATTGTATATGCCAAATTTACCTACCTGATCTTTTTTTGCCTTCGCGCCCAAAACTTTCTTGATACTGTTGTTATAAGGGCCGTCATTAAGGTCACCCATGGTTATAACTTTAGCATCCGGATTTATCCGGTAAAGGGAGTCAATTATTTTCTTGTTTAGTGCTGCTGCGGCTTCCCTGTATGGGCTGCTGCGTTTTTCGCCACCAGAACGTGAAGGCCAGTGATTTACAATAAAATGTATCTCTTCACCGTCCAGCAGCCCGGTCACAAGCAGCTGGTCGCGGGTGTATAGAGCGCGGGTACGGGTATTAACCTGTGCCTTATCGTCTGTTTTTTCTTCGTTTTCGTCTTTTTTGGCCTTATCGTCTTCCTGCTGGTAAATAAGCAAAGGGATGTTTTTGTAGCTTGTTGGCTTAAAGTGTTTTTTCTGGTAAAGTAGGCCTACGTCAATTCCCCTTTTATCAGGAGAATTAAAATGTACGATGCCATAATCTTTAGCGGCAAGTTTTGGCTGTTTTACAAGGTCTTCCAGGACGCCCCTGTTTTCAACTTCGCATACCCCTATGATAGTGGGTGCATTAGTGTTTTCGCCTGTGCCTATTTCAGAAAGCACCCTGC
Organism: Flavobacterium cyanobacteriorum; assembly: GCF_002251835.1. Taxonomy (GTDB): domain Bacteria; phylum Bacteroidota; class Bacteroidia; order Flavobacteriales; family Flavobacteriaceae; genus Flavobacterium; species Flavobacterium cyanobacteriorum. Next base: position 4,826 of record NZ_NOXV01000149.1, read on the forward strand.
TTAGGTTGCCCAGCTTTTTTTTATATTTTTTCAGCGTCCAGTCATTAGAAGGAAGGTACTCCTCGTCATTAATGGCAGGGTCGTTTATAGTATCAAACAGGTTTTCCACATTGTAAAATGCCACTGTATGCACACTAAACTTTTTTTCCTGGGCTGATGTGCCTAAAATTGCGAATATGGCAACAAACAGGCAGGCAAATTTTTTAATTATCATATAAGGTATATTAATTTAACATCAAGTTTTATAACAAACTGAGGGCCAAAAGTAAATAATATTATTAAATAATGTACATTTGCGCCCGTTAAGAATTTTTTAACTTAACATGATGCAGAATTAATTTATTTTTATTTATGAAAAAACTAGTAATCAGTCTTTTATTTGTAATGCAGGTAGTTTGCGCATGGGCGCAGGAAACCGCGTTAGTAAAAGGTAAAGTTGTTGATTCAAAGTCGCAGCAGCCTTTGCAAAACGTTGTGGCAACACTGCAAAGCACTAACCAGACCGCACTAACCAATGCTGCGGGTGAATTTGTGTTTCAAAGTGTGCCTGCGGGAAGCCAGGCTGTTGTGGTAAGCAGTACAGGTTATGTGTCGCAGACATTTAATCTTGAAGTTGCTGCTGGCCAGCCACTTGACCTTGGTGTGGTGTTGCTGGAAGAGGACATCACAACTGAACAACAACTTAGTTTAATTACTATCACAGAAAACGACCTTGGAGACGATAACAGTGGTTCGGAAAACACCGCAGGCCTTCTGCAGGCATCAAGGGATGTATTCCAGCAGGTAGCGGCTTTTAACTGGGGGCAGGCAAGGTTCAGGATAAGAGGCCTTGATAACCAGTACGGTACTACGATGATAAACGGTATTGTGATGAACAAACTCTACGACGGCAGGCCGCAGTGGAGTAACTGGGGCGGCCTTAATGATGCTACCCGGAACCAGGAATTTACAATGGGCTCAGCACCATCAGACTATACATTTGGAAATATCTTAGGAACACAGGAAATAAATACCAGGGCTTCTATATTCAGGCCGGGTACAAGGGTTTCATTTGCCGGCACTAATACTAATTACAGCTGGAGAGCTATGGCAACCCATGCTTCAGGCATGGATTCAAACGGTTTTGCCTATGTGCTTTCGGCTTCAAGAAGATGGGCACAGGAAGGCTATTTTGAAGGGACTGATTACAGTGCCAACTCGTTTTTCTTAAGTCTTGAAAAACGTTTCGGCGACAACCACAGCCTTAACTTTACCAGCATATACGCACAAAACAGCAGGGGGAAAAACTCTCCAAATACCGATGAAGTCACCAGTATAGCAGGCGAAAAATACAACTCTTACTGGGGATGGCAAGACGGTAAAAAAAGAAATTCCCGCGACCGGGATATTGAGGAGCCAATATTTATGCTGAGCCACTATTGGAAAATCAACGACAGGAACACGCTAAACACTAATGCATCCTACCAATACGGCTCTATAGGCAACAGCAGGCTCGACTTTCAAAACGCACAGAACCCTGACCCAACCTATTACAGGAACCTGCCAAGTTATTTTACGTCACTTTATACGGAGTTCGATGATCCATCAGTGCCGGCGTCAGCGTTTCTTCCCGGAGGCCTCGGAGGGGTACCTACGCCTGACCTGATAGGCGCAAGCAATGCTAACTTTTTCAACAACAGGCAAATTGACTGGGACGCCATGTACCGCGCCAATACAGACCCTATACTTGATGCCAATGGCAATGAGATAGGAAGGACACCCGCAGTAAGTAAATATGCATTGTATGAAGACCGCACTGATGACAGGACATGGACCATAAATTCAATACTTAATTCCCAGGTTACTGATAATATTATTTTTAACGGGTCGGTTTCCTTCAGGCGGTTAAAATCTGAAAACTACCAGAAAATGCTCGATCTTTTAGGAGGTTTATACTGGAATGATATAGATAACTTTCAGCAAGGTGCCGCACAACAGACAGACTTAAACAACCCTAACCGCCAGGTACGCGAAGGTGACCGCTACGGTTACAACTACAATCTTTTTGCCAATCATTTAGATGCGTTTTCGCAGTTTAAGTTTACCTACCGCAAAGTTGATTTTTACCTTGCGCAAACCTACAGCCGCTCCGAATACCAGCGGGAAGGCCTCTACAGGAGTGGTATCTATCCTACATCATCTTTTGGCAGGAGTTCCAAAATTGTTTTTGACAACTTTGGTTTTAAAGGTGGGCTCACATATAAAATTACCGGCAGGCACTTGCTGGACTTTAATGCGCTTTATATGTCGAAAGCACCTACACTTCGTAATTCTTTCCCCAATGCAAGGCTTAATAACCTCGTACTTGACCAACTGGAAAGTGAAACGATTTCAAGCGTGGACGCAAGCTACATTATCCGTGCGCCCAGGCTTAAAGCCAGGCTTACAGGGTTCTTTTCTGAAATACAAAACTCAACCGAAACATCATTTTTCTTTGCCGAAGGTATCCTTGAAGGTGCCGATGGAAACGAAGACGGAAACGCTTTTGTAGCTGAAATTGTTACAGGCCTCGACAAGCAGCAATTAGGGGCTGAGTTTGGCATTGAATACCAGCTTACTTCAACCATAAAAGTAACCGGTGCGGCAACCTATGGGCAATACATATTCTCGAGCAACCCTAATGTGTACCTGAACAATGACAACTACTTAACCAATAACAACCCACAAATCATCAACCTGGGAGAAGCCACGCTGAAAGATTATAAGCAGGCAGGCATACCACAACAAGCTTACTCAATTGGCCTTGAGTATCGCGATCCTAAGTTTTGGTGGATTGGCGCAAACGCTAACTACCTGGCAAGCAACTATATAGATGTGTCGCCGATACTCAGGACGGCAAGTTTCTTCCGTAACCCTCAAGATAGCAACGGACTTCCATTCCCTGAAGCAGGAGGTCCAGAGGGATATAATAGGGCCCGACAGCTTTTAAAACAGGAAAAATTTAACGACTTTTACCTTGTAAATCTCGTAGGAGGGAAATCATGGAGAATAAGTTCTAAGAACAGGAGTACCCTGGGCTTCTTTGCCACAATAAATAATGTATTTGACATAACCTATAAAACCGGAGGTTTTGAGCAGGCCAGGAATGCCAACTACAGGCAACTGAACCAGGATGTATCGAGCGGTACACCTTCATTTGCGCCAAAATATTTTTATGGCTACGGAAGGACGTACTTTGTAAACCTTTATATCAATTTCTAAACAAAAAAATTCATATACTATGAAAAATAATTTTCTAAAACCAATACTTTTTTCCGTGCTTACAGCCGGAATAATGGCAAGCTGCGTCAATGATGATGATTACAGCGTTATAAACAACAATTGTGTAGAAACTACATTAACTGCTAACCTGCCTGTTGCTGATATACCGGCAGGATCTCAGGTAGCACAGATTACACAAGACTACATTGTTGAGGCGTATGTGACGTCAAGCGACAGGTCAGGAAACTTCTTTAAAAGCATTTCCTTCCAGACGCTGGATGGTTCAAGGGGCTTCAGCGTTCCTGTAGATGTAACTTCAACATTCATTAATTTTGAACCCGGCCGTAAAGTATTTATAAAGCTAAATGGACTATACACAGATACGAGTAATGGTGTAAGGATTGGCGATATCTACCTTGACGGTGGCCAGGCTCAGGTAGGCAGGCTCCCGGAAGCTAAATACAGGTCAGTATTACAGCGTTCCTGCAACAGCGTGCCTGAAAATCAGCTTGTAAGGGTCCTTACCATACCAGAACTTCTTAATGATGCAAACCTGAACACGCTTGTAGAGCTTCAAAACGTCCAGTTTGATGATACAGCAATCCAGACAACCTATTATGATGCCGGTAATGACCTTGGTGGCGCCACCAACCATAATTTAGTTGATGCCCAGGGAAGGTCCGTAATATTCAGGACCAGCAGCTTTGCTGATTTTGCGCCTAAAAATGTACCAAGTGGTAGCGGTAAGGTACGTGGGGTACTTACCAAATTTGGTACTACCTACCAGTTTATAGCGCGTTACGAAAGCGATGTGATGCTTACCGAGCCTCGCCGCCAGTCTATCTTCAGCCAGAATTTCGAAAGCATTACGAGTACTGGTAACAACCAGTTTATCAATCTGCCCGGCTGGACAAATGTGTCTATGAACAATGGTACCGAGCGTTGGGAAGCGCGTATCTTCAGCAACAATAAATATGCGCAAATGTCTGCTTTTCAAACAAACGAAAATAATGTGGACACAAGGCTTATTACGCCTGCCATCAATTTAGATAATTCTACCAATGAAACATTAACTTTCGGATATAAAACCGGATTTGCCAATGGCACAGCGCTTACAGTATGGTACTCTACCAATTACAATGGTGCCGGTAGCGTAGCGGCTGTTAATGCGGCCACATGGACACAACTACCTGTAACACTAAATGTGCAGGATACGTCTTTTGCTTCCGACTTTTATGCTGTTACAGCCGACTTATCCGGGATTAACGGTAACGTGTACATATCATTCAGGTACCAAGGCTCTTCTTCGGGCGTTACAACCACATACCAAGTCGATAATATTAAAGTTATAGGCCAGAATTAATATGAAAAAATTTGCAATATTAGGAATAGTAGCTATCTCAGGATGGCTCTTATCCTGCGAAGAAGAGGAAGTAGCAGATTTTGTGCGGCGAGATTATGTTACGGGAACGTGGACAACAAAGCAAATCGGGGTACCCGGGCCTTACAACAATGGAAATGAAGTTGTAACGCAAATTACGTACCAGGATATAGTAAATAATCCTGCCTGCGGTATAGACAACCTGGTTATCAATGCCGATGGCACCTACGAGCTAAACGACTGGACTAATACAGGAGCCTGCGAAAACAATGGCATATCTGGCACTTATACCAGGGCAGACAACAGGATTTTTCTTAGATATACAGACGACTTAGGTGAAGAAAAACAACTTGTAGTTACAATTAGCACCTTAACATATACCGAAATGCTTGTATCGTATACCGTTCCCGGAACCAATAACCTTCGGTTCTTCAGGTATCAAAAACAGACGGAATAGTTTACAATTTTATACGTATAAAAAAGGGGCTTTTTTAAGCTCCTTTTTTTATGCCCTGGCCTAACAATATTACAACGGAAAACAGCTTTAACAGCCCTAAAAACATCATTATAGCCATGGTTGCTGGTGGCTTTGTCTGGAGCAG
>NZ_NOXV01000203.1 GCF_002251835.1 Flavobacterium cyanobacteriorum
CGCCGCAAAAGCGGGCGGCGGGGAGGATGCCGCTCCCATCGGGGCTAGCAGGGAGTGGCTCAGTGCGCTTTTGTTAGCTTCTCCCGCAACGTCTCCTGCATCCAGACCCCGGTTAATTGGCAGTATTGCGGGTGTACTTGCATTATTAGTCCCTGGGTTTTCAGATTGTGGGATGTACCGAAGAAAGTATAAAATTACCCATTTCTATAATGCTTTGTCAAGGCCTTTAATAAATTCATTTTATCTTAAGCAATAATCTTGACCCCTGTTTTTCTGCTCTGATTAAAAAAAATCAAATTATTATCTTAATTATCCGGATGAAATTATAGTTGTTTTTTACGGTAGTATTACATATGTAAAAAAGCGGGTACTTTGGCTGTAAGGCAATACTATGAAAGGCCTGCAGGTATTTAATCCTGCAGACCTTTCCTTCAATAACCTAAGTAACAAAAAATAACGTTATTATTCTTTATCAGGCCGTGTTGAAGTTTTACTGTTTTCTTTTTTGGTATCAGCAGCCCTGCCGGGAACTGTTTTTTCGGCATCTTTACGGTTTTCTTTCATGTCCTTTATCTGCTGTTTTTTCAGTTGTCTGTCAAAAGCCGGGTCGGCCACCCGCATTTCATCGGCTTCATTGGCATGCTGCTCAACCTGCCGCTGTGTAACCGGTGGCGGAAGCTGTTCAAGACGTTCCTGCTCGTCCTGTGCCTGCCCGTACGACAGCGCGCCGAAGCCAAAAAGGGCAGCTATAATTATTAAAATTTTCATCAGCATAGGGTTATTGTATAAAATTAGCTAATATTTTAATAATGAGTTTATTTGAAGTGGCTTCTTAACCTACATTTAACGCGGGCTACAAATTTTAAGTTAAGGCTATATACGTGGCATTTACAAAAAGAGTAACAACTCCTTCCTGCCAATCCTGTATTTGCTATATTTGTTAAAAAAAGATACAGTGCAGCAGGTAAACAAGCTTAAGATACTCAATGACCCAATATATGGCTTTATTTCTATAACCAACCCATTGGTTTATGATGTAATACAGCATCCTTATTTCCAGCGACTCCGCCGAATATCCCAAATGGGCCTAAGCTACCTGGTGTACCCCGGCGCGCACCATACACGCTTCCATCATGCCCTCGGGTGCATGCACATAATGCAGAAAGCAGTCCAGGTACTACGCTTCAAAGGGGTAGATATAAATGATGAGGAAGAAAATGCGCTCTATTTAGCCATACTTCTGCATGATATTGGCCACGGGCCCTTTTCACACGCCATGGAGCACAGTATTGTAGAAAACATAAACCACGAAAGCATTTCGTTCATGTTTATGGACAGGCTTAATGCTATTTTTGATAAAAAGCTGACACTGGCCATACAAATCTTCAGAGGCGAATATAGCCGGAAATTCATGCACCAGCTTATATCAAGCCAACTCGATATGGACCGGATGGACTACCTTAAACGCGACAGCTTTTACAGTGGGGTAGCCGAAGGGAACATCAACTCCGAAAGGCTGATACAGATGATGAATGTGCAGGATGATATGCTGGTAATTGAGGAGAAAGGTATTTATTCTGTTGAAAAATTTCTTGTGGCACGCCGCCTGATGTACTGGCAGGCTTACCTCCACAAGACCAGCGTGGCGGCCGAACTGATACTTACCAAAATACTCAAACGCGCCAAAGAACTTACCCACCAGGGGACAGAACTTGAAAGCAGCGGGCCTTTGCGGTTTTTTCTGCAAAACAGGATTAACCGGGAAGCCTTTACGCCGGACGTGCTAGATACTTTTGCGCAGCTGGATGATTTTGACATCATGTCGGCCCTAAAGGCATGGCAGCATCATAGCGACTATGTGCTTAGTAATTTATGCCACATGATTATTAACCGCGACCTCCTGAAAATAAAGCTTCAGGCCGAAAAAGCAGATAAAGCTAAGGTAGCCGGGCTGAGGCAGGCCTTAATGGCTGATGCTGGAATATCGCAAAAAGAAGCCGAATACTTTATATTTAAAGGAAAAATCAAAAACCAGGCCTATAATAAAACCGGTGAACCCATTCGTATCCTGCGTAAAGACAGGACAGTGGAAGATGTTGTAGAGGCATCAGACCAGCTGAACCTTAAAGCACTCTCAAAACCGGTTACCAAATATTATATATGCTTTCCAAAACAACTTTTAGAAAAAGTAGCTTTTTAATTTAATTTTATATTTTTGTCGGGATGAAATTTACAGCAGAACAGATAGCGGCTATTTTAGAGGGTGAGGTAGCGGGAAACCCGAATACCGAAGTTTATAAGCTTGCCAAAATTGAAGAAGGTACCGAAGGTTCCTTAACATTTCTGGCAAACCCTAAATACCAGCAATATATATATTCCACTAAGGCCAGCATCACTATAGTTAATAAAACTTTTGAGCCGGAAACAGCTATTAATACCACGCTTATTAAAGTTGATGATGCCTATAAATCATTTTCAAAACTACTGGAATATTATAATCAGGTAAAACTCATGAAATCAGGTATAGAGCAGCCTTCAGTCATCTCTGAGGGGGTTACTTATGGCGATGGCCTGTACCTGGGCAGTTTTTGCTACATAGGCAAGAATGTAAAGATTGGCAATAACGTAAAAATATACCCTAATACATTTGTAGGAGACAATGTTGTCATTGGCGATAACACCATCCTTTTTGCCGGTGTCCGGGTATATTCAGAAACCGAAATCGGCAACGGCTGTACCGTCCATTCCGGCGCCATAATAGGCTCTGACGGTTTTGGTTTCACACCCAATGAAGAAGGTGTTTACAGCAAAGTGCCGCAGATAGGCAATGTAATTCTTGAGGATAATGTTGATGTAGGCGCCTGCACTACTATTGACAGGGCTACACTGGGTTCAACAATTATAAAAAAAGGTGTAAAACTGGACAACCAGATACAAATAGCACATAACGTGGTTATAGGTGAAAATACCGTTATTGCTTCTCAGACAGGTGTTGCCGGCTCTACCAAGATTGGCAAGAACTGCATTATCGGCGGGCAGGTTGGTATTGTAGGCCATATAACCATTGGTAACAACGTGCGTATACAGGCACAGTCGGGAGTCGGCAAAAGCATACCGGATGGCGAAACTATACAGGGGAGCCCTGCACTGGGGTATTCTGATTTTAATAAATCATACGTTCACTTCAGGAACCTTCCTAAAATAGTAGCCGATATTGAAGAGCTTAAACAACAAAACAAACAATAATTATTTAAAAAAAAGCGATAATGGTTAAACAGACCACCATCAAAAGTGAAGTATCTTTAACAGGTGTGGGCCTGCATACAGGTAAGGAAGTAACGATGACATTTAAGCCGGCACCCGTAAATAATGGATATACTTTTGTAAGGGTAGATTTGGAAGGCCAGCCCATTGTAGAGGCTGATGCCAATTATGTGGTAAACACACAAAGAGGTACCAACCTTGAAAAGAAAGGCGTTAAAATCCAGACATCCGAGCACGTGCTTGCGGCATTCGTAGGATGTGATGTAGATAATGTCATTATCGAGCTTAATGCTTCCGAGCCGCCTATTATGGACGGTTCTTCTAAATTTTTTGTTGAAGCCATTGAAAAAGCCGGAGTAGTAGAGCAGGACGCGGAACGCAAAGTGTATTTGGTAAAAGAAGTTATATCTTACACTGACGAGGCTACAGGCAGTGAAATAATTGTAATGCCCGCCGATGACTACCAGGTAACTGCCATGGTTGATTTTGGTACCAAAGTATTGGGTACGCAAAATGCTACTATGAAGAACATTAGGGAATTTAAAAACCAGATTGCCGATGCACGCACCTTTAGCTTCCTGCATGAGCTGGAAACCCTACTGCAAAATGGCCTTATAAAAGGTGGTGACCTTAATAACGCTATTGTATATGTAGATAAGGAAATTTCCCCTGAAACCATGGAAAGCCTTAAAGTAGCTTTCGGGAAAGATAGTATAGCCGTTAAACCTAACGGTATTTTGGATAACCTTACACTCCATTACCCTAATGAGGCTGCCCGGCATAAACTGCTCGATGTTGTAGGTGACCTCGCGCTGATTGGCACCCGCATAAAGGGTAAGGTGATTGCCAATAAGCCGGGGCATTTTGTAAACACGCAATTTGCAAAAAAACTTTCTAAAATTATAAAAATTGAACAGCGCAACCAGGTGCCGGTATATGACCTGCATGCAGAGCCGCTTATGGACGTGAACAAAATCATGTCGATGCTGCCGCACCGCCCGCCTTTCCTGTTGGTGGATAAGATATTGGAAATGAGTGACAGCCATGTGGTAGGGCTTAAAAATGTTACCATGAACGAAAGCTTCTTCGTGGGGCATTTTCCAGGGGCACCCGTAATGCCAGGCGTACTTATCATTGAAGCTATGGCGCAGACCGGAGGCATACTCATCCTGAGTTCAGTACCCGACCCAGAAAATTACCTAACCTATTTTATGAAAATTGACAACGTGAAGTTTAAACATAAAGTGCTTCCCGGTGACACCCTTATATTCAAGTGCGACCTCTTGTCGCCTATACGCAGGGGCATCTGCCACATGCAGGCTAATGCGTATGCTAACGGGAAACTCGTAGCCGAAGCCGAACTCATGGCCCAAATCGTCAAGAACAGTTAAAACAACATGTATGAATCAACCGTTAGCATATGTACATCCGGGCGCTAAAATTGCTAAAAATGTAGTAATTGAGCCATTTACAACCATCCATAATAATGTGGAAATAGGCGAAGGTACCTGGATAGGCTCCAACGTAACTATTATGGAAGGCGCCAGAATTGGAAAAAACTGTAATATATTTCCGGGGGCTGTTATATCAGCAGTGCCACAAGACCTGAAATTCGGAGGTGAAGAATCTCTTGCAATAATTGGTGATAACTCTACTGTACGTGAATGCGTTACGGTTAACAGAGGGACTATAGCTTCAGGGCAGACCCGCATTGGAAAAAACTGCCTTATCATGGCAACCGCCCATATAGCCCATGACTGCCACATTGGCGATAATGCCATAATTGTAAACGGCGTGGCCCTTGCAGGACATGTAACTGTTGGCAACTATGCTATTATTGGCGGCCTGGCCGCCGTACACCAATTTATAAGCATTGGTGACCATGCTATGATTTCTGGTGGTTCACTTGTACGTAAAGATGTCCCGCCTTACACCAAAGCAGCCAAAGAGCCTCTTTCTTATGTGGGTATTAATTCTGTTGGTTTGCGCCGAAGGGGGTTTACCACTGAAAAAATCCGGGAAATACAGGAAATTTACAGGATATTGTACCAAAAAAATTACAATACAACACAAGCATTGGGTATTATTGAAGCCGAAATGGAGGCGACCCCTGAACGTGATGAAATTATCCTCTTTATAAGAAATTCTTCAAGGGGTGTAATGAAAGGGTATACCGGTATATATTAGGCACGGTCAACAACCCACCAAGCAATTTTAAACATAATAAATAATCAATAATCAATTATAATGGCAACTACAGCAGATATCAGGAACGGATTATGCATAAAATTTAACCACGATATATACAAAATCGTTGAATTCCTTCATGTTAAGCCCGGAAAAGGCCCGGCTTTCGTAAGGACAAAACTAAAAAGCCTTACAACAGGCAAAGTGCTGGATAATACTTTTTCTGCAGGCCACAAAATCGAAGATGTAAGGGTAGAAACCCATAAGTTCCAGTTCCTTTATGCAGAAGGGGATAATTTCCACTTCATGCACGCCGAAACATATGAACAGATAACACTGCAAAAAGATATACTGGATGCCCCTGACCTCCTTAAAGAAGGCGAAAATGTAATGGTTATATGGAATACTGAAACTGACCAGCCATTGTCTGTAGATATGCCGGCATCGGTAATCCTTGAAGTAACTTATGCCGAACCGGGTGTCAAAGGTAATACGGCTACCAACGCCACGAAACCAGCCAAAGTTGAAACCGGCGCATCGGTTAATGTCCCGCTATTTATTAATGAAGGCGATAAAGTTAAGATAGATACGGCTACAGGCGCTTATCTTGAGCGTGTGAAAGAATAGCCCGCATAGTCAGGCGGAAATGCTGGCTTAGTAACAATTTTAACTTGTATAACCGTTTAATGTTCCTATCATATAATGAAGTTTCCAAAAATATATTCATTAGAGCAAATAGCGGCAATAATTGGCTGTGACTATGTAGGCGATGCCTCTTTTCCGGTGCATGGTATGAATGAAATCCACGTGGTGGAGCCAGGCGATATTGTTTTTGTAGACCATCCCAAATATTATGATAAAGCTTTAAATTCGGCCGCTACCATAGTGCTTATCAATAAAAATGTAGAGTGTCCCGAAGGAAAAGCTTTGCTGGTATCGGATGACCCTTTCAGGGACTTCAATAAGCTCACAAAGCACTTCATGCCATTTAGGCATACAAATACTTCTATTGCTCCTTCAGCACTAATTGGTGAAGGAACTGTTATACAGCCTAATTGTTTTATAGGTAATAATGTGAAAATCGGTGATAACTGTGTCATTCATTCTAATGTTTCCATTTATGACAATACGGTTATTGGTAATAATGTAATTATCCATGCGGGTACGGTTTTAGGAGCCGATGCCTTTTATTATAAAAAACGCCCTGAAGGTTTTGACCAACTTTTATCGGGCGGGCGCGTTGTTATAGGAAACGATGTGGGTATCGGGGCGCTTTGTACCATTGATAAAGGTGTTACAGGGGATACTACTATTGGCGATGGCAGCAAGATTGATAACCAGGTACATGTAGGGCATGACACTGTGATTGGCAAAAAATGCCTCATCGCTGCCCAGACCGGTATAGCAGGCTGTGTAGTTATAGAAGACGAAGTTACCCTTTGGGGACAGGTTGGCACCACAAGCGGTATCACCATCGGTGCAAAGGCAGTAGTCCTGGCGCAATCAGGCATCAGCAAATCACTTGAAGGCGGTAAGGTTTATTTTGGATATCCGGCGGATGAATCACGGGAGAAACTCAAGCAGCTCGCTCATATTAAGCGCATCCCTGAAATATTGGAAAAACTTAAATAAAAATGAGTCCGAAAGAACTTGTAAAAGAATATTATGCTACCGAAGCTTTCAGGTCTCCTGAAGCTACCAAACGTTTTTTTGATGAGAATCTTGAGCTTAAGTGGCACAGCTCCAAAGGGTACCTTGAACTCGACCGCAATGATATACTGGCGCTGGCAGAGGAGATGCATAAATCCTATCTCTCCTCACGTGCGCACATCAGCCATATATTTGCTGAAGGCAACATGGTTACAGTGCGCTATACCCAGTATGTTAATACCATAGAAAACCCTGCGGAAGAAATGCTCCTCGCCCATTTTGTAGCTATATGGGAGGTAAAGGGCAACAGGATATATAAAGGCTACCTCATGAGCCAGCTGGGCTGATAATCCTGATTTTACATGGTCTACAGCTTACATCTTTTTTTACAGTTTTAGCCTTATAAGCCTTATTGATATGCCTTTGAAATTGACAGTTTCTTCTGCAAAAAATAGAAAAACCTGTCAATTTATTTTACAAAAAGCCTATTTTTGCATCACTATTTAAAAAACAATTTAAACTTTATATCATGAGTGTTCTGGTAAATAAAAATTCCAAAATAATTGTTCAGGGTTTCACCGGTAGCGAAGGTACATTCCATGCCAGCCAGATGATTGAATATGGCACAAACGTTGTTGGTGGCGTTACTCCGGGTAAAGGAGGTACAACTCACCTTGACAAACCTGTTTTTAATACAGTTAAAGATGCGGTGGAAATTGCAGGTGCCGATACTTCTATCATATTTGTGCCGCCGGCCTTTGCCGCTGATGCAATTATGGAAGCTGCCGAAGCAGGAATCAAAGTAATTATCACAATTACTGAAGGCATCCCCGTGGCGGACATGATCAGGGCTTATGATTATATTAAAGATAAAGGCTGCAGGCTTATAGGCCCCAACTGCCCGGGCGTTATTACACCTGAAGAAGCCAAAGTAGGTATTATGCCGGGCTTTGTATTCAAAAAAGGAAATGTTGGTATCGTTTCAAAGTCAGGAACGCTTACCTATGAGGCTGCTGACCAGGTGGTGAAGCAGGGATTAGGCATAACAACGGCTATAGGAATAGGCGGTGACCCGATTATAGGGACTACTACCAAAGAAGCGGTCGAACTGCTTATGAATGACCCTGAAACTGAGGCTATAATTATGATAGGTGAGATAGGCGGACAGCTAGAGGCAGATGCTGCACGCTGGATTAAGGCTGATGGCAACCGTAAGCCTGTAATTGGTTTTATTGCCGGCGAAACTGCCCCTAAAGGTCGTACTATGGGCCATGCCGGTGCTATTGTTGGCGGAGCTGATGACACTGCTGAAGCCAAGAAGCGCATCATGAGGGAAAATGGCATCCATGTTGTAGACTCGCCTGCTGAAATAGGTAAAAAAGTTAAAGAGGTTTTAGGATAAATCTTTTAAGACATAAACCAGAGAGCCCCGCAATCATCTTGCGGGGCTCTCTGGTTTAAACTAATTTCTCCTCTCCTTGTATTTTGAAAGAAGTTTTTTATTAAAATCGTCTTCCGCCTTTTTAAGTTTCAATAATTTTATGGGGCCGATAATTGGCTTAAGGTCCGTAACAAGCTTTTGCCTTGCATTGAATATTTCCCGCTCAATATCCTGTATCTGGTCCACGTAAGCCAGTGCTTCTTTTTCAGAAACTTTGTCAACTCCTGTTTGGTCAATACTTTTTATTAAGGGACGTAAACGGTTATGCCTTAGGGAATAAACCTTTTCTTCATAAGCATTATACACTGGCCAGAATTTTGCGGCCTCATCGCTGGTTAGGTTAAGCTGAAGCGTAAAAAATGATACCTTGAGGGCTTTAACCTGTTCCCTTTTTTCTTTACCATCCTGTGCTGTTGCTGTAATGGATAATAAGCATAAGAGAGGTAGTAAAATTTTTATTTTCATAGTTCTTCTGTTATTAAGTTGTTTTCGGTAGCAAGATATTCTTCAATAGCTTCGTCATTTAGGAGTACTGTCTGTTCTAATTCTTTTAGATCCTTTTCGTCAAGATTCTGGATAAGGTCGTATGAGGATACATTGGCCTGGTATACAAGGTAGTTTTCTATGGCGGAATCATCGGGTAATGCCGTGTTTTTGTTTTTCAGGTACATAGTAATGCTAACAGCTGTTACAAGTACAGCGGCAACAGCGGCAACAGCGGCAGCCCGCTTGGCTGCCCTGCGGTACAAAGGTACTACCTTGGCTTTACCAGGTTTATCAACTGTAGCCATTATCCTGTCGGCATAGCCGTCAAAGTAGTTTTCAGGCACTTTAAAGCCTGTTTTTATAGCAGGGCGGTTATCTTTATCAAATAATTCCATATATGTTAGACTAAAATCTTTTATAAGGGTTTAAGCATTATTTATATAATCTTCTATTTTTTTAACAGCATGGTGATAGGATGCTTTAAGTGCCCCGACTGATGTGCCGAGTATTTCTGAAATATCTTCATACTTCATGTCCTCAAAGTACTTCATTTTAAATACCAGCTGCTGTTTTTCAGGTAATTGGGCTACCGCCTTTTGCAGTTTTAGTTGTATAGCGTCTCCTTCAAAATACTCATCGGCAGGCAGCTTTTCCAGTGCTTTCTGCTGAACTTCTTCACTGGTTATACCTGCCTTATTGGCTTTTTTGCTTATAAAAGTTATCGCTTCATTGGTAGCAATACGATACATCCATGAAAAAAGCCTGCTTTCGCCTTTAAAGCCTTTTAAATGCTGAAAAACTTTAATAAACGTATTTTGCAGCACGTCGTCAGCATCATCATGGCTTATCACAATATTGCGTATATGGCTGTAAAGTGGCCTGCTATATTGCGCAACAAGCTGCCTGAAAGCCAAATTTTGCGTTTCAGGATGGAGTAATTGTCTTATAAATACTTTTTCGTCTTCCAAAAGAGGAAATTTTTTAGCAGTTTGACTATAGTTACGGCAAATGGTTTAAAAACAATCCTGTCCTAAATAAAATTTAACACTATCAAACTTA